>CP040001.1:300000-600000 GCA_013100825.1 Candidatus Saccharibacteria bacterium oral taxon 488
TGTGCCAACTGGCAATTCTCGATTGTTGTCAAGCCACCTTTACTAATTGGAATGATATGATCAATCGTACAATCTTTCATTGTCTCAATCGGCTTGTCGCAGAGTGAACAGATTGCTCCATTCTTATTTATCAGCTGTTTGCGGATAAATTGTGTAGTGCGAGTTTCTTTCAACCTGTAAACTCTAGGTGTTGGCGTTTTGTAGTTGCGCCCTTTGATCTTACGCTTCATCAGTCACGCTCCTCGATATAGGAATAGACATTGCTATATTAACTTACTGCCTATTAAGAATATTGCCACCATAGCCGCTGTAAACAAAATTATGATTACCGTGTAACATATATTAGCTATATGATTAATGCGTCCTAGGCTTTTTTCTAATTCTTTATCTGTCATTTTCAACTCCTTTCACAAAAAACAGCCACCGCGTCATTCCAGATTTATCGCCGAAGGCTGGTTTTTGAGGTAATATCTTTAGTAATTCAGTGGTTTTAATGTCGTGCTCGCTCCATTTCATAGCGACGACGCAACCAGGCTTTACGACGCGCAGGCATTCGCTCAAGCCTTTACTTAAAGTTTCTTGCCAGGTGTCTTTGTCTAATTTGCCGTATTTCTTGGCAAGCCAGCTATTCTTGCCGCAGTTGATGAGGTGGGGCGGATCGAAGACAACGAAATTAAAACACTCATCGGGAAACTTCATGTCTGTAAAATCCAAAACAAAGTCTGGGTTGATTTCTAGTGTCCTGATTTTGTCTCTATCTTTCATCTCGATAGTTTCGCGGCGGCGATCTATGTACAGAATATTTGGATGGTCTTTTTCAAAGTAAAACATGCGGCCGCCGCAACAAGCGTCAAGTATGGTTGTTGGGGTAGTTTTCATTTTTCCTCCGGCTTCTTAATTCGCACCAGGCGGCATTTTGTAATATATACCCCCATGATGCTTGTCCTATCGCCAGTCTCTAAGACTCTAAGCGCCGGTAGTCCCACGCCACACATCTCTACAATCTGGCAGACGATGTTAATTTTGTTGCCAGTCTCCACATCTGGATAGATAACCAAAACATAATCGTGCATCCGCAACTTGTCATCGTCGCCTACTTCCCAGTCGTCGTAGGTAAAATGGCTTAAAACTAGGTCGCAGCATGCTGTGTGGTTGTGGTTGTAGTCGCTGTGGTCTAGCGGCTCTTTAATGTAGCCGTCCCATAGCGGTTGGCCGCAATTGTGGCACTCTGGACGGCCAGCGCAATAGCACAGGTCGTGTCCGTCGTTGCATGACAGCGAGCGAGGGTCGCCTGGTAGCTTTAGGTCATTCATTTCTCCTCCTCCAGTAACTCAGGGTTTTCGTGGATATTGCCTAATAATTCAAGCTCTTCATTGTATTTGGTATCTCCATAATATTCAGCGTCCTCTAGGTAATGAAGCCAATAATACTTTTTGTCTCCTACCCGAGTGAAACAACCAATAGAGTCTTTGCTAACCACTCCCGTAACAGTTTTCTCGACTTCACCGGGACCAGCATACTGTTCAAAATAATGCATCTCAACGATGTCATTAACGAATATTTCGTTGCCATTTTCGTCTTTCATTCCTGTAGCCTGCTCAATGACATATCGCTCATTGTCTGGGTCTAACAAAATTCGCGCATACCACAAGTCAGCGTCATTGTTATCATATCCCTCAAATATAAATACATTGCCCAGATTGTCTATACCTATGTCTTCTTCTTTAAGATAAGCCTTTTCTAGGTTATCCCAGACTCTGAACTTTATTTCACGCATCTCTCAAAACCCCATAATGGTTACTTGGTATTTCATTGCCGCCAGCTAGAATAAGTAGGTGAATAACATCTTTCAGCTCTCGGTTGTCGTGAGCGCTACGAATGCATGTCGTTGGATTCTCGTAATGATGATCGTTTTCCTCGATGTGCTGCTCGGCGGCTTTGCCAGTAAAGTACATGACCGCGCCATAATCTTTGCCGGCTTTGTTATTATCTAGGATCGTCCACATCGGCATATCAGTGGATCGATTGTCTTGATTGACCAGCTCGTCACTCAGGGCTTTAATGCGCCACAACAGGGCTTCTTCAGCTGGATTTTCTGCTATGATTTTCATTTAGATTTCCTTTCCGTCCTTAAAACATTTACCATTGCCCATTTCTCCACCCATAGACCTACAACGAGCCGACAACTCAGAGTGCTTGTCAAAATCGTAGTTGCTTATACTGGAGCTAAAGCCAAGCAGTAGGGTAAAAACTAGCAGACTCAGAAAAGCAACGACAGCGTCTTTGGAAATCGACTTTCGTTGACTGTTGATTGATTTATTACTGCTTTTCATCATTTTCACCTCTGCTATTTTCGTTGATCGTTGGTTGATCGGGTCTTTTCCCCAACACGTCCTCCGCCTCGACCCGCTTGGCTTTTTTACGGCGAGTGCCGCGTCTTGACCTGCTGTAGTCGCCGCGATCAGCTTTATGGAATACACACAGCTTGTCGTCAAACCTCACGCAGAGCCTGCCGCATTTTTCGCATGACGGCCACATGGTTAGATCTCCTCTCTCTTGATCATCTCGATAGCCAGCTCTAGCAACGCGTCCAGTGCAGTTTCTGCAACGCCGCATATGTCGCCTATCGGATAGCCTGCGTCGTTGTCGTAAGACGCCACCCAACCATATCTGAACGATCCTTGCCGAGCGGAGAGCGTCAACATGCCGTAGTCGAATCCATCAAGAATGCGGTTCGGTAGCTTCTCTAGCAAATAGTCAATCGTAAATCTCGGCGCTTGATCAAGAGACCTAGCAAAACTGACGCCTTTAACAACCCCTGGCAGCTCACCCTCTCGCCTGATGAACAATCTATCCTCTGGTGTCCACCAAGGCTTGAGCTCGTGCAACTGCTTGCAAAGATCGAACGTGTACAGTGTAACCATTTTTTAACTCCTTTCTTTATTTATACAAGGCAAAATATTTAGTGACGTCACCCCTGTTGTTTTATTCTCGCTTATTTATAGATACGCAAGTTAATCCAATTTATTAAGTATAATTTCATATTTGCCATCATCAAAGGTAACCTCCATACGATGATTTTTTGCAACCTTAAGTATTTCTACCATAAGGCTAAGAGCCAACTCTAACCTCATTCTTGTTGGGGCTACATTCCATAAAGTCCCTAGCGGTCCTAACATATAATTCTCCTTTTAATTTAACTCAACCGCATAACTGGTTGGCCATATAAGCAGCTAGGAAAAACTCACACGGGACTTAGCCAACATCTGCCCGTTACCAGCTAATGCTACTAGAAAACACTTACTGCGATGAGCGACTAGCGACTGCTAGTTCACTGCTTATACAGCCAATTGACAACACCATTCGTAAAGCACTAATATGGTTAATTTGTTCTTGATGATGTTGCCAGTTGATAGCATAATGGACCTTCGATCCCCGCTCTTAGCGTTAGTCTTAAAGGCAATTCGCGGTTTATTCCGCTACTAACCCGACAATACTTTAGCACCCGATTTTTATGCTACCAGTTGAACAGACGATACACGTTGCACTGCGGTGCGAATATTGAAGAACCGACTCACAACGTTTCACTATTTGCTCTCTGTTTATACGCTGGGTGGGCTAGCTCATAAACAGCAAGGTCTTCCTGTGCATATCATCTGTCCAGTTGAATAGACAATTGGGTGGGCTCGAACCACCGACGCGTACGTGTTGCAACACGGCTCTACCATCTGATTTACAATTGTCTATCCAGTTATGCGGTTGAATTGTTAATGTTCTACTGGGTACGATTTGTACCCGATTGAGTAGTTTAATGACTTGCTTAGGTCAATGGTGGTTGCCTATTCAATCGGCTCTAGGTCTTTGATTGCCTTCTCAACATCAGCCTTTTTATACTTTTTGCCATCGATTTCGATGGTAGGCTCTGGAGTGTTCAGTTCGACAAAACTATAGCCAAGGTTTTTAAGGTCACTAACTGTATACCAGGAGCCTGCGTTGGTATACTCTTCATAAGCGCTCAACAAATAACAACCATCTACCTTCGCTAAAATCTTTTTGGTACCAATCATGTCCCTAACAAAGTCACCAGCACAAAGATCGTGCAGGGTTTTTTCTATTAGCTCGAGCATTTCACCTTTCCACCACGAATTATTGTCACCTTCAAGTTTATAAATATCTTTGCCTGCAAAGACGACCGTGGATACTTCACTGCCTGGTTTTGCTATATCAGTGCCGATATACACGTTGTCGCAATACTTATGAGTGACAGCACCTTCACGAACCCTGACTTTATCGCCAACCTTAAATCTTGTTACTGACATCTTTATCCGCCTTCTACTTCCTGTAGATACATATTTAGCTTTTATCTATGCCTGACGAGTCAATGGCAAGCTGCGTTTATGCGTCGTCAGATTTTATCGGCGCAACGCCAGCCACAATCTCGTTTCCGTCCCAAGCATAATCTGGCGAGGACTTTATCAAGATTGGCTCATCATATTTGCCGACGTGAATGACTACGCCGCCCATCATGCCATCGCTCTGCTTGAACTGTCGCAGTGCCTCGATAAGCAGTTTAGGATTGACCACAACAGACTTTATGGGAAACGCCTCTGAACTTTTTTGCTCAACGAACGGGCGTGTCTCTGGAAAGCGCAGCTCGGTTTGCTCTTGGAATGGAATCTCGGCTTTAATCGGAAAACTCTCATCGATTGGCACCATTTCGCCGTACGGATTTGTGCGAACAATAATTTTGCCGTCATGAACATACGCTCGGTCAAAGTCAGTCTTCATGACTTTATCAGCGGCAACGAGCACACTCTGCGGAATGTTCATTGAGCAGGCTTTTGCGCCAGGCTCTGCATCGACCTCGCGGTGGATCAGCTTATAGCCGTCTGTAGCGATGAGCGTGGCTTTATATACACCCTTCTCCTGCTCGACAACCTCCAGTCTGACATTCTCCAGAACCTTATTTTGTGGTGTTGGCTTCTGCGCCATTTTATATACAGCGATCTGCTGCTTGGTTAGCGAAACGATACTGCTCACTTCTCCCACCAAAATCCTTTCTGCTCAGCCTCAGTCTCAGACGGTTTGTCGTCTTTTAGACTGCCAGCTGACTTATTATTTATCTTGACCGCAATGTCTACGTTCCGAATGCCGTGCTCGAGCAGCCATTTCTTGGCCTTCTTGGCGGCTGGTTCGGTAGCGTAGGTTTTCGCGTGCGGCTTATTCTTCTCGTCGCTCCAGCGAACGGTAAATGTGCAATTCATCAGAGACATTATGTAGCCTCCAGTTTCTTGCGCTTGCGACGCTGTTTTTTACGAAGTGCTTTTTTAGTCATTTGGATCCTCGATCGTACCGCCAAGCAACTCAAGCCGCTCGGTGAATTCTCGTTCAACATCTTCAGCTCGAGGTGTAAGACCAAATGTTTCAAATCCAATACTAAACTCAAGCTCGCTTTTGTTTAGGCCAGGTATGCTCTCATACCGAAGATTGAATCGTTTACCGTCAATGTCAGCGTTGACCAATCTATACGCCTGCTCACTAATCCAGACCATATGCGGAATTGTGAATGATGTAAGTATTCCCATTTTTACAGCCCCACGATCCACATTATTAATCTGACAAAGCTAGCTATGATAGCGATTCCAGCTAGTGAAACCAATATTCCGCCGATCAGATAACCTATAGCATCTGCCGCTTTTTTCATTTTGCTATCCACGGCTGCCTCCTGAGAATTTATCTAAATACCCATCTTCGGTCAGCCTGTCCAGCTGCCTGCACATAGCTTCATCTGCTAACTTTTCGTGCGATTGCCGAGCCCGCCAATCGCGTATTTTACTAACTAAAAATTCTAACAGTTTCACGCTTCTCTCCTGAATTATTGTTATCGTTGGTTCCTCAAAGCTGCGGGCTCTTACTATTTACACCCACCAGAGGTGCGGATAGCGTCAAAAAGGTACTAGGCGCTTTGATAAAGCTATCCTAAAATTGCGATACTACCCGCAGCTTTGAGGAACCAACTTTAGTTTCATAAGTATCTTAAATACTTTCCATTTGTATAAACTGACCACGCCTCATAACCTTGCTTCTTCCAAATTTGGTAAGCACAAGAGATATTTGTAGTCGGGTCGTGGCTATCACAGTGTTCACGTCCAGGTAAAATCCTTACCTGCAATAGCGACACTGAATAGCCATAAGTGCGACCGTTGTGTTGAAATGTTAGCGACTTGTCACCAGTAGCGGCTGGATTGCAGCCGCTCTCTGCTTGCATAATCGCCAACATAATACGAACATCCCAGTCGTGTTGTGCTACCAACTTCCGGTAAATCTCGCATCCTTGAGGGTAGCGATCGGAAGTTGGTAATACCTGTCCTGCCTGATTGTTAATGTGTACAGCACTTTGTTCTAGCGACGGCTGCTGCTTGACCGTCGCTACTGTTTTGACGGTTGGACTTGCGTTTCAACCTTGACGTTTCGAACAATATTCGTAGCCTCGTTTTTAACCTGGTTGTGGACATTGTTCGCGTAGATGGTGCCGGCGATAAAGGTGATTATGCCTGTGACCAGCGCGGTGATTACGATTGTTTTAATTGTTTCAATTTTTGAAGTTTTCATTTGCTTCTCCTTTTTTAATTGTTTTTCTTGCTCTTTAGCTTTCGCTAATTTAGTTCGGTTGGCTTTAGTATTGAATCTACGCCACCTAGGCTTTTCATATTTGAGCTCATAATCATCTAAACTACTCATAATGTACCCTGACTTTGTAGTCCCCTGTGGAGTATCTCGATTTCTTGCAATTCGTCTTGCTCAGCTCTGCGGTGCTCATCAGCAATGACAGACACCTCATCAACAATGTCGATATCTAGCAATGTCATCTGATCGTAGAACCAATTCCCAAGATCGAATTGTTCGCAAAATCTTACGAGCGGTTCGTCGTTAATTTGAAGGTCGAGCATTAGCTCATCCAGATCTTCTGAAGATTTTTCGAAAAGAACTTCGCAGATAATTCGTGTTGCTAATTTTTGATCCATGCAGCCCTCCTAAAATGGTATTTCGCTGAGATCAATCGGCGTGCCGAGGTCGACATCCTCGACTGGTTTAGCCGCTTGGTTGGTCGTTGTGCCTGCCGCTTTAGCGTCGTCTTCGGCGTATCGCTCTGTGGCTGGCGCGGCGTTATTGCCGCTACCCTTTGCGTCGCTCAAAAACTGGAACTGGTCGATGATGACTTCAGTGGCTTTACGCTTGATGTCGTCTTTCTCCCAGATTCTGGTTTGCAAGCGTCCAGTTATACCAATTTGCTTGCCTTTCGGTGCGTACTCTGCTAGCAATTCGGCCGCTTTATTCCAGGCTACGCAATCGATGAAACTAGCGTCGGCATCTTTGCCGTAGCCGTCAACCGCTAGTGCGAATGAGGCTACGGACTTGCCGCTATTCGTCGTTTTGACTTCAACATCTCGGACAACGCGACCGATTAGAGTTACTGTGTTGATTGCTGCCATGTTTAGAAACTCTTTTCCTCGCGAATCTCCACGCCTGGGATTTCACGCAATCCATTAGCGATGGCTTCGCGGATTAGCTTGTCGCTCGGCTCGCAGAGATAGCGCGGCACTAATTCAGGATTAGTGACCGTGAATACCGTTTTGGTTTTAATGCCAGATTTGACGGCCGGCTTCTGCGTCTTAGCAGCTTTGGCTGCTTCAGCCTCAGCAATCTCTTGCTCGCGTTTACGCTGTGCTGCCAGTTTCGCAGCCTCGGCTTCGTCGCGCTCAGCGGTCGTCAATTCGTCTTTGCGTGTCAGCAACTCGTTAATGGCTTTGGTGAATGCCAGCTTGATTTCAGCGTGGTTCTGATCAGCTTCAGGTAACTCAGCGAATGTCTGCTTCAATTCAGCGCCTCGCTCGTCGCAGGCTTTCTGGCTGCGTAGTGATTTAGCGTTGGTGGCAAACTTGGCGCAAATAGCGTCAACGCGTGCCGCCTCTTCTTTTGCCAATCGCTCCTGTTCTTCCTGATAAGCCAGAATCTTTTGGCTGATGTTCTCCAGCGCCTCTTCAGCTGGCGCGAGTACATCCTTTTCAGCGTCGATGAATTGTGACTTGACGCTGTCAAAGTTGCGAGTGATCGCCAACCGTACGTTTTTAACTTCAGTACGGTGCGAGGTGATTGACTTGCGAATTGCAACTGCCTCTTTGGCGGTGGCGTCGTCGGTTACTTCTTTAGCTTTGGCTTGTTCCAAAAGCTCTTGCGATTTGATTTTGAACGGCGATATCGTAGCGACCTGCGAAGCGACGTATTCTTGTAGTTGTGACATGTGTCCTCCTTTATTTCCTGTCTGCTTCAGATTTACCCAAGCGAGCGTCTGTCATTTCGACGCGTGAGCTTGGAATGGTTGGTTTGGCAGCCGCTTCAATCTGCTCTCGGCTTGCCAATGTCGGCGCTGGTGCAATCCACACGTACTCAGCGTCGCCTCTTACGCCATCAACGATTTTCGTGAAGTCTGGTTCGATGTAACGTCCCAGTCGGCCGGTGCGGTCTTTTGCGACGTATTTGTCGCTGGCCGGATCAACGATAATCAATCGCTTGGTATCGCCAGTTTCGGTATCATTGATCGTCGTCATGTAGCCGACGATATCTACCAGATTGACCAGCTCCTCAGATAGCCTTGTGGCGACCATCGGACGTTTAATGATGCGGCCGTCGTCGTCTTTCTCCTGAACGTGAGCCACGATAACGATGTGCTTACCGCTATCTCGCATGGTTTTCAAAAACGTCCGCATGGTTGACTTCAGCCAACCCCAGCCCGCCATTGTCGGATTGCCGTCACGCTGTACTAATTTGCTGTCGGCTCTATTTCGCATGTAGGCGATCAACTTCTCCATCAGCTCGCCAATCGGGTCGATGATTACCGTGTCGTAGTCTTCAGTGAGTGCAATTTGCATGAACTCCTGCATATCGTCCCACTTTTCGATCAGCGCCACGTCGGCCGCGATGCCGCGAAGTCCGAAGTATTTACTACCGTTTTCGCAGTCAGCGATAATCGGTCGTGGTGCGGTGGCTGCAAACGTTGTTTTACCAACGCCGCCCTCGCCATACACAACCATCAGGATTGATGGTTTTTCGGTCGGGTCTAAACTATTAAAGACTTTCATATTCTCCTTTCTTTTACAGGCTCCAGTCGCCCAGCTCCCTCACCTCCTCGATGAGAAAATTCGGCTCGCTGTCGCCAAACTTTATGATTTCGTCAACACACGTACGCAGCTTGCGTTCGCCAGCTTCAACAAAGTCGATGCCGGCAATCATGAACTGCACGCGGTATGGTGCGACGGTTTCAACCACGCAGTAGGCAAACTTGACTAGGGCCGGGTCTAGCTCTAGGCTTGATGCCGTCACTAGCGTGTAAACCGCTGACTGCAAATCGTAGTGCATTGACTGCGCAGTTTTGAAAAACTTGTCGAACTTTGCGGTAGTCTTCAGATCGGTTATCATGGCCGATTCATTAGTGCGAATCAGTACATCAGCCTTACCTTTCATATCTACGCCATCGGCCGTTCGAGCATACATTTCGTGCTCAAAGGTTGCGCCTTTGGCAAAAATGTATTGCTTCGCCAACGGATGATTCTCGATATTTTTCAAAATCTGATCAGCAGCCTTGAACATGCCTAGAGTGATAATGTGTTTGCCGTCGGCTTTCTGCTCATCGCGCCACATCTTGGATTCTTTCGAATAGAAGTTTTCAAACGGGCTGATGGCGAATTGATCCTCGCCGCCGAGTACCAGCATGTGAACTAGCTGTCCTAAGTCGATAGCCTTGCTGTCTAGGTCTGGCAGGTCTCCACGTTTAGCGGCAACTGCATAATCGATGCCGTGATCGAGAATCAACTTCATTGACGAATATGACCACTCTGGTCGGCTATAGTAAGCGTCTGTTATCACACCTGTTTCGGTTTTACTCACCCACCACCTCCAAGCACTTTTTTATCGCGGCATTGTAAGCAACGTTACGACCGTTCATTGTCATAATTGCGTCATCAGTGATGACGCCGTCACTAGAAACAATCCGTGAGCCTTGCTCAGAGACCAGTCGGCATGATGATAGATCTTTGGCTGGTTGTTTTGTTGACATAATAACTACCGATGTAGTCAATATATTGATTATTATTGTGATCGCTACTAACATTACGGTGGCAAAACACAAACGGTTATTGTAATCTGTTGTTTTATGACAGTTTTTCCCTGTCATTACTTCTCTCACTTTCTCCAAATTACCAGAGATCTGCCGACCCTCAAGGTTGTCGGTGCTCGAGCACCCAGCGGACTTCCACCGCCAGCTTCTGGTTATGAGCGCTCGCAGTCGCTCATAACCTCTGCGCCTTTACCCAGCGTTCGGCAAAACACTGGCAACTTAGATTAACGTTTATATAAATCCAAATTGTTAAGCTTCAGTGCTCTATGTCGATTATTTTGCCTACATGAAGTTACCTACAGGACAGATAGCCTCATGAAGCAAAATAAAAGATCCACCTTATGTGAATCTACGCCTGTATTGATTTATTAATGGCTTGCGTGGCATCTAAAATTTAACTATTATGCCCGAGCATCAATAAGTGTACGCAATGCCAACTTTCGCGGAGCAAATGCTTTTCACCGACAGGATAATTTGGTATAATCAGCTGTGAGTATGACGCCGCGATAGCTCAGTTGGTAGAGCGTGACCACTTTATCGGTGATTGCGTCAACGGCTGCGCCGACATTACTTGTCTGTCCTGTTGCGCGGGCGACCGCCCCGTCAGCCACATCGATTGATCGTCCGATAATTACCCGTACCAATCCAGAAACCTCCTCAAGGTTTTCCGCACCGTCCCATGTCAACTTTCCACCCGCTAGACTCATCGCATTAGGAATGGTCAAGGCGTCCCTAATAAAGGTGGTGATGTCACCGTCATTGACCGTCTCACTGTTGGATACCAGTTCCCGACCTGCCTTCATAAGCTGTAGCCTATCATCAATTTGTCAAATTGGCAATATTATCGCAATTATCGCAGTGCCCAATTATTCGCCCCGAGCGGCTTGATCACGCCGTTGATCTCTAGCATGGTTAGCGCTGTGGCGAAGTCGGCTGGGTTGAGGCCGGACTGTTGCTGTAGTTGGTCGCCGTCTCTGAGGCCGGTCCGGAGTAAGTCGATGATAGTGTTTTCGGCTGGGGTTTCACCGAGGGGGATGACGGCTTGGTCGGTGGCAGATTGAGTGGTTGACGGGGCGATGACGTTGAGAATGTCTGTGGCAGTGGTGGCGACGAGGGCGCCTTGTTTGAGCAGCGCGTTGCAGCCAGCAGATAGCGGGCTGGTGATATTGCCCGGCACGGCAAAGACGTCGCGGCCTTGGGATAAGGCGTGGGCGGCGGTGTTCAGCGTGCCGCTACGCTCGGCGGCCTCGGTGATGATGACGGCGTCAGCCAGGCCGGAGACTAAGCGGTTGCGCTCCAAAAAGCTCCAGCGATTGACAACTTTGCCGTCACCTTTTTTCCATTCAGATAGAATAGCGCCGCCGTTTTTTATGATGTTCATGGCTAGTTTGTAATTGGTTTGTGGCGAGATGTCAGGTAGTTCATTGGGGATGACGCCGATGACCGTACCGCCAGCCTTGAGGGCGGCTTTTTGGGCGATGCCGTCGATACCGAGCGCCAGGCCGCTGACGATGATACAGCCGGCTTTTGCCAGGTCACTTGCCAGCTGCTCGGTTACCTCCCGGCCGTACGCCGAGGGTTTGCGCGAACCAACGATGGCCACGACCGGCGCGCCGCTCGTGGGCAATGTTCCCATAAAACACAAGCTTTTCGGTGGATTGGCAATACTTGCCAACCTCTGGGTAAAAATATGCTCATCTGGACGGATTCTATTGATTTCCATGACTTTTGTGATAAAAAGTATTGACATGTTGTCAAATGCTTGCTATAATCAGGAGCGATTGGTTAGCCAAACGCGCTAATCAAAAGCACCTTATACCCCCCTATTCTAACTATATGTTAGGTTGCGCGCAATGGCATTAAGTATTCTTACCCTCCACTTTTTGCGATTCAACGTTACGCGCATACTAACCCCTTTAACTGCCCTTTTTTGAAGGCGACCTCTGTTAAGGTGAGCACTGGATGGTGTTGATATTATAATCAGGCGCGGACTTTTGGAGTTTTAGTCACGACGCTTCACTGAGACGGGAGCTCGGGTGGGTTGAAGGGTAACAAAGCGCCAGGTGATGCCCACCCTTACCTGGCGCTTTTTTAGTTGGGTTTTTGGTGTAATCTTGCATTATGTGAGAGAATTGGGTGCGAATTGGCGTGGGACGGTTTGCTAGAAAGTAAAATTTTGGTTGGATATGCCTGAGCATAATATTGACTTTTTGTCTCTAAAATAGTATAGTGAATACATATGACGCAGACAATTGAGCACGATACCTTAGTCAAATTAAGTCAAGAGCGCCCGTTGGTGTTTCGAGCGCAGGCAGCTACTGTCTTGGCACGCGTACCGCGACGATTTCGACGAGACGCGCGGGTGCTGAATCATAGCAAGCGCACAATGCACGACATGTTGACGGCGTGGCGGGACGAATGTTTGCCGAGGTTAGAGACGATCACCTCGGCGCATAATGCGACAATGTTGCAACAAGCGTTACAGGAGGATTTGCTGGCCGAGACGTCGTCGCAGCAACAGCTGATTGCCATGATGATACCGGTGCGGCTCGAGGAGGAGCGACTGGCCTTTGCGGGGTCGCAGTTTACGTCAAGGCGAGAAAAAAAGCCGTATCGACGAACGCTGGCGTTTGCCCAGCAGCCAATTGATGTCTGTCGGCAGCAGGTTGAAGATTTTATGAGGTACGAACTGTACCGGGCGGTGCTCTCTGAGGTGGGCGTGACCGTGGTGGACAAGCGGGCCCGGGGGCTGGTGCGATGCTGGCAGCGGCTGCGGGCCGGTCGTCAGGTCAAGAAACTGCGGCGCGAGGTAACGAGGCGCTTGGCGGCGATTGAGCGAGAAATGGCGGCGATTGAGCAGGAGCGCGGCGGCTTGGCGGCGCGGCTGTTCGGGCTGAATATTGATTATGTGACGGTGCTGGCAGCGCGACAGGAGTACGAAAAGGCGCTGGGCCGGCTGAGTAAAAAAGCGGCCGAGAGCCCGGCCAAGCGGCTGGCGCTATATGAGAAAAAGACCGAAGCGATTCGCGAGGAGTACCTCGATACGGTGCCGGGCGTGGCGAATTTGTCAGAGGCGCAGCGGGCGGTCAAGGAAATTGATTCGGTGCTGCTAGCGATTTTTGACCTGGATGCGACCGCGCGCAACGAGCTGATGGGTGCATTCAAGCGCTACCGGACACTGACGCGCGAGCGGGACATGCTACGGGCAAAGCTTGAGATGTAGTTTGTAAGAGAGATATCGGGCCGTGTGGTTCGTTGGAATTGAGATAGCTGCTGCCGGCGGCTGATTAGGCTTGGCTCGTCGTCTTGGTTGAGCCAGGCTGCGTATCACCAGCTGCCATGCAGGTCTGGCACACTCCTTCGAGTTCAAAGTGGTGGCGCTCGACACGGAAGTGATGGCGCTGGCCGATCAAGGCGATGAGCCGTTCTAGCTCTGGCGTTTCTAGCGGTTCGGCGTTATGACAGCGCGTGCAGTAGAGGTGGTGATGATGCGTGATAAATGGCTCGGCGAGCTCATAGCGGACTTTCCAGCCGATGTGGATGGTGTTAATGACGTGGAGCTCGTGAAAGGTTTCGAGGATGCGATAGATGCTGGTGCGGTTAGTGTTCGGGCAGCGCTTGGCGATTTCGGCGATGGTCAGTGGCACGTCGATGGATTCGAGTGCCGTAAAGACTTCGCAGCGTGATTTGGTCAGGCGAAGGTCGGCTTGGCGAAAGATGTCGCGTAAGGTATCCATGTCGCAATTGTAGCACTTATTGCGACAAAATTGCAATAAGCCACACAATACGCCATACTGATGAGCTATGAAAGAATGTATTGAACGAGTGCTGAGCTTGCCGCAGCTCACACCTTCTGAGGAAGTTAATGCGGCGTTTACCGAATTAGTTGATGCGGTGGTGGCGCACGGTGAAGAGCCACTGCTGTGTGATGAGAATAGGCGCCATCAGGTGCAGCAGCGCTGCGCGGTAGCCGAGGGAGAGCTGGAACGACACTGGTCGAGGCGTATCACGAAGGCGGATAACCCGTGGGCAAAGCTGGAAGAGTTTCCGTATCATGAGAATTATAAAGAGTTGACGCGGCGTGAGATTGGACTACTGGGGCGAGCTGGGCTGTGGCTGTGTGACTCCTCGGAGGTTGCGATGATCGGTAGCGGGCCGTTGCCGCTGACGGGATGGTGGCTACATCAGCTAACGGGAGCGCGGATTACGCATATTGATGCGTCGGACGAGGCGATTAAGTTATCACGGGGTCTTGCGGCGGCGCTTGATTGGCCGGGTAAATTTGTGACTAGTCTGGGTCAGTCGGTGGCGCTGGATGAGGGGCGATATGATGTGATATATGTAGCGGGGCTGGCCGGTGAGACGCTGGCGGTAAAGCAAGCAATTGTTGATCACGTGCTGCCAGCACTTACACCAGATGGGCGACTGCTCGCGCGCGGGGCGTATGGGGCGCGCACCCTGCTCTATCCAGGATTTGATGCTCACGCTTTTGAGGGTGTGCAGCTGATGGAGGAATACCATCCGACAGATGGGGTGATTAATTCGGTCTTTGTGTACAAGCCTGCGCAGTGAGAGGGCTTACCAGTAATTGAGACATTGTCGCAATAATGATACATAGCTAGACGCCGAGGAATTCGTATGGATTGGCTGGTTCGGTGGTTGGGGTGATGGTGGAGTTAGTGAGGACGTAGACGGCTTTGCCGCCGGATAGTTCACGTTTGATCTGACCGCGCACTTGTAGCCATTGATTATCGCGGTAGCGCTCGGCGTCTGGGGTCTTGACAAGGATGCTGATCGGGGTGCTGTCGACGGCGCAGCAGCTGATGACGAAGCGTGAGAGCTCGAAGTAGTGGTTGTCGTAAAAGCCGCTCGGGTCGCGCGCCACGAAACCGGTGACGTCAATGGTTACGCCGTCAAAAAAGCTGTCATTCGGGCAGTCATCAAAGGCGCTACGCCAGCGGTTCATGGAAACGGGCTTGCCGTCAAGTGGCTCCGGCTTGTCACAGCGGCCAGTCGTGCTGGTCGGCCCAGACGTGGCGCGGTTGGCAGCGCTGGACGAGGACAGTGGACGCGGTGGCAGGATGATGGCCAGGATGAGGATACCAGCGGTGACGATTGAGAGTATGGGGATGGTGCGCCGCGGTTTTTTTGGACGCTCCGTGGTCGTTACGCCAGCGGAGGTGCACCGCTTCCCTGCTAGGTTATGGCGTAGCTCTAGAACGATATCGAGGAGCAGCAACATGCTGCCAGCCACCGTCGCCACGACGGCGAGCAGATGGTAGCGCGGATGAATGTAAAAGCCGAGCTGGCCGCGGACGGCGATGAGGATGATGTAGCCACAGGCCAGTAACCCGCCGCTAGCGCGTAGTAGCGGGCCGAGTTTAGCGCGCATAGAGATTGACTCCGATCCCTGCCGCCAGCGACAGGCTGAAAATAATGAGCATGACCAGCAGGATAAATCGCGGACGGAAGGTGCTTCTCATGAGGAGAATCAGCTTGATGTCGATCATCGGGCCAGTCAGCAGAAAAGCGAGGACGGAGCCATTGGTGAAGATACGGGCGTAAGCCAGCGCGAAAAACGCATCGACGCTGGAGCAGATAGAGACGACGAAGCCGAGACCAATCATGGCGATGACCGATAGAATGATGTCACCGCCGACGGCGTTAATGATGGAGCGCGGAACGAACACCTGGGTGGCGGCAGCGATCATGGCGCCGAGGACCAGCATGGTGGTCAGCTGCCAAAATTCGTTGCGAGAATCAGCGAGAATGTGGCGAAAAGTCGTTGGATGACGGTCGGTGCAAGAAGCAGCAAATGACGGCTGGAGGACGTGCTTTGGGTGAATGAAGCTGACGATCAGAGCGGTCAGCTGGACGATCAAAAAGCCAAAGCCGATGCGCCACCAGACCATGCGCGGCTCGAAACTAAAGGCGGTTATGGTGGCGATGATGGTGATCGGATTGAGGATCGGCGCGGCTAAGAGAAAGCTGATGACGTCGGCGGGCTTGAGGCCGTGCGCCAGGAGGCTGCGGGCGACTGGCACATTGCCGCACTCGCAGACTGGCAGCGCGATGCCGACGAGCGAGAGGAGGAAGCGGCGGATGAGCACGTGTTTGGGTAGGATTTTCAGCAATCGGTCTGGTGGTAGGAAACGGCGAATGAGAGCAGAAACGATGATACCGATGATGAGAAATGGCGTGGCTTCAACAATGACGCTGCAGGTTAGCGTCAGGAAATCCTGTGCCAATGGCGCCAGCGTCTCGGCCCATGTCTGCGGCGGATGAGCGATCAGCCAGAGGTCAATTTGTAAACCATACTGCATCACAACGATGCCAAACAAGCCGACGATACTCCATCGGATCGCGTCGCTATGGTTTTTGAACCAGGCGCCAGCGCGCTGATATATTGTCTGTAGTGACGACATGATCTCTATTATACTACTCCCCGCCCAGCGTGGTATACTGAAACTTAGTATGAAACATTGGCTACATTCGCATCACCCATTTCGGATTTTTTGGTTTTCGGCGCTATTGACGCTGGCGTTGGGCGGGTTGATTTTCGGTCATTTCGGCGCGAGCGGCTTGTGGCTGTTCGCTATTTTGGTGGTGCTGGAAGTGACATTTAGCTTTGATAACGCGGTGATTAACAGTAAGGTGCTAGCCGGCATGAGCCAGGTTTGGCAGAAAGTGTTTTTGACAGTTGGGATTTTCGTGGCGGTGTTCGTGGTGCGGTTCGTGCTGCCGATTGTTATCGTGATGGTGGCCAGCGGCCGCGGCTTCATGGAGGTGGTCGATTTGTCACTGAACAAGCCGGTCGAGTACGGGCATATTTTGCATGAGGCGTCGCCGATGATCGACGCGTTTGGCGGAGCGTTTTTGATTATGATCGGCCTCAGTTATTTCATTGATTACAACAAGCGCGTGCACTGGATGCGGCATGTCGAGCCGTGGTTGTCCAAGGCTGGCCGGTTCGAGAATTTCAAGGTTTGTTTGATGCTCGGTGTGGCGGCGGTGTTATATTTCACGGTCGAGCCGCAACATCGGTCGCTGATTCTGATTTCTTCGGTGCTGGGGATTTTGCTGCATATCGGGCTGGAGTTGTTCGGCTCGTTCTTTCATGAGGATGACGCTAAATCAGCCAAGGTTAAGGTTGGCTGGGCGGCCTTCGCTAGCCTACTCTACCTGGAAGTGCTGGACGCTAGTTTTAGCTTCGACGGCGTTATCGGCGCGTTTGCTATTACTAGCAGTGTGCTGCTGATCGTGGCGGGCCTGGGTGCTGGAGCGATTTGGGTGCGGTCGCTGACGGTGTATTTGCTGCGGACGGGCGTGCTTGGCAAGTATAAATATCTGGAAAACGGTGCGCACTGGGCGATCATGGCGCTGGGTATGATGATGATTGCCAAGCTGTTTCATCTGGAGTTGCCGGAATGGGCGACGGGTGGCTTGGGACTGCTGTTTGTGAGCTTGGCGGTAGGTAGCAGTATGCTGGAGGCGCGAGCGATTAATTTGCAGGAAGCAGCCGCGGCGAAATTGCATAGCGCTGAGCGACGGCTGAAGCACAGCGCGGCGAGAATTGTGCCGCGGAGGCGACGGTAGTTAGTATTCGGGATTTTTCGTTTCGGGCGGAAGCGTTTGCTTATTGCGACATTATTGCAATAAGCATTTTTAATTTCGCAGGCGCAATGGTGTAGTGATGTGCCGGGGGTTAGAGCTTGACGCTGAGCGGTTTGATAGTATCATCAAGAAATGTGCCGATCAGCTTGATGGATTCGGGAATTGTCCAATCGCGGAGGATTTTTTGCTCGTCGGCGTTAAATTTGCTGAGGACGAAATCAACATCGCCGATTTGCCGGCGCAGTAAGTTGTCTGTACCGATACGAATATGCCAAAAGTCACTGCCAACATGCTGATGCAGCGACTTTAGGCCATTATTGCCAGCGCTTTCACCACCCTTGCGGACGCGGATTTTGCCAAAATCAAGCGCTGTATCATCATGAATAATCAGTATATCATCAAGCGTCAATTTATAGAAATCTAAGATCGCCCGCGCGGCAATGCCAACCTCGTTATAGTAGGTGGTCGGCTTGACGAGGAGGATTTTTTCTCGTGGAATAGTAACAGGTGGTTTTGCACTAGCGGCTGAATCGACCGTAAAGCTGTTCAATTCGGCAATATCCGCAAAGAATTTCGGCTTATTGCTAAATTGTGCATTCTGTCCTGCCGCCAACTGGTCAATTACTAAAAAGCCAGCATTATGCCGCGTGCAAGCATACTTTTCGCCAGGATTTCCCAACGCTAAGATAAGTTTCATAACAATAAGTATACCATTTTGCGCTGATAACGTATAATAGAAAGATGGCACAGCGAGATAATGATTTGGAATTTAGTGTTAATGCGGCGTTTGACGAAGCGCGGGCGGTTGTTGACAAAGTACCGCTTTATTTGGTGAACGGCTCGCTGGGTGCCGGCAAGACCAGTGTGTTGGAATTCTTATTGCAACAAATTGATTATAAGGGCGCGCGGGTGATTGAAAATGAGTATGCTAATGAAAATGTCGACGGCTATCGGCTGGAGGGATTGGCGGAGATGGTGACGACGCTGGCTGGCGATTGTGTCTGCTGCTCGTCGAAACATGCGCTGACGCGGATGTTGCTGGACTTTTGCCGGAATTCGCCGGCGCCGGTGTTTATTGAGGCGACGGGAGTGGCGCGAACGATGAACTTGGTCGAAAAACTCATTAATGCACAAATCTTCAATAAGTACGAGCTGATGCAGAGTTTTTACGTGATCGATGCGCACGAGATTTTGCGCGGGATTGAGCCGGCGCACGAAGTTGAACTGCAAGCCGCAGACGTGATTTTGGTGACTAAGGAAGATTTATTGAACGATAGCGAGCGAGCTGGATACGACATGAAACGCCGCGCCCTGCCCTACGCCAAGGTGCTCAGCGCCCCGCACGGCCAGTTTGACTTCAGTAAAATAACTACGCCGTCGGGACTATTGGCGTTTTTTGATACGTATGACGGCGAACTGGCAGTGCCGGATAATCCGACGTACGCGGTGCTGGATGTGTCGGGTATGAATATCGCGGCGTCGGCACTAGAAAACATGTGGCCGGAATTGTTCAGGGCGTATGGCCTACGGCGAATGAAGGGGTGCTTTATCAACGACAACGGTGCGCGCCAGCACGTGGAGGCGACCGAGCAGCAGATTCAGTTAACTAGTGCCAGGCCCGAGGAAGCGGCGAAGATCGTACTCATCGGCGAGCGAGCGGATGAGATTACGCGCGACGTGCTGCAGATGCAGCTGATGATGTTTGAATAAATTATTCCAATGAAAATAGCCCACCGAACGAGCTCAAGCCGGAACTGGATATATCTCAACCCAGGAGATGCAAGTGATGCATCTCAACCAGTTTGAGTTCAGTCGGCGAGCTATTTTCGGTGGGCGCTAGCCCAGTAGCGATGCCGCTAGTTTTGCTTGCTCTTCCAACGCAGCATCAATGCCCTCGAGGATGAAGATACCCAGCGCTCCTGCGCTGAGAGCTCCGCACTGGGTAGCGCAGAGTAGCTGAAGTTACTGTGCAATTTTCTCTCGGATGATTTGCTGCTCCTCCTTTGAAAGACGCAGCATTATCTCGGTCCCGATGTTCGTAGGGAGGGCGAACCTGATGTTACCGATTTCGGGCGATGCGATCTCGATAGTAAACATGACGCTTTCCTTCCAATAAAAAGCTCAAAGCTAAAGGGCGACTTCTGCCCCTTATCGAAAACTTTGAGCTAGAAGCTGATATATATCACTAATAGAACAAAATGTCAATGGATTTTGTCAAAAATGTGGTGTAATATTTTTTCTCACTCCTGGTATGATCATGGACAACTTTTTATAGAAAATAGTAGCCGGTGTTTTCTGTGAGTGGCTGTTCCGCTCTCCCCGCGCTATGCCGGGTCGCTAATTATGACTCGCCTAGATCTTTCGCAGCGGAGATGGTCACCGTTGCCGCTCTCAAAATCGTCCACAAATTTGCAGCGGTGATGGCCTTCGCTAGCTCATGTTTTGTCAGCGGTGCGGCGGTTTTCTGGTAAAAATGAATTGGCGCGGAATTGTAGAATGGGTTGGTCGTGAACGCTTTGGCGAGATCATTTAGGCGACTGGCGTGCGGCGCAGGGTCAAATGTTTGTAAATAGTTTTGCGCTACTTTGCCTGTATTTTGCCAATCGAAAGATTTTTTCACGGTGTAGGTTTGGCTGACCGAATTGCCGTCATGATAGGCGGTGAATTCGCTATGGCTGGACGGATAGACTGGCGCTCTGTCAAAGCAGGCGCTGCGCACCAAGTCGAGTAGTATCGGGTACATGCAGAAAAAGGCGGCAGTTATCTGCTCGCTGGCACCGGGGATTTCAATCGTCAGCGTAATATCTATAAAATCCTCCGGCTGATAGTCAATTTCCAGCGGCGAGTTTGTGGCTGGTTCGGTAATTTCTCCAGGTCTAGCGGAGCGGCGGCTGGCGAAAGCCTTTTGGCAGCGAGCCAGCTGTCTGCGTAATTCCGCTTCATCCCAGATGACGACGTTTGATCTCATTTCCGCCTCAATATGGGCAATGGATTCGTGGATGGTGGATGAATCAAATGGTCTTATACCGGCGATAACTTTTTCAAATAACGTAATTGATTCGTGAGTAAAGAACGCGACGTCAAAAAAGACGCTTGATTCGGATGTCGTGCCGTGTAATTCGCCGACGAACGCACGCTCATTACCAGATTTTTCTGCCGCTCGTAAGAACCGCCGAATAACCAAATGCTCAAACAAATGGCAGACATTATGTTCGGCTGGCAAGTTGTAAGCGGAATATAGCTTGTGAATCATAGGTTTATTGTAACAGGGTGAGTACCCCGCCCCAACAGATTGTACTGCCAGGGTGGAGTCTTCTCGAACTCAGAAGCTCTTGAACGGAGCCTTGTTGTTCGAGGTTCCTGAGTCGCTACGGTTGGTCAGCGACCTAGGAGCGTCGGCCTTCGGGGTCGACGACTTGGGGGTGAGCACGCTGCTGATAGTGGTCTTCGGCAACGTGCTGGGAGAACCACCGAAGCCGAACCGCTGGCTGCCGCTCTGGCTCAGGCTGTCGTGATGGTTCTTGTTGCTGTTCAATCCCTTTTGGGGACGTCCAGTTGCCATAGTAAACTCCTTTTGGAGTCGGGCGAGAATGGACCTTCTCGCAAACGGCACATTTGACACATGGCATGAGTCAAATGCGAACCCAGTGCGAAACTGCACGAAAGGCTGATATATATATATCAATACGAGAACAAAACGTCAAGGGTTTTTGTCAATAATGCAATAATATTATGAAATTTTGTCAAGAACAACTAAGTGTTCACTATGCGGTGTGCGCGGGAAAAAGTTGTAGCCACGGTGCCAAGCGATGCGGTAGTGTTGCTGGAGCAAGGCGACGTCGCGGGCTTGGGTGACGGGATTGCAGCTGAGATAAAGGATGCGTGGTGGCAGTTGTTGCAACAATGTCGCAATAACGTCGGTATGCAGGCCGGCGCGCGGCGGGTCGACGATGACGATTTCCTTGCCTGTAATGTGGTCGAGGGCTTGTTCGCTGGGGGCGAGAACGGCGCGGGCGTCGGTGCGACCAAGTTCGGTGATGTTGCGCTGCATTTCGCGGACAGCATCGGCGTTAATTTCCACCAGCGTGACGTTGCTATCAGCAATGGTCAGACCAATGGTGCCGACGCCAGTATAGAGGTCGATGGTTGATAATTTGACAGCTCGAATATCATCAGAAAATAATCCGGGACCCACGTGAAGTTGCCCAGATTTTTTCTGAGATATTGCTCGCTGTTGACTATCGGTGTTGTCATGTGCCGCCAACTGATCCAGCTGGCGCTCTTGGCGCGCCTTATTGTACGGTACCCATTCCCGCATATCGCGCAGCGCCTGCTCGTAAACCGGGATGTTGACTTGGAAAAAGCCTTCGCAGGCGTAGCGGAATGGTATGCCAAGGATGGTGTCAGTCAAGGTGGTGTTACCGAAACTTGCCAAGCGTTCGGTGATGCGGCTGGCTGGGGAGCGCGGATCGGAATAGATAATTTCCCCGCCCTGAGCCGGTAATTTGGCGGCTTCATCAGCAGTGATAATCTCAAGCAAGCGATCTTTAACATACAACTGCCACACACAACTTCCTGACTGATCGCAGCGGACGAGCAAGGTTTTGAGCTGACGAGCCGCGACGCGTTTATGGCGCAGCAAATCGCGGATCGCACGCGCCAAGTTGTTGATTTCTGGGCGTGCCAAACTTGTGCCATCAACAACAATCTTGCCCTTGCTGCCGCGACGGAAAAACGCCAAGTCAAGCGTGTCAATCGATGATTCTTCACGGTCGCTATCCGCGTCTATCCCCCGGGTATCATCAGAGGATAATCCGGGACCCGAGACAATCCCAGATTTTTTCTGAGATACCGCTCGGGATACTACCGATTCGCTATACCAGCTAAATTCAACTTTGTTGCGATAGCCATATGCAACATTGTCGCAATAAACTTCAATTTCCCCTGGTAGCGTCACGTTATGTAGTGTAAAGGCATCGTCAATCAATTGCGTCTTATACGTCTGCTCAACCTCAAGCGGCATAATCTGCCACGGGCTGGTCGACAGGTAACTATCTGGGTCACGTGGCTGGACGCGGTCGGGGATTGGCGAGATTACTTCCTCGACGACCGCCTCGACGAAGTGCGACTTCTTTTTGGTAATGCGAACGGTGACGGTCTCGCCAGGCAGTCCACCCCATACAAAACATTTGCGGCCATCAGCCAGCGTTCCTAGTGCTTGCCCGCCACCAACAATTTTCTCTAGTGTCAGCGTCTCGAAACTCTGCCGTCTCATCAAGAGTTATTATAACAGATTAGAAATTGCACTCCGGCACGCCGCCAAACCAACCGTTCTGCATATTGCGGCCAGTGCGGCAGGTGGTGCCATCTGAGAGCGGCACCTTTATGGCGTAGCGGGTCGGCACGACGCTGGAAGCGTGGGTCGTGTCAGTGGCTGCGAGATACCAATAATCGCGGCCTTCGTGGTCTTTCGGCAGCTGCTTGATGTAGCGTGGAATGAGAAGTGCGCCGAGCTCGCCGCCATTACAAATCTTCATATTAGCGGTGTTATAAATGGTGCAGGCGCTCGTCGGCCACGGGTATTCGCCGTTATCCGAACGATATTTCTCGATCGCCTCCTTGAGCATTGAAATATTTGACTTGGTCTCGTTGTCGCGAGCGGTGTTGTAGGCATTGCGCCAGACGAGGCCGCCTAAGGTAGCGAGGATCGCGATGACCACGATGATAATGATAATTTCGACGATAGTAAAGCCATACTGTTTATGCATATGACGATTGTAGCGCGTTTTTGGCTTGATCGCAAGGCTGGTAATTAGGTGATTATTATGCTACACTAATCCTTGGTATTGGGCCGTCGCCAAGTGGTAAGGCACCAGGTTTTGGTCCTGGCATTCGGGGGTTCGAATCCCTCCGGCCCAGCCATTTACGAGTAGACTCGTAAAAGTGAGATAGGCAAAGACGCGTAATTATTCTAAATCTCCTCCGGTTTCCGGTTCAATCGACGCCGCGTATTGTTACGCCGGCTGTCACAGGTAGTTCCTATATATAAAACTGATCTATATTGGCCGACAGTGTCGAGTCAAGCTCAACCTGCCCTAGCTCATCGACCCCAATATACCGCAGCTCACTGACATCTGTCGTGGTTGTGGGTAGCGACGCGAGGCGAACTTGGTAGGCGATAATGAGCACTGGGGTGTCGAACTTTTTGCTCCATGTTGGGATGATGATCGGCGCTGCGCTTGCAATTTCTATCTCGGTGCCCAGCTCTTCTCGGCACTCGCGCCGCAAGGCCTCGGCTATGCCCTCGCCGTGCTCTAGCCCGCCACCGGGTAAATCCCATGTATCGCTCCTCTCGCGGACAAATAGTAACTTTCCATTATTATCATGAATCAGTCCCTTGACTGACACGCGATAGGCGGCTCGGATATGTTTGAGCTCAGGCATAGTCATTCCTCCTGCCCCACCACTTGTGTATCTCGCAGGTGATGATCGGGATGACGAACGAGGCGAGGCCGATGAGTGCGCCGTGCCAGAAGTTGATCGGCGTGATGTGGAGGATTGTGCCAAGCGGGCCAAAGAAGACGAGTAGCTGTAACAGTACCGACAGGCCGATGCCAGCGTAAAAACTGGCGTTCATAACCTTGAGGCGGGTGAAGATCGATTCACTGTCGGAGCGGGCGTTGAAGGCATTGGCCCACTGGCTGACCACTAGCGAGATAAAGGCCAGCGTCTGCGCGTAGTCGTGGCCGTAATGCTTCTCGAAAAAGATATAGACGGCCAGCGCCATGACCGACATGGTAGCGGCGACGATGACCATCCGCCAGATCATTTGACGGCTGAGAATCGGTGCGTCGGGGTGTTCCGGTGGGCGATTCATGGCTTGCTTTTCACCCGGTTCCAGGCCAAGCGGAATGACCATCGAGGTGTCAGTCACCAGATTAACCCAGAGGATTTGCACCGGCTCCAGCGGCGTCTTGATGCCGATGAGCAGCGCGCCGAGCATGGTGATCAGCTCGCCAGTATTAGTCGACAGTAGATAAAACAGCATCCGGCGGATGTTGGCGATGATGGTGCGCCCCTCGCGCATGGCGTCGATGATGGTCTTGAAATTATCGTTGAGCAGAATGATATCGCCAGCGTCTTTGGCGATGTGTGAGCCCGAACCCATAGCCACGCCGACATGAGCGTTAGTCAGTGCCGGCACGTCGTTGACGCCGTCGCCGGTCATGGCGGTGATGTGGTGCTTTTTGAGAATGGTCAGTAGACGGTATTTTTGCTCGGGGATGACGCGGGAGAATACTTTGGTTTTAGTGACGATGGCGTCCAGCTGCTCATCGGACAGCTTGGCCATATCACGGCAGTCAAACACCTCATCGCGGCTCTCGACCATGCCAAGTTCCCGGCCAATCTGATAGGCCGTCTCGAAATGATCGCCGGTGATCATCCGCACCGACACACCCGCTTTCAGAGCAGCCCCGATGGCCCGCGGTGCCTCTGGTCGCAGCACATCAGCCACGGCCACGAAGCCGGCGAACGTCAGCTTGCCGAGCTGATCAAAGCTATCAATTGCCTCGTCCAGCTCGCCCGTCGCCAGCCCAATCACTCGGTAGCCGCGGGCGGTCATCTCATCAAGCATTTGCTGGGCGCGCTTTTTGGTGCGGGTCGAGACGCGGCACGCTGCCAGGATGGCTTCGGGCGCACCCTTGACGTACAAGCGAAACTGCCGGCCGTGATGCCAGATGGTGGCGGACATGGCGTGGGCCTGACTGAATGGCAGGTCACGAACTGGCGCGTGGCGCGGGGCGGCGCTCTGCTTGCGGGCGTATTCATTGAGGGCGATGTCCAGCGGATCGTGGCTCTTGGCGTGAGCGCGGTTGACCGCCAGCCCGATGATGCGGTCGATATTCTCTGTCGCCTCGTCCGGCGTCCAGGTTTGCTGTACGGTCAGCTTGTTCTTGGTTAGCGTGCCTGTCTTGTCAGTAGCGATGGTGGTGATGACACCGATGGTCTCGATGGCGCGCATCTGATGCACCAGTGCCTTTTTGGTGGCCATCCGCCGCATCCCCAAGACTAGCACCACGGAAATCGCAATCGGCAAACTCTCCGGCACGGCGCTCACCGCGAGGGCCATGACGAAGCGCAGACTCTCGAGTACATCCATGCCGCGTAGCAAGCTCAGCCCAAAGGCGACGAGGGCGATGGCCGAGACAGCGGCGATGACTCTGGTGATCAGGGTGTCGATTTTTCGCTGGACTGGGCTTTGGGTCGATTCGCGCTTCGAGAGCATGGCGAGATTACCGAACTCGGTCTGATTGCCGGTGGCAACGACCACGCCGGTGCCGGTGCCGCTAACGACGAATGAGCCTTGAAATAGCATGTTGGTTTGCTCGTACATTTCTTTGGTGCCGGTGAGGGCGTCGGTTTGTTTGGAGATTGGCAGCGATTCGCCGGTCAGTTGCGCCTCGTCCACCCGCAAATTGGCGCTACGAATGAGGCGGATGTCGGCGGGGACTTTCTCGCCCTCGGCTAGCGAAACGACGTCGCCCGGAACTAGCTGACTGGCGTCGACGCGGGTGGTACGATTGACTCGGTGGACATCAACTTTTTGGGCATCGTGGCGCGACAGGCTGCGTAGCACGCGGTCGGTCGAGAATCGCTGAATATAGAAAATAACGGCCGAGATGGCGGCGATGACAAAGATGATGATGGCGTCAATGGCCTCGCCGTGCCAGAGGCTGATGATGGCGGCGATGAGCAGGACGAGCATAAAAATATCAAGGAATGGCTCGAGAATGATGCGCCAGAGCGGTTCGGATTGGACTTTGATGATGTTGAGGCCATAGCGTTTTTGGCGGCGCTGGACTTCGGCCACACTCAGGCCGCTATCCGAGGAACTAAGTCGCCGCAGCGTCTCGTCGCTTGATGATTGATAAAAATGCATATGGTTATTATAGCGTGAAGTGCGGCTTGGAGGAAATTTGGGGTTCGGGACGTAGCTTGAAATAGTAGGTAGTCATTGTACCCGGTATAGCTGAGGTCGCTATTCTGCAATAGTTAATTACAGGCAAAAAGGTGCGCCTCCGGCTTCTGCCTCGCGCACCTCTTGTTTGAAATGGGGGTTGTATGAGTTGATCATCGTCGGTCGACCCGGTCGCTTCACGTATAGCAAGTGACGTGGGCCGTACCACGCCCGACGCTATGCCCGTAGCTTCTTATCCTTCAGCTTCAACACCACATCGGCCTGTTTGGCCAGCTGTTTGCTGTGGGTAACGACGATGACACACTTGTCGTTTTCGTGGGCGGCCCGGCGCAGGATGTCGATGATGTCGGCGGCGGTGGTTTCGTCCAGGTTGCCGGTCGGCTCGTCCGCCAAGATGATCGGTGCATGTGAGACGAGGGCTCGGCCGATCGCTACGCGCTGTTGCTGTCCGCCAGAAAGTTTCATGACATTACGGTGAATGTGATCGTCATCCAGACCCATGGCGTGCAAGGTTTCGTTGGTGGCTTTGGGATTAACTAATTTCAAGTTTTCCAGTGGCGTCAGATAATCGATCAGGTTATAATTCTGAAATACCAGCGAGATATTGTGCTTGCGGTGATGCGAATAGCCCTGCTCGGCGATATCTTCATCGTCGAACAAAATCTGCCCGCCAGTCGGCGTATCCAGTCCCGCTAGTAGCCCCAGCAGTGTCGACTTACCGGCGCCAGAACTACCGACGATGGCGTAGAACTTGCCTTTTTCAAATTGATAATTGATGCCGTTGAGCACATTACTGGTGCCGTCAGCGTATGAGTAAATGATATCGCGTAGCGTAAGTATTGACATAATAACTCCTAACTTAGTTTTGCTAAAATTTGCTTTGGTGATTGGCGCATGATTGGCGCGGTGGCAGCGATGGCTGATAGCAGAACGACCATGTAACCGAAGGTTAAAGCCTGCAGATAAGTTGCTATTGGCGTGGCTTGCACTACGGTCTTTTCTGTGCGCTGGTTTTGGTCGGTTTGTGCCGTCAGGGCAGTAGAAATTTGCGATGAGGTAACCGAGCCGATGGCGAGCGCGAACACCGAGCTAACTAGAGCAATGATCGCCAGCTCTGCCAAGAACTGCCCGATAATCTGCCGCTTCGACGTGCCGATGGACAGCAAGATGCCAATTTCATGCAAGCGGCCGCGCACCCAGAACACCAGTACCAGTGACAGTACTGCCAGCCCCGCCGCGGCTGCGCCGATGGTGGCAATCGTCAAAATGTTTTGAATGCCAGCGATGTTTTGGAGGACGCCAGCGAATACCGCCCCGTTGTCAGTCAGACTGAATTTTTTCCAATCGACGTTAGGTAGGCTTTTAGCGCGGTCCGTTAGCAACTTCAGCTGGTGTGGGTGTTCGGCGAAATACGTCGCCCGCGTCAACTGCTGACTACCCGTCAGCTGCTGCGCCGTAGCCAAGTTGGTGATGAGATGGTTCTCCGCCATGTCGGACTGCAAGACCGCTGGCTTCTCGCCTTTGCCGCTGAAGATACCAGAGACAGTCACCGTCACCCGCCGCCCGTCTTTGGTGATGTCCAGCTTGTCGCCTGGCTTGATGCCATTTTTCTCGGCAAATGTTTTATGAACCAGAGCCGCGTTTTGATCGCGCTTGGTCAGGTGCTTACCCTGCTCCAGTTGGTAGAACCGACCAGTAAATTCGCTCAGCAGATCACTTTGTGTGGCGCCCGTTACCTTCGCTTCGCCAGCGATCCCAGAGTCCAGCTGCACGCCGCTACCCGCTACGTCAACCAATTGCTTGCCCGGCAATTCCGCGGTAGTCTCTGATTGGAAATTGTGTGCTTTGACGCCATGTGCACGCTGCACCTGTCGTGCCATTTCCATCGGCACCTCGCCGGATGGTTGCTTGCTGGCGATACTAAAGCCGGCGCGGATGTTCCGCTCGACCGATTGCTTCAGCTGCGCCATCGTCTGCTGTACCGTCAGCGTGCCGATCAGCAGCGTGAAAATCAGCGTCATGATCAGGGCGATGGTCAGGCTGCGACGCCGCCGCCGCGCCACAGCCGTCCAGGCTCGTTTGATAATCGTCATCGTTCGCCCCTAATCCACTTCGGTAAGTAATTCTTTTGGCGTTGACTGGGTAATCGGCCGCGAAGCCAGGAGTACCGCAATGATGATCACCGCCAGTCCAGCGCCCCACACCGCCAGCAGATCCGTCGGTTGTACACCAACCGTCACCTTGTCGAGCGTCCGCGATGACGTCACCGAGTCAGCGTCAGCACCGAGCGATGCACCGTTGAGGGAACTGCCGGCTTGACGCGTGGCATTCTGTGCCGCCTGCGACACCACATGATCGCCCAGTTGTTGTGCGATCAGCCCTGCGGTAAAGTACGACGCACCGAAGCTCAGCACTGCGATCATCACCAGCTCAGCGATATATTGCAGCACAATCTTTGACTGCGGTACGCCCGTTGCCAAGAGCACGCCCGCTTCGCGCTTGCGCTCATTCATCCACAAATACAGCACCATGCCGATCACTGCGACACTGACCAGCGCCGTTGCCCACAACATACCGTCGATCAAGCCGTACACGCCGTTCACCGCACCAGTCACGCCAGCCAGTTCCTGGCTATTCTTATTCAATTGATACTTTTGCCAATTGACCGGCAATTTATTCGCCCGCGCCATTACCTCATCCAGCTGCTTGGTGCCTTTGGTGAAGAACGTAGCATCCTGGTAAATCTCATTTTGCTCTGTATACGCGTTCAATCGGCGAGTTGTCGTGAGATCAGTCAAGAACAAATTCTCAAACAACTCCACCTGATAAGTCGCCTGCTTTGGGTTTTTGCCATTAAATATACCGACGATTTCTACTTCCACCTCGTCCTTAGATGGATGCTCGTTGTCGGTGTCGTATTGATTAGTCTTTAACTTAATTTTACTGCCCAGCTTAAGGTTGTTGGCCTTGGCAAAGTCTTCGTGCACCAAAATCTTGTGCGAATCGTTCTCGGTGATGTGCCGGCCAGCGATGAGCTTGAGCGACTCAGCCCGGAACTTCTTCTCGGACTCAGATTTATTGACACCGATGATGGTGGCGGCGTTGCCAAATTGCTTGTCTTTTTGGGCGTCATAGCCGCTGCCGCCGCTCGGTAGTGGCACTAGCTTGGTATTGATAAAATCGACCGTGGCGTTCTGGCGTTTGACATAGTCCGTCACACCCTCCAGGTTCTTCACTGCATCGATGTCTTTGTTCGATACCGTTCCCGAACCGCGAGCGGTTCCTGGATTGGTGCGCGGATTATTGCCCAGCGTGAAGCCGGCCTTGAGCGTTTTGTCTAGCGACTGCGCCGCCGCGTCGGTCGAATGCTTGATGGCAAATCCACTCAGCATAATCGTCGACATACACAGCAAAATCGCCAACAAAATCAGCGTTTTAAGTTTTTTCCTGGTGATATACAACCAGGCACGTTGCATGAATGACATAGATCTCCTTTCTTGATTCTATGCCAGTGTAACAAGCGAATGTGAAGGGAATGTGAAATGGATAGTGTTCAGATGAGTTTCTCTAACTTGCTGTCCTGCTTCTCAATCTTGATGACGTGAACACCGAGACGCTCTTTGTGTGGCGGGTAGATCTTGTGAAGGAGGCGAAGCGCCTCTTCTTTGCTTTTTGCCTGTGGCACAATCTCTCACCATGGCTCGGTCGCCAGCATATCAGCAAATGTATCATAAATTCGAATTGACTTGATTCGCACTACACCGAACGCATGTCCGTTTTCCAGCTGCAATAGCTGACCCTCCTTAAGGCGCTTGATGCTATTGTAGCCGATGCGGACTTCTAAAGTCTTGCGGCCCGACATGATTGCGTCGTAGTACGGCCGCTTGATACGCATCTTACGCATAGACACTCCTTCCTTGTTGAGACTAAATCCCCACTGCTGAACAGTGACGTCTAGCGCATAGCCTTCGGGAAATAAGCCTTCAATCGTCCAGCCGTGTCGCTGCAAACAAGCTATCTGCCACGGCTCAGGAATGAGATGGACATATAGCTTACGACTATAACCAGCTAATAATTGTGGCAAGTTAGCTACCAGTACTTCGAAAACAGTCTCTGATTTCGCTACCAATGGCATGATTTTAATCGGCTGGCCTTTCTTTGGAGTTGCGCTGACAACGCCAACGACCTTTCCATCCTGCTCAGCGATGAAAATGAGCTTATATTTAGCATTGACATCTCGACTATCACGCCGCTGATAACTGGCGAATAGCGCATCTATCCATGCATCATCCACACCATTAAAGTTACTGCCCATTCGCGATAGGATCAGTTGGCGCGCCGCCGCGGCGTGCTTTTTCTCGTCAAACGGGACGATTGAAATATCTGACAGATCGGGAGCTGCACTCTGATTCAGCGGCTTGTACAGCATACATTCGTCGATGCCAGGTTTATAATGATCTTGCGCCTTGCCAGCCAGATGAAAGCCTTTGCGCAATAGAAACTTGAGCGTGTCTTGGTTTTGGGTAGCCACTGTACAGTAGAGTTGCCGAGCGTGGTGTTTGCGAGCAAAATCCTCGGCATGACGAAGCAACTTACTGCCAATGCCAAATTGGCCGCGATATTCTGGCGCAACGATGAGCGGACTAATTTTAACTGTCCCCTGCTTCTTGACAACTAGATGAATCATTCCAGCAGGATGATAAATCAACTTCTGCAATAAACATGTATTGCCCGAGTGAAAACTGCCCGACAGAATCAATGTTATTATTGATATGCGTAGTAAAAATCCGCTGTGCATGAGCTTGATGATCGCCATCGTAAAATGGTTCAAGCGCTTCTGTCATCAGGCGAAAAACGAAATCAAAATCGCCTGTTTTAGCCTTACGGATAGTCACAGCGGCTAACGATTTCTTACATCGATGCATGAGCTTATTGTCTTATACCCTATACAATAATACAAGTCATCATTGCTATACATGCGTAATTTATGGCTATAGCTAGTCAAATTGGTGCAAACACAGACCGTAACCACTACTAAGGCGCGAGACATTCCGCTTCGCGCCTCATAGGCCACTCATTACTTTTGGGCGGTTTATGTTCCTGTTTTGGTATCGGGGCGTTTTATATTGCCGCCAAATAATCTCTCAGCATCACAAATTCATCAACCGCCTCAATTGCCGCCAAGTACGCTTTCCACTCCTCATCATTCAGCTCTGCCAAACTACGCCCAGGAAAGCTCGGGTGTCCATAAATATATAACAATTCCGTCCAGCCATGGAGATTATCACCGCGCGGCTCATCAATGATAAACCCCTCTTCATCGGCCACGAAAATATGGTCTTTTTTGCCGTCAAAATAACCAACTGCAAAAGAAAATATAGCCCGGCGATCAGTTTCACCTTGCATTAACTTGATGATGCCGGGATAACTAAAACTGTCCAGTAGCAATTTAACAAACGGCCCCGGAAATCCTTTCAGTGCTGGAATGAAAAAGCCGCGATCATCAACGATTAGGCGCTTGTTTGGAAAAGCTTTCTTAGCTTGCGCCAGTTTACTCTTGGCAATCATTTGAATATCCAGCCCCCGCCCCTCGTCAAAATCGTAGTCGAGCTGCTGTAAGTCAACGCCAAGTGGCTGGAGGAGCTTCTGGAGGCTAGTGAACTTGCGCTGGTTGGAGGTGATGAAGTAAATTGGGTGGGACTGACTCGTCATGATATAAGTATACGATAAGATTTTAGGAATTTATACTTTGTAAGAACTTATCAAAACACCTTAATAGGTTATTTTCTAGGTCAAAATTTTTCAAAGCAAAGTTATGTGCAGATGTCAGCATACGATTACGGTCGTTTAGGCTCATACTACATACATTAACTAAAGTTGACATTAGTGATTCAGGCGAACTTCTTTCAAATATTAAACCAGTTATTCTGTTAGATACCTGATACGGTAAGCCGCCAGCATTACTACATATAATTATAGCTTTAGCTTTTGGATCAAAAAAGGTTTCGCTTGGAATTAAGCCAAAAGGCTCACTTAAAGACGGTACTACTATTGCAATAGTTTTATTGTGTCTTCTAATAAATTTTGGGAAATATGGATCAAACTTTGTATGAATTTCAAGGCTAACATTTTTTCTTTTTGCTAATTCTATGAGACTGGCTTTGTATTTTTCTGACTCAATTGAGTCTGTATTTGCATTCAGTAGCAATCTATAATGATTATTTGGGAGAGCTGACATAGCGTTAACAAGGGTATGGAATCCCTTATATTTTATTGAACGACCATATGCACAAATGACTTTCCTATCATCGGTATCTAAATGCCATTTCTTTTCAAGATATTTTGTCAGAGATTTTTCCAGCGAACTACAGTCTTCGGCTATACATCCATTATGTGCTGGTACTATCTTATCTTTATCTAGACCATACTCAGTGATTAAGTGCTTTTTCATGTATCTACCAATTTCTCCTATTCGAGTATTATCAGGAATATGATTATAGATTTTTCTCTCTAATAAGATTCTACTTTGGTTTTCTGGCGAATGAATAATGCCCGAACTTTTAGGTATATGTAAGTGGTGCACGTTGTTTGCATTTGCTAAAATAGGAATGGTCTGGATGAATGGAGTGTCTATGCTAATGCATAATATATTTTTATCATTTTTCACATAATTTAGGATATGATGGGCTGCATTTTGAGATTCTATACACCACTCTCTAAGCCCACCATATCTATTCATGCCGTTAGAATTATTATCTATAGGATAAAATTTCAGATTATCTTTATTAATAATATCGAGGACTTTGCTGTGCCAATGCGGCTGATAATCATTGTTTAACTTTGATGTATAGATTGGACAAATCTCAATATCTGAGAATGGAAATAAATTTCTTAGTAATTTAATTACACGAAAGTTATGTACACCCGCTCCAGTATGAGCACAGTAGAAGCCATCATGAATCAGTAAGAATATCTTATGATAGTATCCTCTTGCTAACATCTTTTGCTACCTCACCCTTTGGTCTATTATCAGTTTTAATAACCGTAATATTTTTATAAAATTCATCATACAAAGGAAGAATCTCGGTATAGAATTCATTGGCAAATTCTATACAGGATATGATTGACCATAACATATCAACTGATTCTTCTCTATGCTTTCGCAGATTGGATTGATAAGGGTTAACGTCTAGAATATAAACATCGTCTGGCTTTCGTAATCTGCCAGCTCTTATTTCATGTCTGCACCACTGAACTGTATTGGGAAACAATATTCTAGGCTTGTTATATTTATATTTGTCGGATGAATAAGCATAAGCTAAAGCGGTAATAAAACACCTGTCTGAGATAACGTAGTCTTTGTAGCTAAAAAGATCTACGATAGAACTCTTGATTAACCAATTTAGTCTATATGCATCTTCGCTGTCAGGAACATCTTTAATATAGCGATTTAGATCTTCTTCTCTTAGAATGTGTTCTGCTAGGCAATATGCCTTGTCTCCAAGAACTGCGTCCAGTTCATTCAATAGACTTGTTTTGCCTCCTCCGGGTATGCCTTCTAATGAAATGTACATCATCAAAATAATCCTTGTTGTCGGTTTATGGCTACTTTCTTAGTGTGTATACCAAACACTTTCTCTGCTGTTGCGTCGGTGCGGGTTTGAATTCTCATTTCTCTGCCCTCCAGTATTTTTGTATTAATTGCATAACACGCACCGCTGGTGTAAAAAAGCGCAATTTTACCAAGTACACCTATGGTCCAACCGCTAATATAGGAAATATAATCAAGCTTGTCGATAAAATGAATAACTTTATCAATAGCAGACTTCTGTATTCTGTAGTCGGGGCTTGTGAATATAAAGTCATCATATACAATATTTTGGCTAGGAAGCGCCTGTGCTATTCTTTTTTGATATAACCTCAGTTGATTATATACAGCCTCTTTATTATCATTATCTAAAATGTTTCTCAACTTTTCTTGATAACGTATAGATTGTCTTATACTTAAGCGTTCCGACACTATCCTTTCAATACCGCGAGCTGCAACCCCCTCTGGGGCATATGCTATAACTACGGCCGCAGCAGCACCCTGTTCATGTATTCTATCTGAGTATCTTGACTGTCTTGCTACTCCAACTTTGATATCAGATTGATCGCCGAAAGAAGCAAGGTAGACTACATGCTTATATTTAAGCAAGTTACGATCGCGTTCTGTAGTTACTCTGCCAGTTTTCGCTATAAACGTTCCTCTGTTTTTCTGTGTACAGACAGCGCATTGTGAAATTTGACTTTCGTGTTGTAATATGATTGCCGTATTTGGACAGCGCGCTCTCGACCCTGTTTCTGGGTCAAAGTAACCTATACAAAATTTATTACCAGTAGTTTCTATTGAAAAATATTTATCTATAAGAGAACGCTTGATTTCACTGCCATCTGTATCAAAACTTGTAATAGTTGGCTTATTGCTATGCCAATATAGACCAGTAAAAGTTTCATATTCTGCCATAGTTTCTAGATTCCTCCGGAAAAAAATAACTTAGTTGCGACATAGTCTCATAAAAAGAATCTGGAAAATGAATATTATTTCTTAAGGTGTTGGTAGTAGATAGGGAGTTTCGCACGTCTTTCTTTAGTTCGTTTTGATATTCACCTATATTTACACTGTTTATCATTAATAATTTAACTGGATCTGATGTCATATAGTCAACCAAACGTCCAATAAACTCTTTGCCGTAAGCTGTCGTGTAAATATAGGCTATGTCTTCTTTATCTAGAAATATTTCCCTTGAAGAAATAATAGCCTCTTCGCCGGTTTTATCTATCAAAAGTTGCTCAGTATAAACATCTCTTTTTGGTTTAAGAATGGAAATCGTCACGTCTAGCTGATGGCGTGGAAGCTGATAAAAATTATGATTGCTTCGCATTTCCTGCTTCCATTTTAATAGGCAGCATTCATCGCTTGCAAATATATCATAGGGCATTCGACTTTCGTCTTGTATAAGATGCTCACAACACTTAGTGCATGTTAAGCACCTATTGCTACTGCTTAGTGCATTTAAAATTCTTTCTTTATTAGTGAATCGTGTTTTATTTGCTATTTCATAAAGAGCCCAAGGGTTGTCTATTGATTGTAGTCTATAGGTATCTATAGACTTGCCGACCCAAATGCTCTCAGCTATTGCCTCTACGTACTGCTTTAAGCCTAGGCTCTGTCTAAATCTCTCATTAGTCATTTGCAAATGCAACCATTTCGTAAAATCGTTTCCTCGTATTATCATTAGTAAACTCACCACTAAAGGCAGATGTCACCATATTTGATTGGATTTTTTCAACCCCGCGAGCTATATTACAAAAATGCTGAGCTTTCAAAAGAACTGCAACTCCGCGAGGTTTAAGGTAGCCGTTAATGGCTTGAGCGACTTGCTGTGTAATGCGTTCTTGATCCTGTAATCTACGAGAATAAATATCAACCGCTCGCGCTAATTTGCTTAAACCTATAATACGATCTTTAGGTATATATGCAATATAAGCTTCGCCCCAAAATGGTAGTAAATGATGCTCACAAACAGAGGTGAAGTTTATTTTACCCGATAAAACTATATCGGAATAGTTGTGTGTATTGTCAAAGGTTTTTGCCTCGTCTTCAAATTTACGCTCATATCCTTCAAGTAATCTACTCCAAGATTTAGCTACGCGCATTGGGGTTTCTTTAAGCCCCGCCCTATTGCAGTCTTCTACCAACTCTTTCAAAAGCTTCTCTATAATACTTTCTATTTCTTTATTATTGGCCATTATGGAATGTACCGTACCTTTCTTAATTAAAATTGAATACTACTATCATACCACCATGCAATAAATTTATAAATCGTGTATCATAAATGTATGACAACTAGACTTACTGTGCGAGGTATAATTTATAATCCGCAAACTGATAGTGTGTTTGTTCAGAAATTGAAGAAATTACAAGATAATAATTGGTATTTACCAGGCGGAAAAGTTGAAGATAAAGAATCTCTTATTTCGGCATTAAAAAGAGAGATATTTGAAGAGTGCGGAATTGAAGCGCAGGTTGGCAGATTGGTTTGTATTAATCAGTTTTTTGATAGTAAAAATGATACGAATGTAGTTGCTTTCTTGTTTTTAATCACTAACTACGCAGATTTCATAGACATAGATTTAGCTAAAACATCACATGGCGTGGCGGAAATCGCAGAATTTAAGTTTATTTCGCGAGAAAATGAATCTATAATTCCAAAATGGGTGTCCAATACGGATAAAAATACTCTTACTGATAATAATTTTAAACTATGTAGCGTAGACTTTTATGATGAGTTTTGATATTGATATCATCTCCCAACAAACGACTCAAATCATAGTAGCTTGATTAATACCCTAATCCAGCGCGGCGGTAATGAATTTATCGCAAAACACTACTATTCATTTACCCTCGCGATACGCCCGTAGAATCGTCCTCAAACTCACGCTATGCCGGAAGTTTATGTCGTCAATTTTATCCAGATCAACCCACTCCGGCGTGCCGTTGGTGTAAGTTTTTTCGCTGTCAGTTATGTTGTCGTTATTGATTTGCCCGTGCAGCTGGCTATGGGTGAAGTACAGCTGGATTGACTGGTTAGCTTGCGCCTCAGCGTTGCGCTTGAAGAAAGTAGTTGCCTGGTGAATGATTTTATCCGGCATGATGGTCAGTCCAGTCTCTTCCTTGACTTCACGGACAATTGATTCCTCGATCGTTTCGCCTTTCTCGACACCACCGCCAATCAAACTATATCCGTCCCATTGCCGAGTCAAAAGAATCTTATTATCCTCAATAATAACTGCGTACACGCCGACGCGAATATTTAGTTCGTCAACGGGAACGGTGTATTGATTGCCGAAGACGTCTTTGCAGATGATGGGTTTGGTCATCTTTGCTTCTTATTGCAGTAACTTTCTAAAATTATGTCAATCAACCCGCTCGGCAAGCGACATCACCTGATAGCCGTATTGATCAATGTCTTCTTGTTTCCAAAAATCGATTTCTTTCGTGCGTAAAACTTCGCCGACTATGTGACGGACTTTGCGGCCAGTTGGTGTTCCGTCATAATTTATCTCAATCTGCTCCAGAATGTCGCCGGGTTGGATATCAAAATCGGACACTCTCATATCAAATGTTTTCTCGCCCGCTAGGACTTTTTCGAATAAATCGGGATAAGATTTTTTGGCGACGATTTTCATACGTTTTATTATAAAGTTACTTAACTTAGGTTACAAGCTGATGATAAAGTTGTGCGGCGAATACTATCTTGATTTATTGGGAGTTAGGTATTGGTTGTAGCTTTATTCTAGTGTGAGTGAGCAGGAAATTACCATGGTTTGTTGCGATTTTTGTAAGATTGCTTGACTTAGGCTCCTATTATTGATATATATATCAGCGTCTTGGAATAATCCTGCGCTGTTCCTTCTACTCGAGAAAGGTCTCCCATGAGTTACTCAGAGAGATGCGAAGTCAAATGTGGTCCTGATTGCATCCTGAGGAAGCTGCCTAATGGCGAGCATACTATCTCAATCCCTGATGATGTGATTGATGATAGCTGGTGCAGGTGTGCATATGATTGTTACCTGTTCTATAAAGTACCATCGCGTAACACGGTGATAATCAACAGGAGGGAGGGATCCTGCTGCCGGTCCTGAGAGAGAGGAGTGACACGATAGACCTGAGCAAGTCTATAAACTGCTCACTTTCAAAGAGGGTTAAAATTAATGAATGATCCAATTGAGATATCAGTTGCCGAGGAATTATTGTTCCTAATAGATAGCGCCATAGAAAAAAGAGATATTAAGCAATTGACTAGTATTTATGGCATAGTTCATGAGTTTATTGGTAAACCTATTTATGATCCTCGGGCGGACTTTGTTATCATAGATGATTATATTTATGATCTAATTGATGAGCTTGAAGCTGGTAAAGAACCAACTATTTACAATGGTTTACGCAAGAGGATAGAAGAAGATTTACATAGTTCATCTAAATCATAGGGGGTCGATAGAATAATAGATCAGTAGTGCTAATTACTGTTTTACTTCCCTCTCCGCGCCGCCACCGCAAACCACATAAAGTAATCCTCCAACGATTCATCCTCCATGCCGGCGAATAGTTCGCGAGCGCGCAGGACTTCGCGAAGTTTTGGTGATTTTTGGCGGGCAAGCTGCTCGGCGGTGGCGTCTAATAGGTCCAAGCCGCGCTGCCAGGCGCCAGTCATTGCAGCCGTATCGCCGCGACGCCGGGCGGCAAACGCTCGCCCGACCTCTGAGCCGATGTTGCCCATTTGCTCGAAAATCGTTAAGCTCTGCCACTTTTGCCGATCAAAGACATGTTCACTCACGGACGACTCCGGCGATGATATCGATAATTTGCTGGCGCACTGTTGGGTCGAGTCATCAACAATCTTCATGATTTAATTGTAGCACGAATAGGCGGGATGGTGATTGTGTCTACTATGCCGTGGCATACTCCCACTCAGCAATTGATAGCGTAAATATTATTATCAATAAGCCGTCAAATTCAGCTTCCCATCCACATACTCTCCCAAAAATACATCGCTATAAGACTTCAACCCCTGTTTTTTCATCTCTTTGAGCAGCCATTTCTCATCCTTGCCAATTACATGCAAAATATCAGTTTGCAGTTGCCCGTCGGTTATCAATGGGAATTTCGGATTCTCTTCCCCTTCGTGAGTGATGATCAATTCGCCGTCTTGCTCCACCACGGCTCTTTTCACTTTTCTCGTTGAGTAGATATGATGAGTCCGCAGTTTGAAGGATACATCATGAGCGCTCAAGCCAACTTTCTTGCAATTTTCAATGTTGATTTTTCCATTATCAATGATTATCAACGCCCTGCCGTCGATCAGCTGCTTTGCTTTCACGTTATACTGCTTTATCCATTTCAATGTCAGCACCAGCGCGCACCATATACACAAAATACCGATGTAATCCAAAATCTGAATGTCATTGTTATAAATCACGCCTCCAATGATGCCACCCAGCACATAGTTCTGTACCTGATCGCTGGCAGACGACGGCGACAAATTACCCTTTCCAGAAACGTTGATGATTATCGTCAGCACGAAAAAGCCGATCAACAATTTTATTGCTACTAAAATGAATCATCCATGGTTTAATTTTAGTACAGACAGCTAGTGCTTCAGTATGATATGCTTGGCGGCGGAAGCTTTATGTAAAGCAGGGGCTGGGAGTCTGTTTGACGACTTTAATATGCACAATTTAGGAAGACCTATTCTTGGACCCGTATTTTTCTCTAGCTATTTTAGTATACTTTCTGATAAAATCGCTTTTTGCATCAGTATATCCATCTCTGTCATGCTCAAATTCCTTCCAAAGTTGTAGTTTCAATTTCTCGTACTGTTTGGCAATGTCTCCATTCTCAATTAGATAATCCCTAAAGTAGATCTCATCATTATCCCCCATAACCCTAATGTGGAGATGAAATACCTTATCCGCAAAGCCCTGTTTGGTATATCCCTTATTCAATGAGATTCGTTTTGCTTTCTCACTCATGCACAACCAATTATTTTCAACAAGAATATTTTTTACAGGCTCTAATTCTTCTTCCGACGGGACTTCAAGCAATATATCTACTATATTCTTTGCCTGTATATTTGGGATGGCCGTGCTACCAATGTGAGATAGTTGTGTTATGTATTTTTCTGGCACCAATGAAGAGATGGCTTTTACTTCCTCATCATACCAGCGTGCCCATTCTCTATTGTGTTCTACAAGAAATATGGGGAATAATTGCCACAATTCTTCCAAACTCATTTTCTCTAGCTCTCTGTCCATTACATTCTCCTACTCAAACTTCACCACAAACCGCATGCCCCGCCCGTGCGGCACGAACTCATGGTCTAGACCCTTAGCGTCGAGCAACATTTTCACGGTGTAGAGGCCGATGCCGCTACTGTCGCCGTGCTGCTTCTTGTCGCTGTTGCTTCGATAAAACGGATCAAAGACGTGCTGGAGTTGCCGCTTGGTGAGCGGCTTGCAGGCGTTTTCGATGGCTAGTTCGCACTGGTCACAAGTAATTTTTATGACACTGCTGGCGTCGCCGTGGCGCACCGCGTTTGACACCAGGTTCGAGATGACGTGGCGCATCATGTCGCGGTTGGCACGAATGGTTGTTGGACGCGCATCAACCGTGAAAGTCATGCCGCGCGTTTTCGCCAGCAACACATAATCATCAACCACTTCAGTAAGTAGCTTATCAATCCTCAGCCGTTTTTCCTGGCGCAGAGCTTGCTCGGCCACGCTTCCAGAGCGCAACACATCATTTACCATTGCCGCCAAGCGGTCAACCTGCGCCACCGATTCTGCCAGGTACCGATCGCGATTTTTATATTCGCCAATGTTGAGTTGCATGTTTTCGAGCATAATCCGGAGGGCTGCTAGCGGTGTTTTTAGCTCGTGCGAGGCCGCTCGGAGGAAGGCGATTTTTTCCTTCTCCAGCTGCGTGATCCGCTTATTTTCATGCTCCAGCGAGCGAATCGTTTGCCACAGATTTTGATAGAGCTCATTAATATTTCGCCCCAGTACGCCAATCTCATCACTGCTATTTACCGGGTAATGTGCGTCCTTTTCCAGTCGCTGCATGGTCGTGGTCACCGCTGCCATCTGGCGAATCGGCCGCGTCACAAAACGGCTATAAATGTAAGAAAATAGCAGCGCCACGAGCAGCGAGCCCAGCATGGTATATGGTAATACGTGCAAGGTAGCGAGCTTAGCCTGAGTAACGGGTGCAACGTCGGCCAGCAGCTTGACTGTAATCGCTCGCCCCTGTTTATCCGTCACACTGCCCTGCCGCAAAATCACCGAGCGCGGATCGACCGTTTGTCCATCAGCGATTTTCACCACGCTGGTATCGACTGGTTTACCGCTGTCTGTCACGATATTGACGGATTGAAAGCCTTGAAAATACTGATCACGCCCGTCAATCGTTAGCGTGATGTTGACGTTTTTCATACTCGCAAATTCCTGGCTGAGGCGGCGCATTTCCTCAGTCGATTTACCGCGCAGTTCAGCCACGAGCGCCGTGAGATTGTCCGCCGCCTCGCGCTCTTTTTGCTGCAGATAAAATTGTGGCATTAAGGTGTAGACCAGCGCGTGCACCAGGATGATCAACGCCGCAAATAAGCCAATTGACACCAAAAATGTTTTGGGAAATAATTTAAGATTCTTCATAGCGGTAGCCCACTCCCTTCACTGTGATAATGCAGTCCAGGTGCAATTTCTTGCGCAGGTTTTTGATGTAGACGTCAATCACCCGGTCAAACGGCACCTCATCGTCGCGCCATAACTTATCAATGATAGCCTGCCGGCTCCAGACCATATTTGGATTATCGACCAACAGCTTGAGCAGTTGGACCTCCTTGGGCTTGAGGTGCGCATCACTACCATCATAAAATCCCTGATAAGCCATAAAATCCACCGAAGCCAGGCTGCGCTGCCACAAGGTTTTTTTGACAGACTGCTGGCGGCGAAGTAGCGCCCTAATTCGCTTCTCCAAAATTACCAGCGAAAACGGCTTGCTCATATAATCATCCGCCAGTTCGTCAAAACTGGCAATTTGCGTCGGCTCGTCATGCAGCGCCGTCAGCATCAGCACCGGTACGTCGCTAGTCTGGCGAATATGCCGCAGCACTTCAATGCCACTCATCTTTGGCAGCATGATATCGAGGATGATGACATCTGCTTTGGTATATTTCTCCAGAGCCTCCTCGCCGCTGGTTGCCGTTAGTACTGTAAAACCCTGCTGGCGGAGGAATTGCTCGGTGCCAGTCCGGAGGGTGGGCTCGTCTTCAACAATAAGAATCGTTGATGTCATATAAGTAGTATACCGAAAGTGCCGCCCGTGGTAAACGGGCGGCAGGGGGCGCGTGGTCAGCGTCAAATTGGGACGCTTGGGTCGTATTAGCGGACGCCGACCACTTGCAGGCGCCGGGTGGTGCGACCGAGACCGAGAGAGATGGTTTCGGTGGCGTGGCGGTTGAGGAGGCTTTGTCCGAGGGGGCTATCGACCGAGATGCGGCCGTCAGACGGATCAGCCTCGAGGCTGTCAACGAGGGTGTAGCGAAAGAGCTGACCTTGCTGATCGATAAGATCAACCACCGAGCCAATGGCGATGCGTAGCCGATCACGCTTGCGCGGCAGCGGCTTGGCGGTCTTGAGTGCAGTGCGTTTCTCGGCGAGTTTACCATGGACGTTTTCGAGATTCATAATAATGTCACTGCGGCGGAGTTTGTCGTCGCGAGACTTGGCGCGGCCGATGTCACGCAGTTCAGCTGAGAGTGCTTTTTCGCGGATTTCGAGTTCGTTGATCTGCTTGTGTAATTCTTTGAAGCCTTTTTTACTGAGATATGTTGTCGTATTCATTCTTACCCTTTCCGGTGAAGCTCACCTCACCTGCGATCTATTACACCATGGTATTCTGAAAATTAGCTGAAAATTACAAAAAAGCATAAGAAAAGCCATACCACCAGAGGTAAATTACAGGGTTTTTGGCAGCGAAATCGTGAACGTTGTCGTGCCTTTGCGGCTGGCGGCGGTGAGTTGGCCGCCGAGGGCGCCGGCTAGTTGCTTGGCGAGACTGAGACCGAGGCCGTAGCCGCCGGTTCGCTGATCGCCAGAGAAAAATCGCTCAAAAATATGCGGCAAGTCGCGCGCCGCGATTTGGCCATCGTTCGTCAGGCAGACGGTGATGCGGTGATGGGCAGCCTTGATGTCAACCTGGACACGGGACTTACGCGGGCTGTGGCGCAGAGCGTTGTCGAGGATGATAGCGATCAGTTCGCGGACGATGAGGCGATGGCTGGTCAGGGTGATGGCCTCGTCGGTGATTAGCGTGGTGCGCGCATCGGCCTTGCGTTCAGTGATCAGCTTTTTGGTGAGGTCGGTGATGTCGAATGTCTCAGTCGTGGTTTCTAATTGTCGATTGGCAGACGATAGTTTGAGCAGCGTCTCGGTCAGCTGCGTCAGGCGGTCGGTCTCTTCGAGCGTACTCTGGAGTGTCTGGCGAAGCGATGCCTTGCTGGCGCGCTGGTCGGACAATGCCAGCTCGGCCTCGGCCTTGATGACAGCCAGCGGTGTACGCAGCTGATGACTAGCGTTGGCGGTAAAGCGAGACTGAGCGTCATGTGCTGCCTCAATCGGCTCAAGCGTCCGCCGGGCCAATATATAGGCACATACACCGCCGCCGAGCAGTACGATGAGGTTGAGATAGCCGAGGCTGATCAGCAAATTGGTGGTTGAAATTGATGGATGGTCGCGGATGATGGTGGTTTCGGTGTGGCCGTCGGTTTTGTGATGCTTACTCCAGTTATTCAGCTGGACGTCGAGCTCGAAGCTGGCAACTTGAAAAATGATGCCGCTAAATAGCAAGCTGACGGTCATCAGAATGAGTAAGTACCAGCCGGCGAGCTTGAGCGTTGCTGAGAAAAATAATTTCACTCACCAGCCTCCAATTTATACCCAAAGCCGCGCACGGTGTGAATCAGCGGCCGGCGAAACGGCCTGTCGATTTTCTTGCGCAGCTGCTTGATGTAGGCCTCGACGTTGTTGGGCAAAATGTCGGCATCAAAATCCCACACGTGGGCGATCAATGTGTCTTTGCTAAGCGTCTGGCCGGGGTGGCGCGCCAGGTATTCGAGGAGCGCGTACTCCTTGCTGGTCAGGTCAATTGAGGTATCAGCACGAGTGACAGATTGCGTTGTCTGGTTGATCACGAGGTCGGCGATCTGGAGCGTGTCCGGTTGCTGAATTGGTGGGCGCCTGAGGAGCGCTCGCACGCGGGCGGTGAGTTCGGCGATGGCAAATGGTTTGACGAGATAATCATCAGCGCCGCTGTCCAGGCCGAACGTCTTATCTTCGGTCGTCCCTAGCGCTGTCAACAGCAGAATCGGCATATCTTTGCCCTGCCCGCGCAGATTCTGCACGATGTCCGTACCACTCAGCCCCGGTAGCATCCGATCAACGACCAGCAGATCGTACGGCTCGCTCATCGCCATATTCAGCCCCTCGTCTCCGTCATGCGTCACGTCCACGGCGTGATGCTCACGCCGCAAGGCCTCGGCGATAATCCGGGCGATCTTTCGTTCGTCTTCGATGATGAGGAGGCGCATAAGTATATTATATAAAATATTTTGCTGGTGTGTATAGTGAGCATCTCATACCTGGAGTTGCTCAACACAGTATATAGGCTTATAATTATAATCAATGCATCTGGACGATAAAACATTTACCAATCTACTAATCATTTGTCAGGCTCTTGATGCGAAGTTCCCTCATGGTGCTGACATATTCCAGCACGTATCGCGGTTGTGCGAGGAGAGTGGCGAGCTCGCTAGTGCTGTTAACCACCTTGAAGGTATGGGCGTCAAGCGCCGCAAACACGGCCAGCCGCAGTATGATAATCTCATCAAAGAGATTCAGGACGTCATGCGCTGCGCGGTTGGTATAGCTATGCATTACGGAGTAGAGCGTGAAGTTGTAGCGGCGATAGCTCGGAGCGCCGAGGGAGTAGAGCGAAAATAAGATATAGTGCCTTATGCCCCCTGCTCCACCCACATAGTGTATAATAAGCAGAAAGAAGGGAGACGTATGGGACGAGACACAGTGAAACAGCAGCAGCCGATTGTCGAGATTCGTCATTTTCGGATGGCGTTTGGCGACAAAATGGTCATCCAGGACCTCAGTTTTGAGGTGCGACGCGGTGAGGTGTTTGGATTCTTAGGCAGCAACGGCTCGGGAAAAACAACGACACTCAGGGCACTACTGGGACTATATGAGCCGGCGGGTGGCGAGCTGCTAGTTGACGGCAAACCGTATACGGTTGAGGATAGCGTCAAGCTAGGCTATCTCCCGGAGGAGCGTGGCCTGTACAAAAAAGAAAAAGTCATCGACACTATGATTTATTTTGGCCGGCTGAAGGGGCTCAGCAAAGAAGAAGCTCGCAATTTCTCCATGAATTATCTGGAGCGAGTTGGTTTAAGCGACAAGGCAAAGACTCGGCTGGACAAATTATCAGGCGGTCAGCAGCAAAAAATTCAGCTCGGTGTGACCATCATGGGTGACCCAGAATTACTCATTTTGGACGAGCCAACCAAGGGTTTTGACCCAGTGAACCGTCGCCTGTTGATGAACATTATTGAGGAGCGGCGCAAGGCCGGCGCAACGGTGGTATTTGTGACCCATCAGATGGAAGAGGTCGAACGACTATGCGACCGGCTGATTCTACTAAAAGATGGTCGATCAGCGGCGTACGGTACGCTAGCAGGGGTGAAAAAGCAGTTCGGCGGCGCGTCAATGGATGATATTTTTGTGAAGGTTTATGGCGGTGAGAAGCAGGAGGTACGTCATGAGTAAGATGCATAATTTCGGAATGGTGTTTAAATTTGAGGTGCTGCGTACCTTGAAGAAGCCAACTTTTTGGCTGATAGCGCTAGGTTTTCCGGTCATGATCGGGCTGGTTTTCGGTATTGTTATTTGGTCAAATCAGGCGACCAAAGAGGCGGCCGATAAGCTTCAAGAGCAAAAATTCAGCATTACTATGACAGATCATTCAAAGCTAATCAAGCCGGAAGTCGCGGCGGTGATGAAAGTCCAGTCAGTTGACTCCGAAGCTGAAGGTGTTGAAAAAGTCAAACGCCGTCAGACGGATGCTTATTTCTATATACCGAAGAATCTTGAGAAGGACACGATCAGGATATACGGCCAAGATACAGGAGTTTTCGAGAATAATAAGTACGAGGCAGTTGTCCGTACATTATTGAGTCAGTCGGTCGTTGGCAAGGTTACAGGATCGGAAGCGGCGGTGATCAAGCAGAAGGTTAATTCGTCACTCAAGACCTATAAAGACGGTAAAGAAAGCGGCGGTGTGAACGAGATGGTCGTGCCAGGGTTCTTCCTGGTGCTATTTTATATGCTCGTTGCCTTCTTTAGTAATCAGATGCTGACCAGTACTGTCGAGGAGAAAGAAAACCGCACTGTGGAGATGTTGCTAACAACAGTGCAAGCCAAGACACTGATCGTTGGTAAGATCTGGGCGTTGATCGCTCTATCGCTGATTCAGGGAATGGTTATCGTTGTGCCGGTGTTAGCTGCCTACTTCGGATTTGGTTCGCAGCTACATTTGGCTAGCTTTGACCTGTCGCAAATTGTATTTGATCCGACCAGGATTGCTATTGCTGTCGCGTTATTCGGCGCGAGCTTTACCATGCTGACCGGTTTGTTGGTGGCTATGGGGGCAATGATGCCGACTGCCAAGGAGGCAGGTTCGTGGGTTGGCCTGGTGATGATACTGCTATTTGGGCCGCTGTATGCCGCGTCAGTATTTGTCTCATACCCAGAGTCAACGTTCTCAATGGTCATGTCGTACTTCCCGCTTACGGCGCCGATTCCGCTGATGATTAGGAATACGGTTGGCAATTTGTCGCTCATTGAGGCCTTGATCGGCGTAGCGGTCTTGGTGGTGTCTGCGGCGTTGATTATGATGCTGGCGGTGCGGATTTTCCGCTACGGTGCGATGTCCTATGACAGCAAGTTATCTCTGTCGGCGTTGCGGATGAAGCGAAAAGCTGATAAAGTTTAGACTATGAAAGTACGCATTGAAATAGACACCAAAACATTTGTGCGGTTTTGGCTGGTGGTGATTGGCTTTGGGCTGGCGGGGTTGATGATTTATTCGGCGCGGGATGCGCTGATGGTGCTCGGGACGGCGTTGTTTCTGGCGCTGGCGCTGAACGCGCCGGTGCGTAAGTTGGCATCGTGGCTGCCCGGCAAAAGTCGGCTGGGCGGGACGGCGCTGGCCTTTGCGCTGCTGATCATTATCTTGACTAGTGTAATTTGGTTTGTGGTGCCGCCGCTGGTGCAACAATCGGCCAAGTTTGCCGAGACGCTGCCGGGGCTGGTCAATGGTGTTAATGAGCAGTGGCACGGGCTGAAGAGCTTTGTCGAGCAAAATGGCTTGCAGCCGCAGATTGATTCGCTGATGAATAATATTCGCGGACAGGCATCCAGTTGGGCGGCGAGTTTTGGCGCGAATATCATCGGCAGCATCGGCTCGCTGGCGTCATTTTTGGCATCGGCCTTTCTGGTGCTGGTGCTGACATTCTTGATGCTGCTGGAGGGTCAGGAATGGATGGAGCGGCTGTGGCGGCTGTATCGGGATGAGCAGCGGCGCGATCATCACAAGATGCTGGTTGGCAAGATTTATAACGTGGTGACTGGCTACATTGTTGGGCAGCTGACGGTGTCAGGAATCGGTTCGCTGTGCGCCGGAGCGTTTGTGTTTGGCATGAGCTGGTTCATTCCGGAGATCGCAGCCAACTTGGCGATGCCGACGATTCTGCTGGTGTTCCTACTCAGCCTGATCCCGATGTTTGGGGCAACGATCGCCGGTGTGGTGGTGGGACTGATGCTGATGCTCAATAGCGTGTCGGCGGGCGTCATCTATCTCATCTATTTCGTGATCTACCAGCAGATTGAGAATAATTTTATCGCGCCAGTCATTCAGGGCAAGAAAGTCGAGCTGTCGGCACTGGCGATTTTGGTGGCGGTGACGGTCGGGCTGTACGTTGGCGGCTTGGTCGGTGGCGTGGTGGCTATTCCGATCGCTGGATCGCTCAAGGTGCTGATGGACGATTATCTGGCGCATAATCGCGAGCCGCAGGCGCCGCCTCGCCGCTCGCCGCTAAAAAAGGCGCTCAAAAAAGCTGCTGAGACGAAGCCAGCTGAGTAACGGCCGAGAGATTATCGGTACGACCAAACTTGACCAGATGGGGTGTCGCGTAGGGCGATGCCCTTTTCGTCGAGTTGAGCGCGAATGTCGTCGGCGGTCTGCCAGTTTTTGGCGCGGCGAGCTTGCTGGCGCTCGAGGATGAGTCGCTTGGCCTCATCGTCAATGTCTGGCGTGCTGTCCATTAGCTCTAGGCCCAGCACCTCGTCGACCACCTCAAGTAGCTGCAATAAGCCGCCGCGGTGAATCTTCTCCAGCGGCGCATGATCCAGTCGTGAAAACGCCTCGTCAATCAGCGCCAACGCCCCTGGCGTATCCAAATTATCATTCAGTTTTTCGACGAGTGCCTGCCGAGCCGCCAGCAGCGACACGGTGCCCTCCTGCTCGTCTTTGTCATCGTCATCATCCAGCGTGTCGTGCGTCTGGTGCCGCAGCGCCGCATAGCCGCGCCAATGGTCCAGCCGCGCCTGGGCCGCTTCCAAAATTTCCCAGGTGAAATTGCCCTCGGTTTGGTAATGTTTGCTGAGAATCGCCAGCTTGAAAGCCATCGGGTTGAAACCGCGGGCGGTGATGTCAGTGAGGGTGATGATGTTGCCCAAGGACTTACTCATCTTGCGGCCATCGACCTTGATGTGATTGTTGTGTAGCCATATTTGAGAGAATTGCTGTCCGGTCAAACTCTCGCTCTGGGCAATCTCGTTGGTGTGATGTACCGGAATGTGGTCGATGCCGCCGGTGTGAATGTCAATTGTATCACCCAGCGTCTCTCGAGCAATCGTCGAACATTCTAGGTGCCAACCCGGAAAGCCAACGCCCCACGGGCTGTCCCACTCCATGTCACGCTTGGTGTTGGTCGGTGAAAATTTCCAGACGGCGAAGTCGGTGATGTTGCGCTTGCCCTCGACGCTGACCCGCGCGCCAGCCTCCAGTCCGGCTACGTCTAGTCGCGCTAATTTGCCGTAATCTGCTAGCCGCGACGTATCAAAATACATGCCGTCGCCGTCGATTTTGTATAACAATCCCTTCTCATCTAGCCCGCGAGCAAAGTCAATCTGCTGCTGAATATAATCTGTTGCCCGCACCAGATGGTCGGGTCGTACTAGTTTCAACACCTCGTAGGCCTCGTGCTCGGCGATGGCAATGTACTGTTCGGCTACATCCCAAGCAGTTTTACCCTCGCGGCGTGCCCCCTTCTCCATCTTGTCCTCGCCATTGTCGTCATCGCTGGTTAGATGCCCAACGTCAGTGATATTTTGCGTACGAATCACTGATATATCTTGCCAGCGCAATAGCCGCACCAACACATCCCAATAGATGTAACCAACCCAATTGCCAATGTGCGGCTGCGAATACACCGTCAGTCCGCAGGTATACATACGAACCGCCTGTCCGTCGAGCGGCTGGAGTTTGTCTTTACGGCGAGTGAGGGTGTTGTGGAGCTTCATAGAAATATTGTAGCGCAAAACGGGTGGGTTGGCGAGTTACTTCGTCGCTTAGGCGACTAGGGCCACTAGGGCCACTCTATATCAGCGATAACTGGAATATGGTCAGACGGCACCCGGTGATTTGGCTTGGCTGGGGAATATAGTGTCGGTACCAGGCGCCCGGCGACCCCCCTGAGAGCGATCGTATCAATTGAAACAACCTCGCCGCTAACCCAGGCAGTCGGCATTTTCCCAACTAGGTCGCCAAAACCTGCCTCCGCAAGATGCCGTCGGACTGGCCCGCCCGGTTGATCATTGCAATCAGCCAGGATAATCGCGGGCTGTTCACCGAGATGCTCGAGAAGCTCGCGCACCTGTCCGAGGCCTTTGTGTTGCGGGTCATCAGCCGGCGACCATTTAAGGTGAGTATTAACGACGGCAATACCACCAAGTTGTATAATTTGCGCGACATGACCAGACTTATCACCAAACGCAAGCATCTCAGATGAATCGACAGCAATATCGGGGTGTACCAAGGTTAGGCAGCCATCTAGCTTGTTATTGTCCTTTTGTCGCCAAAAGGTTTGCCATGCTCCATCCCGATTGATTGACTTGGCGAGTACATCATCAACCTCTTGGAGTGCAAGGACATCGACGCCGAGAGAGCTGATAAGTATCTTCAGCAGTTCAGTTCGACTGCCAGGTGCCTGAAGTTCAGGGTCAGGCGGCAGTGAATCTCCGTAGTGAAGATATTTATCCGCTAGAACGTTGAAGGTGCTGACGCGCATAGAACCCCCTATCCCTTCGTTGTGTACGTTACACCGATTTCCGGTGTGGCGCGTTCAATCCAATCGCCATGACGATCAACTTGTTTCGAAAGCTCCAGACGCTCGGTTTGGTTAGTGTTGAACATACTGGTCTGGTAGTCGAAGGTGATGTAAATGTTATCAATTTTTCGGTTAAGTTCGGCAGGGTGTGTCTTGTTCTCCTCGCGAAGCTCGCTGAAGAGGTGGCATAATTGTTGCACGGTTGGGTCACCCATATATCCAGTATAATACATTAATGAAAATAGCCCACCGAACGAGCTCAAACCAGAACTGGATATGTCTCAACCCAGGAAATACAAATGATGCATCTCAACCAGTTTGAGGTCAGTTCGGCGAGCTATTTTCGGTGGGTGACCCTGTCCTGTCGCAGTTGAACGCTACCCCCCCGTATCCCAGTCGTTATCTAGGCGGCTGTAAGATCTGCCCGTACCTATGGTATGATAACTCTAGGAAGTGTAAGGCGAGAAAGGCAATATATGGATACAACCTTGTTTCAGTACTGTCAAAAAATAGTGCTATTCAGTCAAGACGGCTCTGCCGTGCTGCTCGCTAGGCGCCGCGGGGAGGCTGATTATGATGGCGTGTTCTCGTTTATTGGCGGCAAGTTGGAGTCGACGGATGGTGGCCTGGTAAATGGTCTTCGGCGGGAGAAAAACGAGGAAATTGGCTCGGCCGCTAAAATTGCGGTGGTAACGAGTATCAGTGTTAATGAATATTTTGTCAAAACTAATGGACAGGCCATGGTGCTGCCACATTATTATGCCCGGTTTATTGGCGGTGAAATTATGCTCAATGATGAGTATTCTGAGTATCGGTGGGTGAACCTGCGTGAGTTAGATCAGTTTGAACCAAAGATTGAGACAGTTGCCCCTACGGTTGAGGCTGTCCAAAAAATTATGCGAGTCGCCACCGAGGCGGATTATCGAGAGATATAGACATGCATTGGCCGTCCCCGCGCGCTTAAATGCCGGCCTAGATTTACGGTATTTTCTATAGTAAGTTCGCTTTCGTCGTTTCCGACTCATCAGCATAGACACGCATCTATGGAGCGAACTGACAAGCAGGAGAATAATATAGGCGGAGAGAGACCGCCAAAAATTCGGCGGCTTGTCAGTTTGGTGATTCGCTATGGCCTAGTTGCAGTGAAAGCCCATTCAGACGGATCACGCAACATGTCTACCAATTCCTTACTAGCCTTGAAGACCAACGGGGAGTCGCCTCTTTCGTACCAGTCGGCGAGTTCTTCACCGTAGATCCAGTAGATTGACAGCTCGCTTGCGGCTCCATAGAGTCCACCACCGCTGATACTATTATGCACATCATCAGCCTGATGGCTTGCCCATGTTGCCACCTTGGCAACACTTGCTCCAGTATGGTCAATGACCGCCTGCATGAGGCGGGCCCATCGATCCGCATACTTCACGACGGCCGCCGTGAGCCAGTCGTCTTGTGCGTCTCCCATCCTTCTCGTCCAATCGATGCCCGGCCTTGCCTTGAAGGCTGGAAGTTTTTCAAAATTAATGGTGATGTTGTTAGACACTGTTTTCCTCTCGACTATCTTCTCTCGCACCCGGTTGGTACGAGATGAGATATCGTAGCACTTCTTATGGTGTTACGAGAACTCACCTCGTACCTAGTTATTCTTCTGCTTGTCAAAATACACTTTCGGACAAGGATTTACTCAACTCGTCAACAAAAGCTGATATATATATATCACTAATAGAATAAAATGTCAATGGATTTTGTCAAAAATGTGGTATTATATGTCTTTTTCGGCGTTTTTGGCTTGTTTGTAGGCTTTAGTGACAGGCGCCAGGCCGCGGGCGACGCGTTCGCGGTTGGCTTTCAGCTGTTTTTCGTCGCGGAAACTGAGTTTGATTGGCGTGCCAGCGAAATTAAAAGCTTCGCGTAAAGTCCGCTCCAGGTAGCGTTTGTAGCTCCAGTGGACGAATTTCAGGTTACTGCCGTAGATGACGAACCACGGCGGGGCTGTGTCGGTCTGGACGATGTAGCGGAGTTTTGGGTGCGAGTTTTTCAGGCCAGCTGGCGGATGAGCGGCGACGGCTTTTTGTAAGAGGTCGTTGAGGACGCGGGTTTTGCACTCTTGGCGGCGGCGGGTGTGGATATCGAGGGCTAGGCCGAACAATTTGGCGACATTCTGCCCAGTGACTGATGAGGTGAAGATCAGTGGTGCGTAGGGCGTGAATTTGAAATGATAACTAATTTGCGGCGCTAGCTCGTCGCGGGTGTAGGCGTCTTTGCCTTCGACGGAGTCCCACTTGCTGACCACCAGCACTAATCCCTTGCCTGCTTCGTCGATGATGCCAGCCAGGCGTTGGTCTAACCCGACATTCAATTCGTTGACGTCCATCAGCAGAAAACAGATGTCGGCTTCGTTGATGGCCTGCATGGTGCGCAGGACCGAAAACTTTTCGATGCCGGTTTCTTGCTTGCCTTGGCGGCGGATGCCGGCGGTGTCGAGTAGCTCAATGGTCTGGCCGTGGTAGCGGACTTGGATGCGGTTGACGTCGCGGGTGGTGCCGGCAACGTTGGCGACGATGGCTTGCTGTTTGCCTGCCAGGGTGTTGAACAGGTTGCTTTTACCGACGTTTGGACGGCCGATCAAGGCAACGCGGATGATGTCATCAGGCGCGGTGTCGGTGGCTGGCGGGATAAGTTCGGCGATGTTGTCGAGCAGCTCGGAGATGCCGATGTTGTGCTCGGCGGAGGTTTTGATGATGGTTTTGATACCGAGGCGCTTGAATTCGTCGATGTGGAGTGAGCCTTTGAGGTCAGCTTTGTTGGCAACGAGGAGGACGGGCTTGCCACTTTTGAGGGCTTTTTTGGCGAGTTGGCGGTCAGCATCTGATGGATAGACGGTGGAATCGACCATGACGAGGATGACGTCGGCCGCGGCGGAAGCGTCGGCGATTTGGTCTTGGATGGTGGCTTCGAATTCGTCTTCGGCAGGTTTGAGGCCTGCGGTGTCGATGAGCCAGAATTCGGCGTGAGTGTCTGTTGCAGCGCGCCCGCTAGCCGTCTCCTCCACGTCGAATGCATCCGGCAATGCCGTCCGCAGAGCTATCGACTTGTCGGAGAGGCTAGCGGGCGTGTTCGCGCCACGCTCCTGCGCTGGAGTACTCTTTTCGCTTGCATCTCCACTGGAGATACTACGCGAGCGTTCGGCTGAAACGTCCGCTCCTCGCGAACGTTCCACAGCCTCCAGCGCAGGAGGTGTCGCGAGTGCCGCATTCTCATGAGGAGATGAAGCGCGGCGCTTATACGGCTTATACGAAACTTTGCCGACGACGTTGTCGCGGGTGGTGCCGGCTTCGCGGGCAACGATGGCGGTGCGGGCGCGCGTCAGGCGGTTGAACAGCGAACTTTTGCCAACGTTAGCTTGGCCGATGATGGCGACGGTAGGTAGTTTACTAGACATAATTACGCCTATTATACCAGAGGCGTGGGGATTTGGCGAGGATGGGCGTTATATGCTGGAGCCAAGCAAGCCGAGGCGGTATAGCGAGTAATAGATGATGCAGCCGACGAAGAGGGCCGCCAGAACGAATGCCAGGTAGCTGCTGCCGCGCCAGGCGTGTTTGGTGGAGGATTTCTCGGTGCGTTTTGCCTGACGCCGGGCGAGGATGGTGAATAGTATGAGCCCGGCCAAGATGACGACTTCAATGCCTAATGCATACAAATTCAGCCCGAACTTTGGCTCGTGCCCCAGCGGGATGACGTGCGGCTCGGCGATATAGGCTTGTGTTTTATCAAGCAGGCAGATGTCACGCTCACGAACCGGCGTGACGATGAACATCGCGAAATCCTGTGGATGAGCGAACGGGTGATCGAAATCTACGTAGCTTTCCTTCCAGTGATATGGAACACCGGGTGAAAATGGATTAACAGCGGGCATACACATGGTGGTAGTATAGCACGGGGTTTTGGCGAAAGGCAATGAAAATAGCCCACCGAATGAGCTCAAGCTGCATGCGGGTTTATTCAACCCGAGAGACAACATCACATTGTCTCAATCAGATTGAGCGCATACGGCGGGCTATTTTCCGGTGGGCTTAGCCCTTCCTCTTCTCAAATCCCTCCTTGGCGACCATAGCCATAATTATGGCACTGACGAGGTTCAGCGTCGCCACGCCAACAAAGATGGCGATTATCCATGCGTCAGCTATGAGGCTGACCTTGATCGCTAGAGTTAGATAGTGTATCGCAGTTATTAGGTTAAGCATGAATACCACGAGGGCGATGACGACCATGATTACGCCTTTCTTGAAAAAGCTCAAAGCTAAAGGGCGACTTCCGCCCTAGACGTAACCTTGAGCAAAAGCTGATATATATATATATCACTAATAGAATAAAATGTCAATGGATTTTGTCAAAAATGTGGTGTAATATGCGTTTTTTGGCGCCTGAGGAGGTCTAGCTAGTTAGTGGCCTTTCGGTAAATTCCCCGTGCTTGATGCCACCGAGGGTGTAGTTACCGAAGTCTGTCCGGTGGAGTTTAGTGACGGTGTAGCCGAGGGCAGCGAAGGTGCGGCGGATTTGGCGGTTGCGGCCTTCGCTCATCTGAACAATCCAGCGGCGGTCGTCGCCGTCGTGCTGACGTTCGAGTGTCAAGCGGCTGGGCCCGTCAGGTAGCTGCACGCCAAAGTCATTGATCATTTGCCGGTGGAGCGGCTGGAGCGGTTGGTCGAGCGTGACCAGATAGCGCTTCATTTTATAAAACGACGGGTGTGTCATCTGGTGGGCGAAGTCCCCGTCATTGGTGAGGAGAATCAGTCCTGAGCTATCTTTGTCCAGGCGACCGACGGGCTTGAGGTGATGAAGGTTTTTTGGCAATAATTCGTAAATGGTCGGTACGCCGCCCTGAGAGGCGCGCGAACAGAGGTAGCCGATGGGTTTATGGAGGAGGATGAGCTGGTGGGCTTGGGCGGTGAGTCGTTTATTGCCGTGGCGAACGATGTCGGTGGTGGTGATGCGTTGGCCGAGCTTGGCGGGCTGGTCGTTCACGGTGACCGTGCCCTGCTCGATCAGTTCGTCAGCCTGACGGCGCGACACGCCAAATGCCAGCGCCACGAATTTGTTGAGGCGCTGGGCGGATGAATCGGTAGAATCGGATGTTTGCGTTGGTGTCGTCATACTAGGAGGCTACCGGTGGCTGCGGCGGAAAGGCGTTGGTCGGCGACTGGGGTGTCGTTGGCTGTGCTGGCTCTGTCACGGGGGATGGCTCTCCTCCAGGAGTTGAGGTCTGCTCTGCCTCAGGCGTTGGAGCTGGGTCGGTCGGCATCGGTGCTGGGGTGGGCAGGACGAATGGTGTATCGTCGCCTTGTGGTTGTGATGATGCCGCGTTGGCGAGCTCGGCATTGATCGCGGTACCAGTATCAAGCGGCTGATCATCGGCTGGCGTCGGTAGCGGCTCAAGCGCATCCAGTGTCAGGTCACCGTGTGGCCCCGCCATGACATCAGGCGTTGGCAGTGTGAAGTCGTCTGAATCTGGCGCTGGCTGCGGCGAGGCCTGCATAGACTCGAGTTGGTCGCTGAGCTCCTGCTCCATCATCTTGGACATGTCTGGCTGTGGTTCTTGGCTCAGTGGCTGGATTACTCGTTCGCCACCGTGGCTGGTCGGCTGCGGCGATGGTGATGAGGTCGGTGCTGTTGGCTGTGGCAAGGTGGCGGCCGGGTCGGTGGTTTGCTCAGTCGATGCGGACGGAGCTGCCGGCGTCGGCGCGGTGCTCGGTAGGACGAACGGTGCTGGGTCGGTTGCTGGAGGGGTTGAATTATCTGGATTAGCTTGAGCGGGTGCGATGGCTGAATCATCGTGGACCGTCGGAGTTATCGGTGCGGTCGGTGCCGGGGTGACAACTATCTCTGTCGGTGACGGCAAGGTGACCGCCGGAGTATCCTGCTGTGGTGCGGCTGACGCCGTCGGTGAGTTAGCTACTACGGATTCCATGGCTGGAGTTGGCGCGACGGGAGCTGGTTCTGGCGCGTCGCCGAGTACTTCGTGGACGGTGCGCACCACGTCTTCGATGCCGACTTGCGACTTGACGAGGTAGCGATCAGCACCGAGAGCTTCGCCACGTTGCCGTTGGTCTTCGGATGACAGCGCGGTCATCATGATGACTTTCACGTCGCGTGTCTCAGTGGTCGAGCGCAAGATATCCAGCATGTCAAAGCCAGAAATCTTGGGCATCATCACGTCGCTGACGATCAAGGCCGGGCGTTCTTTGATAGCCATAGCCAAAGCCTCTTCACCGTCGCCCGCCGAAACGATGTCGTAGCCCTCAGCTAGTAACCTGACGCCGTAAATCTCGCGCAGGCTTTTGTCGTCTTCTACTAGTAAAATCTTTGTCATAACTACCCCTACTATACCGAAGTTTGCGCCAAAATACTATAGTGGTTATGGTTTTTGTTCAGCGGTTGGCGGCTCCGGAGTGGTAAGCGGTGCGGGTGTAGCGGCTTGTTCGGGCGGTGCGGAAGGTATGGCGGATTTGGTAGCGGTTTGTTCAGATGGTGCTATAGGCATCAGTGGCAGCGGAGTAAAGTTTGGCGGCGGTACGGGAGGCGTGGCTGATTTAGTGAGGACAGTGGCAGTGGCGTCTGGTTGCGTGGCGTTGATCGGGACGGTCGGCTGGACAGCGACGGCGGTTGGCGGCTCGGTGGTCAGTGGTGGAGCAGCCGGCGCGGGAGGGGTTGGTAATTGGCGCATGGCCTCGTCGGTGCGGGTGCGAGGAATCTCGAGAAAGAAGGTGCTGCCCTTGCGGTATTCGCTGATGACGAATAAGCGGCCAGACATTGCCTCGGTCAGACGGCGGCTGAGATACAGGCCGAGGCCAGTGCCGCCGATCTCGCGAGTGTCGGAATTATCGACGCGGTAGAACTTTTGAAAGAGGTGCGGCAGGTCTTCGGCGGGGATGCCGATGCCGCTATCTTGGACGCTGATGGTGATCGTTTTGTCGTCACCAGTGATGTCCACGACCACTTCCCCGTCGGGCGTGTATTTGATGGCGTTTTCGATCAAGTTGGCGACAACTTCGCGGAGGTGATCGGCGTCGACGTTAGCGTAGTAGGCTGGCTGGATAGTGGCGGCGGTGTCCGGGCGGAAGGTGCAGACGAGGCCTTTTTCGGCGGCACGCGGTGCCAGGCCCTCAAAAATCTCGCCAACAAAGGTGGTGATATTGATAATCCGTGGCTCATTCTTGAGGCGGCCGTCCTCGGCGCGGCTGATATCAAGCAGATCTTGGAATAACCGACCGAGGTGCTGGGCCGAGGCGTGGGCCTTGGTGATGAAATCGCGCGCCTTGTCGTCGATGTGGGCGGTGGCTGGATTGAGCGCCAGGCCGAGGTAGCCTTCGATAGAGGCGACCGGGGTGCGCATTTCGTGGCTGGCGGTAGAGATGAATTCGGCTTGCTGGCGCTCCTCGGCTTTTTCTTTGGTAATATCGCGAAAGACGACGATGATGCCTTCGTTATCTTTGCCGACTGGCGAGGCGACGATGGAGACGAGGATTTGCTTGTCCGAGGCAGTGCGGAGGAGTAATTTGTCGGAGTGTGCCGGCCGATTATTGATCAGTGATTGCATGACCGGGTTTTCGGTGACGGTGACGTCTTTGCCGTCAGCGGTGACGAGTTGGATGACGCTTTGCCACTTGAGGCCGAGGGCATCGCCTTGGTTCCAGCCAATGATCCGCTGGGCTGAGGGGTTGATCAGCTCGATATTGCCCTCGCGCGAGATGGCCAGCACGCCGTCGTCGATAGTATTGATGACAATGTCAGAGGTGCCCTCGGCGGTGGATAGTTTGGTGCGGAGTTCAGAGATGTCGCCGAGCTTGCTGACGCGTGGCTGATGGCGCCAGATGATAAAGCCAAGCACTAGTGGCGCTAGGCCAAAAAATAGGGCGCCAACTGTGGCGACCAGGCTAGCGTGCTGAGTGATGGCGGCGGTGGTAATGGCGATGATGACAAGGAGGCCAGTACCGATGACGACGGGTCCACCGAAGAAACCAGCGAACACCGCAGCGCTGAGCCAGGCGGCGGCGAATGGCGAGGCGAGAAACCCGCTGGTGGCAACCAGCGAGCCGACGGCGAGGATGATTAGGCCGTAGACGGCGATGGATGCGGCGGTGATGGCTCGGCGCGGTAGCCACAGACAGAGGATGAGAGCAGCGAGGCTGACGAGAGCGCTGATGGCGGCGGCGAGGTCGGTGATGGCTTCGCCGATGGGTAGCCGGTAACCGGTCGGGATAAAACGCGCCCAAGCATAGAGGAGGACGATAACCAGCCCGACGAACAAGGCCGCCTCGCATAGTCGCCGCAGCCAAAATCGCGATAATTCACCGACTTGCGAAACATCCCCCGCCCACTTCATGCTTGTATTATAGACCGAGACGAGCAAAAATGATACCCACATTGAGCCACGTCATGGCAAGTCAAGCATGGTACGTATTTGGCTGCCCTGAGGGGCCGCTCAGCCCTTCCCTAAAATCGCCTCGAGCATCTTCATTCGCGAGGCCATGATGGCGGGGATAGCACCGCTGATGATGGCGACCACCAGCACAACCTCGGCACGGAATAGCAATTCCCACCACGATATGTTGAGTGTCACGTCGGCAATTGGCAGACTGAACGGATGCGCCACTACATACGGCACTAGCCCGCCGAGGAAAATTACCAAGCCGACCGCTATACCGCACACCGCATAAAATAGCGCTAGTAGAACGTAGCTAAAGACGATCACTCGCGGCTTGACGCCAATTGCCCGCTGAATGCCGATTTGCCGCCGCTTGTTGATGATGTCAACATAAATCACGATGAAGATTGTCACCGCCGCAATGATAATGCCGACTATCAGCATAATAGCGTTGAGCGACTGAAAGCTACCGGTAATCGTATCCATAACCGTCGCTCCGTCACGCCAATCGTGAACCCGCAGGCCCGGATAGTTCAGGTCAGTAAGTGCTCGTTGTACCGACGCTTCCTTGCCGCGGCTGGTGCGCACGACGATCATGCTGGCATCGTTCTCGCCAGCCGTCAAATGGCTCGATATAGCGCTGGTGAGCTTGCGCCATAAACCGCGCGAGATGTACGCCTGAATATCTGCATTATAGAACTTCGTCGAGGTGATGCCGCCGACCTTGACGTCGACCTTTTTACCGTTAACATTTATCGTTACCCGATCGCCAACTTTAACCCCTTCAAGAGAACCTCTCTCGAGCAGCCGGCTACCCAGCACGATCTCGTCGTCGCTCGCCAAAAACGTTCCATCCGACACGCGGTTAGCGACCTCCAGGGTTTGGCGAAAGGCTTGCGGATTAACGACATTGATCCGGGCCTGCACTTGCTTGTCATCGTTATATCCTAATACCGCCGGCACAGCCAGGATTTTGTCAGCCGCCGTCACGCCGTCGATGCGTTTGATCTCGGCCAGCTTGTCATCGACATTGGTGATGTACTCGCCGGGCTTTTTGACATCAATATAGGCCTCGCCGACCATTAAATTCTTGATCTGCGATTCAATCGCCGAGGTGACGCCAGCTAGTAGCGACGATATGAAGGCTAGATTAATGAATGCCACCGCCACCAGCAGCGTCGTTAGGCCCAGTGTCCACTTGCGGCCGCGCACGATGTACTGCCGCATCAACCGCCAGCCTAGCAAGAACTCGCGCCACAGATTGTTCTTGGGCTGGCGCGGCGTTTGCGTTTCCTGCGTTTTGCGAGTCTGGATCATAGTAGTCTCCCGGCTGCAGGCCGACGCTCGCCTTTTAGTTTGCCGTTTTCAAACACGATTTGCCGCTTGGCGTAAGCTAATTCATCAGCTTCGTGCGAGATCATCACCAAGGTTATGCCACTGGCATTAATTTCCTTCAATGTTTCCATGATATTTGTTGAGGCAACCGTATCTAGGTTAGCCGTTGGCTCATCGGCAAAGATAATGTGCGGCTCATTGACCAGCGCCCGGGCGATCGCCACGCGCTGCTGTTCGCCGCCGGATAATTGCGATGGCAGGTGGCGCGCTCTGTCCTTCAAACCAACACGATCCAGTTCGTGCAAGGCTTTTTGTCGAGCAATCTTCGCCGAGCACCACATCAGCCGCGGCAACATGACGTTTTCTAGAGCGGTGAGTTCACGGATCAGGGCGTACTCTTGAAAAATATAGCCAACTTGGCGCAGGCGCAGTTCAATCCGCTGTTTTTCTGGCAGCTGAGTGATCTCTATCGCCGGTGTCTCGTCGCCCCTACTATCAAACCAAATCGTGCCGCTATCAGGGCGATCCAACATCGCCACCTGATGCATAAAGGTCGATTTGCCCGAACCGTTGCGCCCTGTGATCATCAGAAAATCACCGTGACGAATCGAAAAACTGACGTCCTTGAGCGCACGCGTGGCGCTATCACCCGAGCCGTACGTCTTGCTGAGATGCTCAATGGTAAGAATTTCGCGGGCCATAGTATCAGTATAGCGCGCGGTGGGGCGCCGCTTCAAGCCGAGATTCCGAAAAACCTACCGTAGTTTTGTTATCATTTCTACTTCGCGGGCCGTAAGACCATATTTTTCATAGAACGTTATAGCGCGCTGGTTGCCGCTTAGCACTTTTAGCCGCAAGGTATCGCAATTTTTACTCTGGAAATAGCACTTTATTTCGTCCAGCAAGGCTCGTCCGATACCGCTGCCGCGCTGCTCTGGCTCGACATAGAGCAGCCCGATCCAGCCGTCTTTTCGCGGTGCATGCACTGCATCGAAAACGGCGTCCTGACCAGGCTGATGATCAATAATCACACCTTGAATAAAGCCGACCACCTGGCCGTTCTCCTCGGCAACATACATCGCGCCGTCCATATCCTCACTATCGTCGATCATCCGCTGCATGTAGCCATGCGCGTCTCGCAGGTTAGCGAACGGCAGCGATTCCGCCGTGTTATCAACCTGCGCGAAATGCGCGTGTAATTTAATCGCTAGCTTGTCGATTGCGGCGCGGTCTTTGGGGTGGAAGGGGCGGATTGTCATAATGAAATCATACTATGGTGGAGTATCAATGGTAAAGCTCATGCTGTCGCTAAAAAGGCTTACCTAAATAGAACGATTTGATTTTTATTCTTTAGCAAAAATCAATTGTTGTATCATTGTACATAATTTTTTAATTGTTTTACTAGGGATGAATTTGACTTATTCCCAAAACTTATCTTCTTCGTCTTGTTGTTCTGCAAAAGTCCATACTTCCTGTATCTTGCCATCCTCTATTCTAAATAAATCAATACCGGGATCATTTAGTTTTTCACCTTCTTTTTCAGCTAAAGAAACGACACTGGCGGCCACAAAACAGTCATTACTTGCAGCCCAGTTTGTAATTACTCTAAATGTGCCATTACTTCTTTTGATAAATTCCCCTAAACGCTCTCCCAACGCCTGCTTTCCTTTAACAATTCCTGAAAGTGGGCCCCCTCCTCCCATGTGCCATACAATATCATCAGACATCGTTTCAAAAACTGCTTCAACATTTCCCTTTGATAATGCTTCTGTATAAGCATTAAATACTTTCATGACCTCATTTTTCATAGCTGTTCTCCTTTCTTTTTTGAGAAATGATTTTCTCTTACTGTCATTATACATTGCGACTCAGAAACTTTTACAAGGAAAACGGGCGATTATAATCTTATATCACCTAAGCGCAGGTATGAAAAGGTTTGGTGACCCTACAAATATAAATGTGGAACTCCTTTTTCGCGATTTGTTTGCGCTGCGGGATCGCTTCAAGGAGCTGGGCATGGTTATTAAAAATGGCGAGGTGTATTTGCCGGATTTGGAGGAGCGTGATGTTTAATTTGCGAAAATCAGGCTCAAATCTCTATGACCAAAATACTTTCGACGACCAATTTATGCGCGATTTACGAAAAGGCCGAAAAAGCATTATCATCGAAAGTCCGTTTCTCAGAACTGTCCGAGTCGAAAAATTTATTCCAATATTCCACCGACTCAAAAAGCGTGGCGTTGCAATATTACTTAACACCAAACCACTTGAAGAACACGACGAAATATACAAACTACAAGCCCAAAAATCTCTGAATTTACTACAATCAGCAGGCGTCGAAGTGCTTTTTACAGTCAAGCATCACCGCAAATTAGCCATCATCGACAGAGAAATTATTTACGAAGGTAGCCTAAATATTCTCTCATATCGCGACAGTTGTGAGATAATGAGAAGGACGGCATCCGCGCTGGAGGCGGAGATGTTGATAGATTTTATCGGCTTAAATAAATTTATGGAGGTGAAATAATCATGAACGACGAGGATACAATCAAGGATCTTCATCTATACGAAGACGAAGAAACGATTCAGAAAACGATCCACTACCTGGAGCTTCACGACCCAGACAATGCCAATCGCGAATACGCGGTCGGATTTCTGAAATTCATGCAGCGATTTGCGCATGTCGCTAGCAGGAGTGAGGACTTTGATTTTGAGGGGTTTTTGGAAAAGTATAAAGGCACCAAAAAAGAGTAATAGCCTTTTGCTACTACCTAGCAATCATCTAACCTTGTATGCAATAAGGATAGCACGCTTAAAGCATCCAAACAGTGTTGCTCGGTAATGACACCTGTCGCAGACAAGCCATTGTGTGTTTCGTGAGATAGGGGATTTCGATAGCCGCTAACGATTCCCGCAGACAAGTACCTCTGTGCAGCCTCGAGACTTTTCTTGGTTTTGTTATCAAAGGGAGTTCCGTCTGAACGGGTTGCTGATTGCGCAATGTGTAGCATGGCCTCTTGTGGGTTTTCGCTAAACACTTTCATCATTAAAGGGCCTTCGTCTAGCTCACTGATCGTACGAGATTTGTCTGGATTTTGACTAATTGACTTAGCCCTAGGTAAATATTAGCAGAGTTTTAGTTGAATGTCAAAACATTGCCCGGATAAACGCCCTAAGCGTAAGTCATTTAAAGTACCTCGTGAAATTTATGCTGTGTTTAAGAAAATACTAACAACCCTGTGCTATACTTAGACACGCATGGCTTCAAAAAATATTATTCACCGTTATAGTTCAGGAGGGGTTATCCTTAAAGATAACAGGGTTCTTATAATTGAATCATTGCAACCAATCAAGGAATATTCTTTTCCTAAAGGCTCTATAGAACCCGGAGAACATCACCGTGACACCGCAGTGCGAGAAATACTTGAGGAGACTGGATACTACACAACGATTCTAGGGTTTATTGATACTCTAATATATGAATTCTCAACAGATGATAGCCACGTAGTAAAAGAGGTTTCGTACTATGCTGTGTCTATTAATGACTCAGTACCTCGACAGCAGCAACAGCTTCAACCAGGAGAAGATATACGCCCCTTATGGGTCAGCTTGCCAAAAGCTTTTCAGCTCCTCACCCACAAAAACACGAGACAACTTCTTGCTAAGGCAATTAAAATGTACCGTCATTGAAGCAACAACTACCTACAGACTCCTCTACGGTGCGGTGTGAGAAAAAGTAATTTGCTAGGATGAATATAATATTTCTATCATCTGGAGACATAGCAGCAACATTAAAGACAGTTAGTAGCCTTAGAGATATCATTACGCATATCTCTCTATTAATTTTGCTAAGGATATTCTTGTCTATACCTTTGATATAGTACTTCATATAATCATGAACTATTCTTTGGCGCGAGGTATTGAGGTTTACCCATACTCTACCGTCAGCATGAGTGATCTCTTTAGATCTGCCTAGCGGATTAGGTTTAGACTCTGCCCATTTCGCATACGATGGTCCAATTCCTCCACATATAATATGATGGATGAATGTTGATATGTCAGTAGATAGCCTGTTCCATCCAGCCGCCTCAAAATCAACAAGGTAGCCATTCTGAAGATATTCATATCATGAACATCCCCTTGAGAGGGTATGACATATGTATTATTCATGTTTTTTTGCATATCTTTAACATATTTCTTTACCGCATAAAGCAGGTCGTCTAGGTATATAGACGATTAAGCCGTTCACGCTTTTTAGCGACTCATCCGCACAAAATTCCTCGTATTGTCTCAAAAGTTGCGGCGATTCTATCATATGCAATCGATTAATATAAAAGCTTTTCGTGCCTCCAGCTTTAATATGAGACCAAATACCCATTGTGTTTGCAAGGCTAGACAGGTCTCTGAAAAACTCAGACATATCTATGTCCGCGTCACTACAAAGAATGTGTATCAAATCGATTGATCGCTTTACACGAGGTGGTGGTGATTACTATTCTCCGCTCAAGCGGCAGTTGACTAAGCTTGGTATTGCACTTGAGGATATGTACGGAGTTATTGGTAAGCAGCAAATTAACACTCTTGAGCATACCGGGTTCAAATATTACTGGAGTGAGTTTAATCCAACACAAAAATCTGAGTATCTGGAGGCTGAGCGCGCCAAGGACGAGATGCGCGCTGCGCATGTTTATACAAACCAGCAAATTGCCGATGAGCTTAATTCCATGGGCTTTCGCTCTCGCGTGACGATTGTGCGCGACAAATACGACCGAACAAAAATTAAACGACAGATTGGTGGCCGAAAAATGACTGCCAAAATGATTGATCAATACACTAGTAAATTGGTATATTGCGGTATTATTAAGGAAAAATGGACGTATGATAAGCCAGTTAAAGCGCAGTTTGATGGGCTCGTTAGCGTGGATTTATTCAACGAAGCTAATCGCGGCCGAGTTTTCGTGGAGGTTGATAGCCATGATAATATCACCGTTAAACGTAAGGCTGTTCCGAATCATTTGAAAAGTAAACAAGTTTATAACCTAGATTATCCATATAAGCAGGTAGTTGCCTGTCCTAAATGCGGTAAGACACTATCTGGTAGCGCTCGTGGCAAGCTCGGTAAACACTATCCAGCTTATCACTGCAGTCGCGATGGCCATTACTTCCGTGTGTCGAAGCCTGAATTTGATAAGACGATAGAAGACTTTGTGAGGGCTATTACTATCAAGCCAGAATACATTGACGATGTTATCGCCGCCATCGCTGAATTGTGGCGTGAACGTCAGACTAGGCAAATTGATGCTAATCGGCAGCGCCTAGAGCACCGCGAGAGCCTGCAAGGTCAAATCAAGGCAACCGTTAATCGGATGCGTATTGTCACAAGCGAGACGGCCCTAAAATACCTTGAAGAGGATATTGTTAGCGTCGAAAAAGAATTAGCAGAGCTGGATGAAGAAATTGCTAGGCAGCCGAATTTACAAGCTGAATTTGACCAAGTTTTGCAATATGTAAAATATATTTTGGAACACCTTTCAGAGCTGCTACTTGACCTCTGTAATCCACTGCGAAAAGCTGCCTTTTTCGGTGCTATATTCAACAAGCTTCCAACCTACGAACAAATAAACTTTGGAACCCATAAAAACAGCCCACCACCAGAGGTAAACGAGCTGTTTCAAATCCGAACGGAATATAAATCCCTGTATGGTGACCCTACCGGGAATCGAACCCGGGTTGCTGGGATGAGAACCCAGTGTCCTAACCGCTAGACGATAGGGCCGTGTTAAGCTACCGGGTCATTATAGCATGGTTAGCTGGGGGCGTCTAGCCCATCTTGTTGACGACGTCGATCAGCTTGCGGGGTGTGATGTCGGCCTTGATGAGGTAGCCGTCGACGCGGTTCATGATGGCGGATTTGGTGGCATCGTCCTGCTCAAAGTTCGTCATAATGAGGATTTTGCTCTCTGGAATCAAGTCAGTATCATCAGAGCGCAGAGCGTCCAAAATTTGGTCGCCGCGCTGTTCGGGCAGCATTAAATCAAGGATGATCAAGTCAAACGGCTGACTCCGGGCCATAACCAGCCCATCATTACCATCAACCACCCAGGTCACGTCATAGCCAGCTTTTTGCAGGCTGCGCACATACATCTCGCCGATAAAGCGGTCGTCCTCAACGCACAAGATTGTTTTGATCGCCATACTTCCCTCCTCTTATCCTCGATACATAGCGTGATTTTTTATCCAGCCACCGCCCTGGCGAATCAGATTGCGATTGAGCTGTCCGTCCTCGAGCAGCTTGTCCTTGACGGCGGCGTACACCGGCACGGTAAACGAAAAGACCGAGCCTTCGTTCTCTTTGGAGCGCGCGGTGATGTGGCCGCCGTGACTCTCAATAAAGGCCTTGCAGATGTAGAGGCCGATGCCGGTGCCAGAAACGGTCTCGCGGCTGCGGTGCGAGCGGTAGAATTTGTGAAATAGATTTTTGACGACGCTCGGTGGCATGCCGACGCCGTTATCGGCGACGGAGACTTCGATAACATCGCCCTTTTGTTCGGCACTGACCGAGACAGTGCCGCCCTCGAAACTGTATTTGATGGCGTTGTCGATGAGGTTGGAGATGACCTCGCTGATGCTGGAGCGGTCGGCGGCGATGGTCGGCAGGTCGCTTGGGATGCTGATATTGAGCAAGCGGTGCTGCGTTGACGCGCGCAGCTGCATGTCGTCGGCGATCGAGCCATAGATGTCAGACAGCGAGTCCTCAGTGAGGTGGATACTGAGATGGTGGCGGTCGAACTTAGCGACGTTGAGGATATTGTTGATATAACCAGACAAGCGGTTGGCAGACACCGTCAGCCGTGCTAGTAGCTGCGGCTCGTCACCTTTCAGGCGGCCGGCTAGCTCCTCGGCGAGGACGTCGAGATAACCACGAATGATGGTGATCGGGCCGCGGAGTTCGTGGGCAGCGAAGGAGATGAAATTGAGGTCTTCTTCCTCGGGTAGGTATTGGGCCGAGCGGTCGATGAGGACGATGACGGTCTCGCCGGGTGCGTCTTTTTGGTAGGAGGCAATGATGTCAAAGAAGCGAGTTTTTTTGAAGGCACCGTTGGTGGTAGCGACGCGGCGCCAGGTACGCTCGGCGGAGACTTGGCGGGCATCGGCGTCGCTGAGCCAGGCTGTGAGCGACTGCTCGTTGAGAAAATCCAGCGCCAGATACGGCTGGCCGTCGGCGTCAGTGGCAATTGGTGCAGCCTTGTTGGCGGAGATGATACGCTTGGCGGGATCGAGGACAACGATGCCGCAGCTGGTGTGATTGAGCGCTTGGGTTAGCAGCGCGTCGGGACTTGGTGGCGGTGCGGGTTGAGTCGGCTCATCATAGATGAGTTCAAGGACGGTCTTGAAGCCGGTCTTGGCGTGTTGCTCGGCGTTCGGATTTGGTAGAGGTGTGGTGGTGCGCTCGCCGCGTTTATGGATCAGCGCAGTCAAGATATTATCTAGCGGCCGACCAGCAATGATAATCAAGGCAACCGAAAAAAGACTGCCGACAATAAAAATCGTGCCAGTGATTAGCCAGAACGTCGGGTGACTCCACGAGGTGACGCCGGTGACACTGAGAATCACACCACCGATGAGCGCTACGGCTGCCTGCCCGGCCAGTGCACAGGCGAACAACATGCGCCGGTGGTATCGTCGAAAGCTGCGAATTGACATGCCGCCAGCTGTCATCGCCACGTGACGGATCCCCGCCCGGGCGTAAACACGCCGATCCATGTTTGGCCGCGACCCAGGGTAAAGTCTTTGCCATTCTCATCAAGCAATTTGAGCGGTGCGGTGAGGCTATCTTTCTTCCAGGTGATGGCGGTAGCGGTGCCGTTCTGGAAGACGGTCGCCTTGCCCGAGCCAATGGTGACGGTGTCCTCGTAGCCATCTGGCCCGACGCGTCGCTCGAGCGGTGCTTCGAGAGCGATGACCACGCGTGGGGCGATCTGGCCACCTTCCCGGTCGGCGTGCGGTGCGCCAGCTAGTGAGCGTTTGTAGGTGTTGGTCGCTTTGTCATAAGCATAGGCGGTATTGTAAGTGCTGCCGCTAAAGTTGAGCTGGATAGTGGTGGCATTTGGTGTCTCGACCGGCTTGCCATCACCACGCTTGAAACCGGTAAATGATGATTCTTTGAAACCTTTACTAGCATTCAGGGCGTCAAGTTTCTCACCGGATGTGTAGACATTGTGTGGGGCGCGGCGGTCGCTGGCTCGCCAATAACTGCCGCCATTAAAGAACTGGTCGATGTCGCGGTAGCCGCTGCTGCGGACGGTATCGAGAGCGTTCGGGCTGCCGCCGACGTGGGCGATGGAGGCTTGGTACTGCGCGCCCCAGCTGAGATAGTAAAGGCGGAGGCTACGAACTGGGCCGATGAGGCCGGGCTTAGCGCCCTGATAAACAGCGAGGAAGCGCGTGATGCCACCCTCGGCGACGGCCTCATAGACGATACCGGCTCCGGAGAGGCCGGACTGTGGGCGAGCATCAGGGCTGTTCTCGATCATGACGGCGGTGACGGGCTGCTTGGTGGCTGCTTCGTCAGCGACCTCGAGGCCGGTGAGCGGTGAGTAGAATTTGGTTGGCTTTTTCTTAGCGGCGAAAAACGGCAGACCACCGTCGTGCTGGACAGAATTGATAGCGACGATGAAAATACCAGCGATAACCAGCGAGGCGGTGATGAGGACGATCGCCCACAAATGCTTTTTGCACCACTGGGCAAACGAGCGTTTTTTGGCCGGGGCGTTTGGTGATGCCGGCTCAAGTTTAGCTGATTTTACCGTCGGTTTTTGGGCCGCGGTGGCTGGGCGAGGATTCTTGATATGCATGGGTTTAGTATAGCATAAGCGACATATCCGGTAAACGGAACAATGCAGTGACTGATCGGCGTATTTCGGTATACAACCTGCCCCGAATTACGCCGCCGAGAACGCGGTAATTCCCCGCTCAAGCCGCGCCAGCGTGCGCTCGCGGCCAATCAGCGCTAGTGTATCATTCAGCTGCGGGCTAAACGGCGCCCAGGTGATGGCGATACGGATGAGGCTAAAGAGAATGCCGGGCTTTTGGCCGGTAATTTCTAGCAATTCGTTCAGCCGAGTCTGGACTAACTCTGGTGTCCAGTCGGTGAGGTTAGCGAGCTCCTGGTGGGCAGTCTCTAGCAATTCGCGCCGCTCATGCTCAGACAATTTCTTGAGTTGTTTGTTGCTGTCGATGAGCTCCATGTTAATCTCGGGCTCCGCAAAGAAGTAGCCAAATCCGCCGAGGTCACGCAGGGTTTTTAAGCGGTCTTGCGCCAGGGCCAGAACGCGCTGGCGATAATCCTCATCTGCCGCAGCTGCACTATCTGGCCAAAAATCGTTGGCCCGCCGGACTAAATCGTCTAGTGCTAGCGAACGGATAAATTGCCCATTAGCCCACAATAGTCGTTTTTCGTCAAAGCGAGCGCCGGAGCGCTGCACGCGGTCGAGGCTGAATTTGGCGGTTAGCTCACTCATGGTGAAGGTCTCTTGCTCGGTGCCGTCGTTCCAGCCCATGGTGGCGATGAAACTATCCAGCGCCTCTGGCAGATAGCCGTCGCGGATATAATCTAGCACGTCTTTGGCGCCGTCGCGCTTGCCTAATTTCTTGTTGCCCTGCTCGTTCATGATATGCGGCAGATGCGCGAAAACAGGCCGCGGCAATCCTAATGCCTCGTAGAGTGCCAGATAATTTGGCATGCTCGAGATGAACTCTTGGCCGCGAATAACGTGGGTGATATTCATCTCGGTGTCGTCGATGATGTGGGCAAAATTGTAGGTCGGGTAGCCGTCAGACTTGATGAGGATGAAGTCGTCAACTACCTCGGGGCTGGTGGTGACGTCACCCATGACCTCGTCGTGGTAGGTGTAGCTTTTGGGCTCAGTCTTGAAGCGCAGCGGCATCGTGCCGTCCCACTCCGGTGGATTGTCAGGGCGATGATCACGGTAGCGAAAGGCGCGCTTCTCGGCCTGGGCGGCGTCGCGAAATGCTTGGATTTGCTCAGGTGTGTAGGGATCAGCGTAGGCGCGGCCGGCGTCGATTAGTTTCTGCGCCCACTGGCGGTAATGTTCGAGCCGCTGGCTTTGGATGTATGGTCCGTGTGGCCCACCAATGTCCGGGCCTTCGTCGTAATCGAGGTGCAGTGCCTTGAGGCTGGCGATCAGATGCTCGCTGCTGCCGGCAACTTCGCGGACCTTGTCAGTGTCTTCGAGGCGTAGGATAAATTGGCCGCCGGCCTGCCGGGCGACGAGAAAAGCAAACAATGCCGTGCGAATGCCGCCAACATGCAAAAACCCTGTTGGTGAGGGTGCGAAACGAGTGCGTGTAGTCATGGGGTGATTATAGCACGCGGGCGCGGCGCTGGTAAACGTGATGGGTGTGCGTGCTTACGGGGCTGATTATAAACTAGTGGCGATTTTGGTGACTTGCTCGCTTGACAATGCCCCGCCGAGGGTGATTTGGTAGAGGACGCCGCCATTGATCCAGCTGGCCGTCCGGTCGGTGCTGTAAATAGTCAGACCGCCAGCGGTGGTGGTTTGGACCTCACCGCCGTCGGCGGTCAGGGTCTCTTTGAGGGCGGCGGAGTTGAGTGAGCTTTTTTGCTGGGTGATGGTGTAGGATTGGCCGCCGTCAGCGTAGGCAAATTTCATGCGGACTTCCCCGCTCTTGAAGGTAATTGGGCCACTCAGCGCATAGCCACTTGGGCGGTAGCCGGGGTATTTGGCGTTGATACCAGATTGGATAGCGGCGATGCGGGTGGAGATATTGGGCATACCGAGGTAGGTGAAATAGCCACCGATCAGCATGATGGCCAGGCCGACGGAGGCGACTTGCAGCCAGCGACCCATGCGACTCTTTGGTTTTTTGGCGCGGCGCGGCGCTTTTTGCGGGACAGTGGCGCGCTGCAGGGCTTCGGTGATGGCTTCGTTTTTGAGAACAGCGGCTGGCTTGGGCGCGAGGGCCACTGGATGCTGCTTGGCTGGAGCTTGGTTTGGTTTAACGATACGAGTTGAGTGATGATGCGGCGTGGCTGGACTGCGGCGAGTTGCAGTTCGGGTGGTCCGATGAGGCTGTTGGGCAGCACGAGCTTGAGCGCGCACCATGGTCGGGTGCGGTTCGGCAGGACGGTCACGCCTGGTTGGCTGCGGCTGGACACTCGGCATGCTCGGCGCAAATTTATTGACATGAACACTCATCGGGACGGAGGTGTTGCGCGTGATGTCGAGGCGACTGGCCAGGCGACGCTTGGCATGTGACGGCGCGGCGACATGGCGGCGACTGAGTGTCGTTGATTTTTGGCCGGCAGTTTTGTGGACGGTTTTATGGATGATTTGTTTGTTCATGAACCCCTCGTATTCCTAATGCTTATATTTTATTGTACAAAGAGGACATGCTTTTTGCAAGGGGCGAAATGTGGTATAATCTCTCATTATGTATCGAAAACAAAAGCGTGGTCTAGAACTTGCTCGCAGGACACTGATTTATACCATTATGGTGCTGACGGTGTGTATATTGGCGTTCATTTTGATTTTTCATACGCTTGGCTATCAGCTGAATCTTAAGACGCAGACGGTTGAGCAGCGGGCGCTGGTGCAGTATGATTCGCGGCCGCAAGGCGCACGGGTGTTTGTCGATGGCATGGAGCTCGGCAAGACACATATCAAGGGCATGCTTCCTGAGGGGCAGCATCAATTTTCCATGCGCCTGGATGGCTATGACGAGTGGCGCAAGGTCGTCGAGGTTAAGGCCGGGACACTGACCTGGCTATCATATGCGCGGCTGGTGCCGAGTGAGCGGGTGGTGAGTTCGGTCAAGGAATTTTCGTCGCTGGCCTCGGTGCGATTTTCGCCAAATTGGCGGTTCATGTTGGGCGTGATGCAAGCGACCGATGCGCCGAAGATCGTCTGGGGCGATTTGCGCGATTCGGATAAGCCAAAGTTTAATGAGGTGACATTGGATACGTCGGTGGTGGCGGGTTACGGCGGCCAGGCGACGGCGCACACGTTTAAGATTGTTGAGTGGGATTCGGGTAATCGCTACGCCATTCTCAAACACACCTACGCGGTCGAAGGCCAAGGTGAAAAAGTCCAGTGGCTGAAAGTCGACCGCGAGAATAAGACAGTGGTTGACATCGCGAAAGTGATCGGGCTGGAACTAAAAGATGTGCGCTTCCTCGGTGAGAGCGGCAACGAACTATACATACTACAGTCGAGCGGCGAACTGCGGCGAGCGGACTTAAACGCAGCGACGATTTCTGCGCCGCTGATCAGTCATGTGCAATCGTTCTCGGTGTATGGTGCGGATTATATCACCTACGTCGGGACAAATGGTACGAGCAAGTTGCAGCTGGCGGGAATTTGGCGCAAGGACTGGACTGAGCCAGTGGTCGTGCGGCGACAGACTGAGGCGGAGGCCTCGACGCCGTTGATGATCAAGTTTTCGCGCTATGATAATAAAGACGTGCTGGTGGTTGGCGTCGGCTCGGCGGTGACGCTGCACATGGGTGCGGCGCTAGACGGGTCGAGCTCGTCGGCGTCAAAATTACTTGGTCGCGTCAAGTCGATCGCTGCCGGTAAACCACTGACCGAGCTGGATCTGAGCGGTACTGGGCGGTTCGTCTTGATGCGAACGACGGCTGGCTTTATGAGTTATGATATTGAGCGGCAATCGATGTCGCATGATACGGCGCTGCCGACGGGAACGGTGCTTGACTGGCTGGATGATTATCACGTGTGGAGTGTTGAGGGCGGCAAGCTGGTGATGCGCGAGTTCGACGGCGCTAATCAATCGACGATGCTGGAGGCCAGCGAAGGGTTTGATGCGTCACTGTCGCACGACGGCGACTGGCTGTATGCTTTCCGCCGAGCTGATAACGGCACGGTGACGATGTCACGGCTACGGATGACGATCAAGCGCTAAGCACACCAGGCTAACTCTCTTATTGCTATTCTCGCTCTAGTCTTTGGCACCGAATAATCGTTCGAGTAATGTCGGCGATGGCTTACCCGGGATAGCGGCGGATCGAGTGGTGACTGGCTCGGTTGATTTGGCAGCGCCAGATGGATCGGGGCTAATTTGCTCGGCAAAGACCAGCAGGCGTTTTTCAGCAGTGCCAAGCGGTACACAGCTGATCAAAGTGAGCATCGGCTTATCGGTTTGAATTTGGACACGGCTGACCTCGTTTGGCATAACGACTTCTTTCTTGGTGACGGCGTAGGTGTAGCGCTTGCCCTGGTAGTGCATGTAGATGATGTCGTCTTTGACCAGCTTTTCGTTTTGAGCAAAGACAAACTTGTGGTCACCGGGCGCAAAGGCATCGTTAGACGAATGCGCCGAGAATACAGCATTACCAACTTGGCCAGGCACGGCATTAGCGCCAGCGATCGCGAAGTGGGCAGCACCCTTCTCCATCGCTTTCATCTGAGCGTTATGGTCGGCCGCGTTAACACCGTAAATGACCGGCACATCAACGTTGAGTTTAGGAATGATCAGCCGTGGGTCGGGGCTGACAGTGGTGCTACTTGCTGGATTGACGATGATGTTTTGTGGATCAACATTGCCTGGGGTGGTGTAGGCGGCGGCGATGCCAAATAGAACGCGGTTGTACTGCAAAAAGACGAACGCTAGCAGCACCAATACACCCGCCAGTGCCGGGATGAAGTGGCGTGACTTGGTGACTTTTTTGGCCTTGTCACGGACGGTCTGCTGGATCTGGGCACGGAGGCGCTTGATGGGGTTTTGGGTGGACAACATATCAGTCATGGCCGGCGCGGCGGCGGTGTTAGCGTCGCGAGCAGACTGGACCAGCCGGTCAAATTCCTGTTGCTTTTGATCGAGGTGCGAGGCATAATAGCGCTCGTAGTACATCTGGTAGTATTTTTGCCACGAGCTGTGGTACTGCTTCCACTGGTCGGCGGTGATTTGCGGCTGATGAGTGGGGGTTTTTGCTGGAGCGGTTGGTTGCGGCTGTGTGGTTGGTGGCGCGGCGGTGGGCTTGTCCGTTGACTTGTTCGCTGGCTGGGGCTGAGGTGACTCGGTGATGTGAGCGGGATGAGCAGGAGATGGCGCTGTGGCTGGCTGGGTCGGTTGTGCTGCCGGTGGCGCGGTGTTCAGGGCGTGTGGGCTTGGCGTGCGCGGTGGCGGCGTGACAGTGGTGCGCTCGGTCGGTTCTGGATGTGGCTGCTCCGTGGGCCGCGGCTGAACCACCGGTGTGGTGTGTGGCGTGGACTCGGTGCTGCGACCGCCATATATAGCATTAATTTGATCACGAATAACATTAGCGGCAGCAGCTTGCGAGCCAGAATAATCACGTGGTGGCGGCGTCAGTGGACGAGGTTGACTCGAGATTGGCGCTCCCACTCGCCTGCCAAACTGATCGTCATGTGGATTCATCACCCCTTATTATACGGGAAAACGTCGGAAAGATAAAGTATCCGGGCTCTTGCTGATGTGGTAGCGGCCGTGGTATAATTACCCTCGGATGACTTGGGGCGTTCTCTCGTGCCGCGGTGGCGGAAATTGGTAGACGCGCTAGACTCAAAATCTGGTGAGCAATCGCTCGTGCCGGTTCAAGTCCGGCCCGCGGTACCAGAGGTCGCCTCAGTTTGTTTAATTTTATTCCCGTTTTGTAGCGGGAGTTTTATTGGTGGCAATACCTTATGAGAAGCTAATGTTAAGAATGAGAATGATGTCCGCACCCTTTCTTCTCTGGCTTTTGTTTTAGTGGCGGCAGAAGCATACAGTCAGCAACCTGTAGATCGAGAGAATGACCCTCATTACTAAAGTCAAACTCGATGAGGGACTGTTCGTTAAATTCTCTCCCCGAGAGATTGTTCTGCGTGATACCGCCAACGATGACGGTTGGGTCTGTCGGCAGCATATTTTCTGTCCAGCGAATCACATGCCGTCTACTAATTCCCCTGGGAATCTTGGCAATGGTGACGTGTGGCTTGAATTTTTTATGGTGAGGAGTGGTAGCCCCTGCTTCTATAAATGCTTGCTTGATACGTCGTCTTTCTTCCCGCGGTAAAGTTTGGCTGAGGTCATTGAATACCAGAGTGAGTGCACACTCTCCTAATATACGAGCGCCAACTACATTGAGCTCAAGGCTCTTTTGTGATTGTTCCGGTAGGCGGACCTGCAGTCTAGACGGATGTAGAATCTTTGGGTATTCTCGTGCACCTAGGATAGTAAGATGACGCTCCCCGGATTGCGTTGGTTTTATGGGGTTGTCATTCAGTCTACTAAATCGTTCCTGTATCTCTTGAGCAAAATCTGGATCTGACAGAGGAAATTCAGCCACAGGATGGTAAATCAGGCATTTTCGTGACATAGCTATCCTTGTTATACCGCGTAGTCTATAAATCGTCAAGAGCTGGTGGGAACTGCCCCGGTTTATACGCTAGCGGCAATGCTGGTGCTGATGGCGGCTAACGGTGCTTCGGGTGACCACAAGAGGTAGCTGGCGGCGTGCGCAGCGGTTTGTCCGCGCCACAGCTGCATCGGCTCGGTCCAGGCTTGGGTGACGACTTCTCCGCCCCGTGCGATGACGAGTTGATCGGCATGAAAAACTACTAATGTGACCGGATAGGTGATGGTGAATTTGTGCAGCGCCTCGACGAACTGCGCCAGCTGCATGCTGAATGTCAGGATTTTTGGATAGTAGACGCTGCGAAAGAGTTTCTGTACTTGGGCGAACGAGGCGACAAAGACGACGTGGGGATTGTCGAGGATGGCGGAAAAGCTGTTTTGCACCAGGTCGATGGCGTCGCGGCTCAGTACGACCGGCCGGTGGTACTGGCGCACAAATTGCTCGTACAACGCGGCTGTTTCACTATTTTTGCCGGCGTCGCCGATCAGCAGCATGACGCTAGCCCACTCGCCGAGCACAGCCAATTCGCCTGCCGCCGCGCCGCTGAGGCCGCCGGACGGATTGGTCGGTGCAAATAGAACGTCGGTCATCGCTGTTGGCACGGTGCGACGCAGCGTGTCGGGTAGCACAACTCGTACTTCGCCTGCCCCGGCGTCACGTGCTGCCTGGTAGCTGGTCGCCACCGCCGCAAACCCAAGCTTGTTACCGCCAACGATCCCCAGTCGCCCGGCCTGGTCGCGGCGCTCTGGTCGATTCCATTCGACGTCAGGAAACAGCGGCTTAGATTTTTCCTGCCTGCGCCAAAAGGTATCCACGTTCGCCTTTCTCGAGTTCAAATACTACGCTTTTACGCTCCAGGACAATTGGCCAGCTGTTGGTTTTGGCAATTTCAAGGAGCTTTTCCGTGGGATTAAACACGACGGGATGTTCAACCATCGCCAGGAGGTGCCGGTCGCCCTCGCTGTCGCCAAACGCATAACTGCCAGCAAGCGTTAGCCCGTGCTTATCAATGATTCCCTGGAGGATCTTGTCTTTATTGGTATACGTCTTGGTGGTAATTGTACCGGTAAAGGTATCGCCCTGCCGTTCATACACCTGGGCCGCCCAGGCATCAAAGCCGTATTTTTTAGCAAATGGCTCGACCAGCTCCTGCTGCGAGCCAGAGATAGCGATTAGGAAGTAGCCCGCTTGCTTTAGCTCGCGCAGGCGATGTCGCGTGTAGGTGTAGACGTGGTCGAGCTCCCTCTCGGCGATACTGCTTGCCACCTCGTCGAACACCGCGGTCGGGATGTCAGCCAGCGAACGAGAGATAGCATTGACCAAACTCAGTTCGTACTCGTCGTAGGCGTCTTTTGACTCTCGCCGTTTCCAGCTGAGTAATTTTTGCTGAATGATCGAGGCGTGGACTTCGGGGATGGCTCCAGCATCAATCAGCCCAAGCACCAATTGCCGGTACAGCCCGCCGCGAATGAGCGTGCCGTCGATGTCAAAAACCGCGAATTTCTGCTGCTTCATCGCTTGATTATCTCGTATTTTTAGTTTTCTCGCAATAGCTTACTGCATCATGAAGGAGATGACTTAGCAACTGATGCATTGTCGCGTAATTTGACCATGTTTTGGTACACTTCGTCAAAGGTCAGCCCCGATTTGTGGATGAGGCTAGCCAGGTCTTTACCGACATAGCGGAAGTGCCAAGCTTCGCTCGCGACGCCGGTGATTTTTTCCTTACCCTTCGGATAGCGCAGAATAAAGCCGTATTCGTGGGCATGAGCGGCCAGCCAGCTGGCAGTTTTTGGATCAAGCGCGCAGTCGCTAAAGCGGGCCTTGCATTTCTCAGAAAAGCTGGTCAAGTCAACCGCTAGGCCGAGCTGGTGTTCGCTGTGGCCGGGTTTGGCGACGTATTCATCGGTGTGGGCGGCGCCGTTTTTGGCGGTGGTTTCAGTGCGGACTTTGGCTTGGGCGGTGCCGGAGCGGTAGGCGCTAGAGACGAGGACCGGTAGCTTGGCCTCAGCCGTGGCTTGGCGCAGTTGCTCCAGTGGCTCTTTGACCATCGGCTGCACGCGCTTATCCTCTATCCAGCTCGGCGTACCATCAGTAATATCAGTCAGCGGCGGCTCAAAGGCTGGGTCGATGCCCTGCTTGCCCGAAACGTACGACCAGATTTTCCCAGTTTGTAAATATTTCCACGACGGAAAGGTCAAGTCGCGATTGGTCCGGTCGAGACGGATGGTGATCGGCTGGAAATTATACAGCGGCGAATGAGCGACCGACTCTGAGGTTCGATTGACGAGCTGCGTGCCACCATTGATCATCAGCAGTGTCAGTGTCGTCCATGCCGCCAAAACCATGGCCACGACCGCGCGTCCCACCCTGTGCTTCATCTATTGTGTCCCTCGCTGCTTGAGTTCAGTCATTGCCTTTTCAATATACGACCAAGCCTCCTCCATCGTCAAGCCCGACTGATGTAGAGCGCCCGCTAGTTCCCGCCCAACGTAGCGAAAATGCCATGGCTCGTACTGATAGCCGGTGATCGGTTCCTTGCCCTTCGGATAGCGTAAAATGAAGCCGTATTCATGGGCGTGGGCAGCCAGCCATTTGCCGGCGGCGGTTCGTTCGAAACAGTCCTCCACCCAGCAAGCTTGGTCGGTGCTGCCAAAGTCAACGGCCAAGCCCGATTGATGCTCACTATGACCGGGGCGTGAACTAAACCGGTTGGCCTTAGCCTCGCCGTGCTGACGAACGTTGCTAGCAAAAAGTGAAGCCTGAGTAGCATAGCTGCGGTAGCCTGATCCGACGTAGATGGTGACACCGGCATTACCAGCAGCGGCGACTAATTTCTCGAGGTCAGGCATGAGCACGGCGCGGAGCGAGCGCTCGTCCTGGCCGCGGCCGGGTAGTGTCGGCACGCTGACGAGGTGGAGGTCGTTGGGTTGGTAACGAGGATTGGCAAAGGCTCGGGATTTGTTGACAATTTTCCAGATGTCAGCATCATCTGCATCATTAACGATGCGCGCAGGGATCGGTGTAGCGTTTGGCAGAGCGATGGTAATTGGTGCAGCTGGCGCTGGAGTTTTCGGGCTGTCGGGATCTTTTTCTTTGGGTGTCGGCGCGGGCTGCTCTTGGCTGATAGGCTGCTGGGCAGTGGTACGCGGCGGGTTGAAATGACGGAGGGTGAAATAAGTCGCTACAGCACTACTGGCGATGATCAGCACGGCACCCAGGCCAAGGAGCAGCTTACGTTCCCTCAAGCGCTTGGTAATTTTCATACCTCAACCTCAATGCTTACCGGGCAGTGATCGCTACCCATTTGTTCGGCGTGAATCTCAGAGTTAATGACGCGGTTAGCGATTTCGCGTGACGCCAGCCAATAGTCGATCCGCCAGCCGACATTGCGCGCCCGGGCGTTAGCCCAGTGCGTCCACCAGGTATAGGCGCCGGTTTTCTCAGGGAAAGCTGCCCGAAAGGTATCGACAAATCCAGCGTCTAGGTAATTCTGAAAGCCTTCCCGCTCCTCGTCGGTGAAACCGTGTTTGCCAACATTAGGCTTTGGATTTGCCAGGTCAATTTCTTGATGCGCCACGTTCATATCGCCGCAGTATAATACTGGCTTGACTAGCTCCAATTCCTCCAGATAGGCCAGCACCGCTGGATCCCACTGTTTATGGCGTAATTGCAGCCGGGCCAGATCCCCTTTCGAATTTGGCGTATAACATGTCACCACCCAAAAATCATCGAACTCGGCAGTGATGATGCGCCCTTCGTCCGCTGGGTTGCCATACTGATCGCCGGTCAAATTAAACCGCTCGATGATGGCCGGCGGCAGCCCGTCGCGCCAATGCAGCGGCCGGATTTTCGAGAAAATCGCCGTGCCAGAATAGCCCTTCTTGGCAGCCGAATAAAAATGCTCGTGGTACTCTGGCAGGTCAATTTCTACCTGGTTGCGTGCGGCCTTGGTCTCTTGCAGGCATACAATGTCTGGATCGTAGGTTTGCATAAAGTGGGCAAACTCACCCTTGTTAATGACGGCGCGGATGCCATTGACGTTCCAGGAAAATAATCGCATTCTTGTATTATACAACGAATTATCATGGTATAATTGCTAAATATGACTAAAAAGACATCCCGAATCGTGGTCAATATGATTTCGGAAAGTGAGTTTACGGTCCAAGGACATGGTGTACATACAGCTTATAAGGAGATTACTGGTGCCTTGGAAAAACAGCCTGCTATTGATATTGCCATTAACACTAATCGATCGGCAGATATAGTTCATGTACAGACAGTGGGTATGTATGCATTGGGACGGTTGCTGCGCAAAAACGGTAAAAAAATTGTTTCAGCACACTTGGTACCAGATAGTTTCATTGGATCATTGAGGGCGGCCAAATACTGGAAGCCAGTTGGTAAATTGTGGCTAAAGTTCTTCTACAGCCGGGCCGACCTTGTGCTGGCCTGTTCCAAGATGGTACATGATGAGCTGGTCCATGACATGAAATTGTCTAACGTCAAGGTGCTATATAATACCGTTGACATGGCGCGATATCAGGTCACTGCTGATGATCGCCATGTTGCACGTCAAGCGTTACATCTGACAGAACGTGATTTTGTCGTCATCGGTAATGGCCAAGTGCAGCCTCGCAAACGACTTGACACCTTTATATCAATCGCTCGTGCAATGCCGGATGTTACGTTTTATTGGATTGGTGGTATTCCATTTAAACATCTTGGGGCTAAATACGAGTCAATGCAAAAACTTATTAATTCAGTTCCTCCTAACCTTACGGTAACCGGTGTTATACCGCTCGAAGATGTGCGTCAGTATTATATGGCGGCTGATGTGTTTGTATTGCCGGCTACTCAGGAAAATCATCCTGTGTGTGTACTGGAGGCAGCTGGTGCTGGATTGCCGATAGTATTGCGTGATATCCCGCAGTATGACGATACATTTCGTGGTTCGGCAGTTATGGCGGATACTGATGAGCAGTTTATTCAATTAGTAACCCGTCTCAGAACAGATGCGTCTTTTCGCCAGTCAGCAATTCATGGTGCTAAAAAAATTGCTGAACGATTTGATAGCGGTGCTGGCGCCAAGCGCTTAGTCGCGATGTATCAAGAGTTGCTAAAAGAAGATGAGGTATGCGCGTAGGTTTATTCACCGATACCTATCGGCCGTCGATTAACGGCATCGTTTTTGTGGTCGAATCGCTCAAGCGCGAGCTCGAAGCGCTGGGTCACGATGTCTACGTGTTCTGTCCCGCCAAGTCGATGAATCCCGCCAAGCAAGCCGAGCTGCTCAACGAAGACCCGGATTCGCACATCGTCCGCTTTCCCTCGATCAAGGGCGCGTTTTTTGATGATTACGATACGTCGGTGTTCTTCCCGCCAGTGGTGCAGCGTCGCATCAAAGAGCTAGAGCTCGACATCGTGCATATCTTTACGCCGTCGCAAATCGGGCTGGTGGGTGTTAGCGCGGCGCACAAGCAGCAGATCCCTTTGGTCATCCAGCACTGCACCGATATGTACGAATTTGCCGAGCATTATCCGGCGGTGCTGCCGGGGATCTTGACGCTGGCTGGCGTGGTGCTGCCACTGTCGATTAAGTTAAGGGGCCGTGATTTATTTGAATTGGTCAAGCTATATCGGCCGCGTGGTATCACCAAATGGAACCGGGCCATCATCGAGTGCGTCATCACTATCCTCTACAGCAAAGCCGACGCTGTCATTGCCCTCAGTCGCAAAAGCGTGGCTCAGCTCAGCGGTTGGCAGGATGACGATCATCTGTATGATTTGACATTACTGCCAAATGGTGTCAATGCTCTGCCGCGACCGTCAGCGGCTCAGCTCAAGGCCTTTCGGGCAGAGTGGGGTCTCAGGGCGTCTGATGAAGTATTTGGTTTCATTGGGCGGCTGGGCGAAGAGAAAAACTTACCGATTCTGATCAAAGCCTTTGACAAGTATGTCGCCAAGGCTCGCCCTAAATCAAAATTACTGTTCGTTGGCGATTTCGAGTACCGCAAAAAACTCGAGGCGATGGCGGCCGAGAGTAAGTACGCTGATCGGATCATCTTTACCGGCGCTCTGCCGCGCGAGGAATTAGGCGTAGCGTATCAGGTGCTGGATGTGTTTTGCTTCCCGTCGCTCAAGGATACGCAGGGCTGGGTGCTACACGAAGCGGCGCACGCCCGTAAGCCAATCGTCATCATTGACACGCAAGTATCCGAAGTAGTGCGTGACGGCGTAAATGGTATCTTCGTGAAAAATCGGCCCAAGAGTATGGCAGATGCCATTATCACGCTGCTCCGTTCGCCAGCGCGCCGAGCGAGGTTTGGCGCTGAGAGTAAAAAAATAGCGGCCACGTTCACCGAGCGCCGCCAAGTTCGCAAATTAGAGAAATTATATCGCCGGGTTATCGCCCAGAAAGCTGCCGCCGCGTCTCGCGATCTTGATCGCGCCGCTTGATAGTCTCGCGCTTGTCGTAGGTTTTTTTACCCTTGGCGAGGGCGATGACTACCTTGATAAATTTGCCGCTGGTCAGTAATTTGGTCGGCACGATGGTCATGCCCTGCTTTTTTGCTTCGGTAAAGCGCGCTAATTGGCGTTTACTGACTAATAATTTCCGCGCCGAAGTATCAACGCTGCGAGTATTTGCCTGGCCGCGAACGTTCAATCGCAGCGAAAAACTAGCATTATTCAGCCACAATTCACCATTTCGCATGCTAACAAACGCCCCCTTCAGCTGCACGTGCCCTTCCCTGGCAGCGCGCACTTCCATGCCCGCCAGCACCAGCCCGGCCACAACCTCCTCGCCCAACTCATAGTCAAATCGCGCTCGGCGATTCACGACGGCGTGAGTGGATGGTTTTTTGGTCTTGGCGGGCTTGGTCACGTGAATTATTATAGCACGTGAGCTGGGGCTTCAATGAGGTCCCAGTCTGTGTATGGCTCAATAGGGCCATTTTCAGAATCGTTAAGCGTTTTCTTTGATAATTCGTCTAATGTATGCCGAATGCGACCCTTGCAATCAAGTAGCAAGTTGGTTAGGTCGTGAAGCTGCTCACGACGCTCCTCGTCAGTACTAGTGCTAGATAGAATTTCTCTCATTTGCGTGTCAACGAGAGCATATAGCTGATCTTGGGGTTTCTTGCTATGCTCATAGTTACGGAGTGCATCGTATGCATTATCTGAACCAACTCTATCGCTAGCAAATTCCTGTCCAGCAGCTTCAGCAATGCCCCGTGCGATAATTCTTTGCTCAGTCCAGCTTACTACTTCTGTGAGAATACCAAGGTTAGACAGGGTCATTTTGGCCGTCTCAATAGATTGTGCATTAGCCGTGGAGTAAGCGTTAATATCTACGTTCTGGCAAAGATCAAAGATGCTGATGTACTTAGTATCTTCATGGTCAGGGGTTGCCTCCTCTTCGGAGGGGGTAATCGTAGTATGTAGTGCTGGTGGTGTTATCTCTATACTCATGGTTTCATACTATAACATTGTTTATCTATAAATGCAAGTAGTATGAGGAATTTTAGTGATCATCAACCGTTAGAGGTGGTTCATCCGTCAGAGCGCTGACTCGCACGGCGGCTACCATTCCTAGTTGTTTGATATCATTTGACCACTGATCTTTCCAATGTTGATTCTTTCTCTTGGCCTTGTCTTTGGCCTCATGTATATCAACAATCAGCTGCAGCATCGTGTTGTTAAGCGTGCCTTCGATTAGCTCGCCGTCAGCATCACGATCGCAAACGAAGCCCTTGATTGCCTCGTTCATATTCTTGGTAATTTCATCCGTTGGGGTGCGGTCTCGCCGTCAAAAAACAGTCAGTCGGCCCTGGCCATAAGGGTGATATGCTACAATATCCCAAGCATGATAGCCGACATCCACATCACTGAGAAGAGTTTTGGCGACAAGACATTGATGTGCGACGTCAAGTTTAGTGTGGATGATGGCGAAAAGGTCGGCGTGGTCGGCCGCAATGGCGTCGGCAAGTCAACGTTGTTTGGCATCTTGGCGGGCACGGATACCGACTACACCGGCGAGGTGATTTTTCGCCGTGGCATCACCGTGGCCAGTACGGCGCAGGAGCATCATGGTTTGGGCGATCAGACGGTGCTGAGCTACATCCTAGCGGGGCTACCAGAATATTCGCGTTTGAAGAAAATTATCGATGAATATCCCGAAACCATGGGCGATAATATGCGTAAGATCGAGGAGTATACCCAGGCGCTGGAACGATTTGATCAGAAAGGGTTTTACCAGATTGAGGAGAAGATTGCCCGGGAGCTCGATAATTTCCAGCTGAGCGGGTGCGGCGAGCGGTCGCTTGGTTCTCTATCGGGCGGTCAGAAGCGGCTGGTGGAGATCGTGAAGATTATGCATGCGGAGGCGCATTTGGCGCTGATTGACGAGCCGACTAATCATATGGATTATGTGGCCAAGCAGCAGTTCATCGACTGGATGAACTCGCAGCCGCGCCAGGCTATGTTGATCATCACGCATGATCGCGATGTGCTGGGTCGGGTGGATCGAATTGTCGAGCTCAAAGACGGCCGGGCGGTCAGTTACCGCGGTAACTATGACGCCTACCTCAAGCAAAACGCTCAGGCGACGGCGGCGGGCATGAATAATTTTGAGCAGGTCGAGAAGCGGATGACTAACCTTCAGCAAAAAGCGCTGGATTATCAGCGGCTAAAGGAAAAGTCGCGCAACCCGGGCACTATCCAAAAGTTTAAGCGGCTGGAAAATGAAGCGCGGGCCGAGCTAGCGGAATTATCAGAGATGGACAAGCCGACGTTTTGGATCGACAAGGAGTCGGCTGGGCAGCTTGATTACAAGTCAGCCGAGCGCTATGGCAAGTTCAAGGCGCGCAATATTCGGCTATCGATGAAGGATGCGGCCAGTCGTAGTCAGCACGTGCTGGTGCGAGTTGAGGATGCGGCAGTTGGGGTTGGCGAGCGGATATTGTGTGAGGGGGTGAATATTGATCTACGTGAGGGCGAGGCGGTGGAGCTACGCGGCTGCAATGGCGCTGGCAAGACGACGCTGATTCGGATGTTGCTGGCAAGCGGTGGTGCGGTTGCCCGGGCGTCTCATAAAATAATCCGGGACCCGAGACAATCCCAGATTTTTTCTGAGACGCCGCTCGCGCCAGATGAACCAGCGCCAGCGACACCTCCTGCGCTGGAGGCTGTGGAACGTTCGCGAGGAGCGGACGTTTCAGCCGAACGCTCGCGTAGTATCTCCAGTGGAGATGCAAGCGAAAAGAGTACTCCAGCGCAGGAGCGTGGCGCAGCCGTCACCCCTATCCTCTACTCCGGCAATCTCTTCCTCGATCCACAGGTGCGGGTGGGCGTGTATGAGCAAGAGATTGATGAGCGGTATTTGGCGGATCCGTTGGAGGCGGCGATCGAGAAATTATATCTTAGCCGTGACCTGCCGATTTCTGATACGAAAATTCGCCAATTGCTAGCCGATTATCTGTTCGCCGAAGCCGATCGGATGACGCCACTAGCGCGCCTGTCGGGCGGTCAGAAGGCGCGCTTTCAGATTATTGCTATGCTGGCGAATGACCCGCAGCTGCTGATTTTGGACGAGCCAACCAACCACCTTGACCTACCGAGCATTGAGGAATTAGAGACGGCACTGGCAAAATATTCTGGCGCCATCCTCTACGTCAGTCACGACAATTATTTCCGCCAAGAAATCGGTGGCGAAGTTGTGCAAATCGGTGCAGCATAAGGGGTGTGCTAATGAAAAACCTGCTACTAGTAGAGCCCTCAAGTAGCAGGTTTTTAATATGTCAATTAGCGATAGTTATTCGCTCATCAAACCATTCTTCTTCAGCGCATCCTGTAGTTTCGGCCGGTCAAAGCCGAGGATGACCTCGCCGCAAACATCGGTTACTGGCACGCCCTGGAAATTGCCGCCGTTTTTACTGAGCAATTCTTCCTTGGCGCTTGGATCAGCCTCGATGTCCTTGGCGACAAAATCAATGCCGAGTTTTTTCAACCACTCCATCTCGGTGTGACAAAATGCACACCAGCTGGTGCTATAGACAGTGACTTTGGCGTCTTGGTGATTGGCCGTGTTATCTTCGCTCATAACTTCCCTCCTTATGGCTTTTCTCTATTGTAGCATAAGCATCGGTGCCTCGGCAATGCCATCTAGTCTCGGGACGCCCGACTCGTTAAGTGCCAGCCGTCACACCCCCGGCAATAATACACGTCTAACTCCAGCTTTGGTGACACCAGCTCCTGCGTATCGGCTGCTCGCCTGGCGATTTGCTCGGTGGCGAAGCGGCGCTTGCGCCGGCAAGCGTCGTGATCGGCAGTTGTCAGCGTTGACTTGACGAGCGTTCGGGCCGATTTTGGTTGGTTTTTTGGGTAATTTCGCCGTGGCATCTTGTCAAGAGTATAGCATGTTGCTATAGTTACAGAGTAATGGCTGAGAGACCAGATGTTGAGAATGGCGTGACGACAGCGACAGAAGTGGCGGCGGCTCGGGTTATTCTCGGGACGATCGGCGACACAACGTGGCGGATGTTTGTGCCGAGCATCGGCTGTACGCTGCTGGGTGTGTGGCTGGATAGCGTGTTTGGTTTGAAGCCGTGGCTGATGTTTGCTGGCGTGGTACTTGGTTTTGTGGGCGCGTATCTACTGGTGAATAAGCAGCTGGGGCGTGTGAAACGAAAAAAGGAGCGTAAAAATATATGATACAATTATTTGCCAGTGCCGGTCCACACATTTCAGTCAAGGCTGATGAAGTAGCGAATATCGTGGGCGTGTCGATCACCAATTCGCACATGCTTGGCGCGCTCGGGCTGGTCGTTTTGGTGTGGTTGATGTTTCGGACACGGGCGGCAGTGCTGGGCAAGAAAAAGCATACTTTCGCAACGAAGTTGATTCACTGGACATTTGATGGGCTGTACAATACGGTTCGCCAAGTCATCCCGGACCAGACGTGGGCGCGTCGAGTGGCGCCGCTGTGTATCACTATATTCTTTTTCGTGGTGGCGCAGTATTGGCTAGGGCTGCTACCGATTGTCGGGCCGATCACCGTGGGAAGTCACGGTACGCCGCTGTTTCGCGGCGGTGTGGCTGATCTGAATATGACGTTTGGCCTGGCTATCGTGACCATTGTCGCCGCGCAAATTTATGCCTTCAAATACCTTGGCTTCAAGGGCAATATGGGCCGCTACTTTGTCAATCCGCTGCGTGATCCGATCATGGCGTTTGTCGGTATTTTGGAGTTGGTGGCGGAGTTCTCGCGCCTGCTCGGTCTGAGTTTCCGCCTGTTTGGCAACGTATTGGCGGGCGAGGTGCTGTTGATCATGATCGCCTTTTTGACGCAATATATCTCGCCGGTGGCCTTGCAGCCGTTTTATCTGTTCGAGCTGTTCATCGGCGGTATTCAGGCGTACATTTTCTTTATGCTGTCAACGGTATTTATTTCGCTGGGGCTGGCTCACCACGACACGCACGAGCCGACTGATCATGCTCATTCACCTGCTGATACGACGAAACTCGCGGCGGCGAATGATTAGAAAAGTAAAGTATTAAATAAAGGAGAAATTATATGAAAGAATTAGCATTTGCACTCACCTACGCCATCCCAGCTGCACTGGCAGCGATCGGCGCTGGTATCGTCGGCGCGGCAGCGATGAACGCGGCTGGCCGTAATCCAGAGAAAATTAACGACCTGCGCACCATGATGATCCTCGGTATTTCGTTCATCGACGCCCTAGCGATCATCGGTTTCGTGGCGGCTATCGTCGGCAAAGTTATGTAATTTGAGGGGTAAATTGTGGAGACTATATTGACACAATTTGCGAGTGCCGAAGCGCACGCGGCCGAAAAGGCTGACCTGTTCAGTTCGCTCGGTATTGATTGGAAGCTGCTGATCTTGCAAACGGTGGCGTTTCTGATCTTGCTGGTCATTCTACGCAAGTGGGTGTATCCGCCGTTGGCAGCGATGCTCGACAAGCGCGAAAAAGACATGCGCACAGCCGAAAAGGCGGCGCAATCGGCGCGCGACAACGCTGATAAAGCCGAAAAAATGACCAACGAGTTGATGCGAAAAGCTCGGGCGGAGGCCAGTGATATCGTGGCGGCAGCGCGTGAGGAGGCGGCCTCGGTCGTCGAGCAAGCTGCGGCTAAGGCGACTGCCAAATCCGAGACCATCGTTAGTGCAGCGCAGGCGGAAATCGCCAAGGAAGTCGAACAAGCCAAGAAAGCATTGCACAATGAGACGCTGGAATTGGTGGCTGAGGCGACTGGCAAGGTTTTGCATGAGAAAGTTGATGCTAAGACAGACGCCACGCTGATTGCGACTGCGGTCAAGGAGGTTGCCTAGTCATGGCGCGGACGCTTCGGCGAAAGTTGGCACGACACGCGGCCGAGCGGTTGCTCAAGGGTGACGCAGCAGTGATTGATGAATTAGCGGCGCTGATCATAGCCGAGCGGCGCGAGCGAGAGATTGATTTATTGGTGCAGGATATCGAGGCAGAATTAGCCGAACGTGGCACGGTTGTGGCGACGGTGGAGAGTGCAACACCGCTGGATGATGTGGTGCGGCAAGAAGTCAAGGGGCTGCTGAGCAGCGCGGCTCGTCATCGGGACGCGGGCTTCGCTCCGGGTTTCCGTAGCGGAAACTCGGGCTGCAGAGCGCCCTCAGACGACCGCGCTGCTCAGCATGTCGAACTTTCTGATGCGGAAGTTCCGAGCGACCGCATCGCTCAGGTACGCCTGCGCGAAATCATCCGTTCCGAGTTGATCGGCGGGGTGAAGATTACCACGCCGACTCAAGTGATGGACGCGACAATTGCCAAGAAACTAAACGACTTGCGGGCGAAGAAAATCTAGGAGGAAAAATGAGCAAGATTGATGTGACAGAACTAGCCAAAAGCCTGCGGGAAAAAATCGCGCAGCTGGAGGCGACGGAAGGACTAGAGGATACTGGTGTGGTTATCCGCGTCGGCGACGGCGTGGCGTGGGTGCACGGCCTCAGTAAAGCTGGCTACAGCGAAGTGCTAGAAATTGAAACTGATGGCGGCGTGGTAGAAGCCTTTGCGCTGAACTTGATGGAAGATGAAATTGGTGCGGTGATCCTTGGCGGTGAAGAGAAAGTCAAGGCTGGCGCCAGCGTTCGCCGTAAGGGTGCGGTGCTGGATGTGCCAGTTGGCGAGGAGCTGCTCGGCCGGGTGGTTGACCCGTTAGGTCGGCCGCTGGATGGCGGACCAGTCATCAAGACCAAGCAGCGTGGGCTGATTGAACGCCCAGCCATTGGCGTGATGGGCCGTAAGTCGGTGCACGAGCCGCTGATGACCGGCATCATGTCAATTGATGCCATGTTCCCAATCGGCCGCGGGCAGCGCGAGCTGATCATTGGTGACCGCCAGACGGGTAAGACCGCCATTGCCATCGACACCATGATCAACCAGGCGCGGCAAAAGACTGGCGTGGTGAACGTCTACGTGGCGATTGGACAGAAATTATCAAAGATTGCCCGGCTGGTTGACCGCCTAAAAGAAGAAGGTGTGATGGAACAGACCATCGTGGTGGCGACCAGTCCGTCAGACGCGGCTTCCCTGCTGTACCTCGCGCCATATGCTGGTACCGCCATGGGTGAATATTTCCGCGACAACGGCGGCCACGCACTGATGATTTATGATGATTTGACCAAGCACGCCGTGGCCTACCGCCAGATGTCATTGCTGCTGCGCCGTCCACCGGGACGCGAGGCGTATCCTGGTGACGTCTTCTATCTTCACTCTCGCCTGCTGGAACGTTCAGCCAAGTTGTCAGACGAATTGGGCGCTGGTTCACTGACTGCCCTGCCGATCATCGAGACGCAGGCTGGCGATATCTCGGCCTACATTCCAACCAACGTGATTTCCATCACCGACGGTCAGATTTTCCTGGAGACTGACCTGTTCTACCAAGGTATTCGCCCAGCTATCTCCGCTGGTCTATCGGTCTCCCGTGTCGGTGGTGCCGCTCAGACTAAGGCGGTTAAGTCAGTCGGCGGTAACTTGAAGCTCGGTCTTTCGCAGTTCCGTGAATTGGCTAGTTTCGCGCAATTTGGCTCGGATCTAGATGATGCGACCAAGGCGCAAATTGACCGCGGTCAACGTTTGACTGAACTGCTCAAGCAGCCGCAGTACCAGCCGATGAGCGTGTGGGAGCAATTTGTCAGCATTCACGCAGTAACCAGCGGTGCGTTTGACAATGTGCCAGTTGTCAAGATTAAGGAGGCGCAAGCTGGCCTGTTGACGCAACTTTGGAGCAACGCCAAAGACACCATGCGCGAACTAAACAAGGGCGCCAAACCGACTGATGAGCAGCTCCAGGTTATCGACGAGGCAACCCAAGTGGCGGCGAAAGGATTTGAGGAGTAATCCATGCCGAGTACTCGTGCGCTGAAAAATCGCATTCGCTCGGTGGATTCGACCAAGCAAATCACCAAGGCAATGCAATTGGTGGCCGCCAGTAAAATGCGCCGTTCGCAAGAGGCGGACAAGGCTTCAGCTCCCTACACCATGGCGGCTGAGGAACTCCTGGCGTACCTAGCTAGCCAGGGTGCGACTGATAATCACCCGCTGTTCAAGCGCCGCAAAATTACTAAGCGCTTGATCATCGTCATTGCCAGCGACAAAGGTCTGGCCGGCGCATATAACACCAATGTCTTAAAGAAATATCTGGAGCTGCTGAAGCGTGATGACGAACGCGGCATTGAGAACTTGACCTTGACCATTGGCCGTCGGGCTTCACAGTTTGCCTCGCGTTTGAAGGATACGAAGATTATCGGTACGTACGAAGATTTGCCAGATCAGCCGTCAGGATTGACCTTTCATACGATTTTGAACACTGCTATTAGCATGTTTGAGAATGGCGAGGTTGACGCGGTGACATTGGTGTATACGCGATTTGTTAATAGCATGGTGCAGACGGCGGAGCTGTCGCGCTTGCTGCCGGCGGGTACCAAAGCGTTAATTGACCCGAGTGAAGTTTCGAACACGGTTTCTGATGCCAAGTACGAGCCGAGCATTCCAGAAGTGCTGGACGCGGTGGTTTATCGTCTGACGGGCGCGCGGCTGTTTCAAGCGCTGCTGGACGCTCGTGCCAGTGAGCATTCCATGCGGATGATGGCTATGAAGAATGCGACGGATAATGCTTCTGACCTGGTGGATGATCTGACACTGGCGATGAATAAAGCCCGCCAGGGTGCGATCACCCAAGAGCTGGCAGAAATTTCTGGCGGTGTGGAGGCGATGGGACAATGAGCGTGTATTTTGCTTGCTACGATGAAGATCAGCTCTCAGGAAAAGTATCCTTGCGCACTGAAGCTATCCAGCGAACTAAACGGGGTATTTTGGATAAAAATTTAATAATTGATAGGATCATTACTTCACCGCTTCTTGTTGCAAGGGCTGCCGCTAAGGAAATAGCTCAAACGGCTGGATCCGATGATGTACAAATTGGTGTTGATGAGCGATGGCTGGATTTTGATATCGACGCACTAATGTACTGGTTGAGAAATGGGTGGCACGGTAAATCTCCGAGACCAGAGCGTGAGCTCAGGCCGCTAGATAAGATATTAACAACTATCGCATCTGCTTATGAGGACGCAGTTCGTTTGCCTGGAGTTACTCTCATCATTAGCAATAGCGAGGTATATAAATTTTTGCAAGCATATATACAGAGATTATCTATTGATGAAGTGGCATCGCTAAAAGGTATTAAGAATGGCGAGATAATCGAGATAGTAAAAGGAGGAATTGATGAGTAAAACACTAGGAAAAATTATTCAAATCGTTGGCGTGGTGGTCGATGTGGAGTTTCCACGTGACGTTAAATTGCCGGCAATTTATGATGCGTTGCATGTCAAGAATGGCAAAGAGACGCTGGTTTTGGAAGTAGCGCAGCACCTCGACGAGCACACGGTGCGAACGATTGCGCTGTCGTCGACTGACGGCTTGGCTCGCGGCGCAGAAGTGGTGGCGACTGGCGCGCCGATTTCCGTGCCAGTGGGTGCCGAGACCCAAGGGCGCATGTTTAACGTGGTCGGTGAAGCGATTGACGAAAAGCCGCAGCCAAAGGGTAAAACCGCACCGATTCACCGCCCTGCTCCGGACCTGAGCGAGCAGTCAAACAAGACGGAGATTTTGGAAACTGGAATTAAGGTTGTCGACCTGATCGCCCCGCTGGCCAAAGGTGGTAAAGCTGGTCTGTTCGCCGGTGCTGGTGTCGGTAAAACCGTTCTGATCACCGAGCTAATCAACAATATCGCTAAGTTCCACTCTGGTAACTCGGTCTTTGCCGGCGTTGGTGAGCGTACTCGTGAAGGAAATGACTTGTACTACGAAATGGAAGAAGCCGGCGTGCTGGACAAGACCTCGCTGGTGTTTGGTCAGATGAATGAGCCGCCTGGAGCACGTTTGCGCGTGGCACTGTCGGGTCTGGCGATGGCTGAAGCCTTCCGTGACGAGGGCAAAGACGTGCTGCTGTTTATCGACAATATTTATCGCTACACCCAGGCTGGTGCCGAGGTGTCGGCGTTGCTTGGTCGTTTGCCAAGCGCTGTGGGTTATCAGCCAAACTTGCAGCAAGAAATGGGTGCTCTCCAGGAGCGCATTACTTCGACGAAAAAGGGTTCGATTACCTCTGTTCAGGCGGTGTACGTGCCAGCCGATGACTTGACTGACCCAGCGCCAGCGACGACCTTCGCTCACCTGGACGCGACCATCGTGATGAACCGTGCTTTGACGGAAATTGGTATCTACCCGGCTGTCGATGTGCTGGATTCCAGCTCTAATTCACTTGATCCAGAAATCGTTGGCGAGGAGCATTACCGCGTGGCGCGCGAGGTGCAGCGAGTGCTGCAGCAGTACAAAGAATTGCAGGACATCATCGCCATCCTCGGTATGGAAGAATTGTCAGACGACCAGAAGCAAATCGTCGCTCGGGCTCGTCGCATCCAGCGTTTCCTGGCGCAGCCATTCCATGTGGCTGAGAAATTTACTGGTAATCCAGGCGTGTACGTCAAGTTAGAGGACACTATTCGCGACGCCGCTGACATCTTGGCCGGTAAATACGACGACAAGCCAGAAAGCTGGTTCTACATGGTGCAAGGAACTTTGAGCGATCAAGTCGCCCGTGACGCTGAAAGCGCAAAGCAACCAGAAGCAAAGAAGGACTAGCCTGATGGATCTAAAGCTGGTAACGCTCGGTGGTGTCAAGCTGGATGAGATGGTCTACTCGGTAACTATTCCGACGATTGACGGTGAGATTTCGGTGCTGCCGAGCCACGAACCGCTGGTGACGGTGGCGAGGGACGGCGTGATCACCGTGCGCCGGCATCAAGAAGACCCCGACAATCAATTGGAATATTTCGCAATCTCTGGCGGCGTGGTGAAAATCGATTATTCATCGGTGCAAATCCTGGTGGACGAGGCCGACCATGGCGACGACATCATCGAGGCGGAGACTCAGGCGGCCCTGGAGCGCGCCATCAAAGCCCGCGACGAGGCCGGCGACCAAGTCGAGCGCGAGAAAGCCAAACAGCTCATCGACCGGCATATGGTGCGGTTGAAGGTGGCGGACTTGCATCGGCGCAAGCGACGACGGTAGTAGATTGTTTACAGTGTCATTTTAGGCGCACGTTTGATTACGATGTGTCTTGCGGTCGGTTATGGGCGCTCAGTTTTATTGATCATCCAGTAATTGGCGGACTTCGTCGGTGCTGGTGGTGTGCATCAATTGCTCGCGCAGTTCCTTGGCGCCGTCGAAGTCGCGGATGTAGATTTTGAAGAAGCGTTTGAGGGTTTCAAAGGGGCGGCCGAGGGTTGGCTGGTAGTGGTCAAAGAGGTCGAGGTGGTAGTGTAGTAAGGCGATCAGTTCAGATTTGTGTTCTAAAGCATTGGTGAACGGCGCATCGTTCTGATTCGAAGCACACTTTTCGCTTAAATCTCCACTGGAGATTTGGCGCGAGCGTTCGGCTGGATTGTCCGCTATTCGCGAACAATCCACAGTCTTCTCATCAGAAGATGCTTCGCTCACCTTGCTTCTGACAAAACAAAACGGATCGCTGAAAATCCCCCGCCCAATCATAATGCCGTTGACGCCGGGGTGCTGGCGGGTGAGTTCCAAGCCGTGGGTGCGGTCGCGGATGTCGCCGTTTATAGTCAAGAGAGTTTGCGGGGCAATTTCATTACGAAGGGCGATAATGTCATCGATGAGCTCGTAATGCGCTGGGACTTTGCTCATTTCCTTTTTGGTGCGCAGGTGGATGGTTAGGTTGGCGAGATCTTGTTGCAACAATGTTGCAATCCAGTCATGCCACTCGTCGACGCGGCTGTAACCCAAGCGGGTTTTGACGCTGACTGGCAACCCAGCGGTTTTGGCGGCTTGGATGGCAGCTACGGCGACTTCTGGACGGCGGATCAGCGCTGCTCCACCCGATTTGATGGCTGATTTGGCGGGGCAGCCCATGTTGATGCCAATGCCATCAAAGCCTAATTGAGCGCAGTGGGCAGCAAATTGTTCCATGTCACCCGGCTCGCCACCCCAGATTTGGGCGACCAGTGGATGTTCGTCATCGGTTTTGATGAGTCGCCCGGCGATGGCCTTGTCACCAGCGTGCACCCAACCGGTGGCATTGGCGAATTCGGTGAAAAACACGTCGGGCGCGCCCGCCTTTTTCACGACATGGCGAAAGACGACGTCGGTGACGGCCTCCATGGGTGCCAAGATGAAAAATGGCTGCGGCAGATTGTCCCAAAAGGTCATGTTCACGTCGTCAGCCCTTTACTAAACAATATACTTTCCGCGATAAATAGACGTAGCGCCTCCAGCTCGCCGCGAACCTGCGCTCGCTCCAGATAGGTATAGTACGCTCGCTTGCGCTCTTTGGCAACGAGGGGTGGCACCAGTCCTAATTGCAGGGCCTGGACAAAGAGCAAGAGTCGCCCGGTGCGACCGTTGCCATCGCTAAATGGATGGATTTTTTCAAATGTTGCATGAGTACGGGCGAGCCATTCTATCGACTCTGTTTTGGGCGATTTGTTCATTTCGTCAATACACTCGGACATCGCTTCAGTGATGCGCAGATGGTTTACTGTTGTGACGCGATTACCCATGATGCGCACACCGTGTCGGCGGTAGAGTCCGGCGTCAGACACCAGCGTATTCATTAGTCGGACGTGCGTTTGCAAGATCAGCTCTTCGCTCCACGTAAAATGCGTCCCTTCTTTGTGTAGGGCATCCAGCAGAAAGTAGAGCGCAGTACGGTGGTTACGGGCCTCTATCTGTTCGCGCGCTGTCTTGTTGGCGAGGACGCGATTATCATCGTTCAGCACCTCTGCGACGTCTGCTAGGGTCATTGTGCTACCCTCGATCGTGTTCGTGTGGTAGGTCAAGTGGAGCGTCAGGATGTCAAGTAGTTCTTGATTCGCCAGGAGTGTCCGGATCGTCATGCGGCTGGCCTGGGCGGCACGTTCAGTAGCGAGGCGCTTCGCCTCGTCGATGGTGTCCTGCCCGATCATCTCTTGATGTAATAGCTGAATATTCGCCAGGTTTTTGGCGCGCGGCGACATGTGTTGGTGTACCCAGGCATTGAGCGTACGCACCGGCACATCTAAGCGACGCGCCAGTTGTTCTTGGGTAAGGCCTGTCCGCATCAGAATTTCTTGGAGTAATTGCGCAGCATTCATGTCGTGATATTACCAAAACATCATGATGTTTGTCAAATAGCACGATGTTTTCTAGGAATCTGATGGTATGGTGGCGGGAGTCTTTTGGATATACAAGTGGCTACCCCTGCCCGACAATCACCGCCAAAAGGTGAAATCCCCGCGTCATCGTTGACGCGGGGGTGGTGGACTCAAGCGGTTCTGCTCGGAGTTGATCTCATCGCTGAGAAAAACTGCTACGAGTGAACTCGCGAGTCCTGAGGATTTAAGAACGGTAGCGTCACAAGCACGCAGATTCCGTTCCGATGAACAGGCGAGACCTTGAAAGGCGAAGGTCCCTTTAGCCTATCCATACCGCTGGCTCAAGTTACTGCTTGATGATGACAGTAACGAACCGCTTGTAGCGGTTGCTAGATGGGCGAAAACAATGCTGTTTTCGTGATAGACCAGAGTGGAGGTTATTGGCCTATCATGCGTACTGTTTGCAGCTCAACGCTGAGCTATAGCACGCACCCCAGCGGATGTGGCGGGAGTCGAACCCGCGAGGCTCGGCGGTTTTTTAAGACCTCGCCTCCTGACCTAGCACACCCTATGATCTGTTTTTCCGAGACTTAACGGATCTCGGCGGGGGATCACCCCCGGGACTTTTCGTGTCCCGCCTGCAAACGGCCAGGCTATTTCAGGACGGTGCTACCACAGTGGCAGCACCGATACCCGTGCTGCTTTTGCAGGGCGTTGCCATCATACCAGATGGTCTGATGGCAACACGAGCAGGTTGATCTCGTGGTGTCGTTACCACGAGACTCCTTACTTGTTCGGACATAGTCATAACCGAATAGTCCCATGAGTTTCACCTCCTCTCACGGGACTTGGCGGGTTGCAGTGAGTGAAGCGCTTTCCACCAGACACTACTCTGCGGATGCAGAGTGATAGGCGTCTGAGCGCACTCACCCAACAACTCTTCGACGAAGAGTCAAGTACGTTTATATCATACATAACTCAAAAAGTCAACAACCCCCAGTGATCTATTTCAATACAGCATAAGGTTCTAGCGGGAGTGAATCTGGGCAGAGAGTCGTGTCCTTATTCTCGCTATGCCCCGCGGAGGGATTACCACTCCTCTGTCAATAAATCCTGCTCAAACTGCACCATCCCCTTATAATCCGCTGAATACCCAGAAATATCCGGTAGTTCCAGGGTGGTGATTTTCTGCCAGACGACGCTGATCAGCCGGGCGAATTCAGCTAGTTCTTCCTCAGAGAACGTGTCTTCCAAGCTGAGGATGTCGCCGGTTTTCGTATCTGGCTCGACGAATTGTAGGCGGGCGCCGGTGAAGCTGAAATTGCCATAATCACGTGATGACGTGACCAGGAGTTGATAAAACATCAGTTGTTGGCGGTATTTGTGGAGCTTGATTTTTTCGTAATCAGACGTGCCCTTCCAGGAGTGCGACGGCTTGCCAGTCTTGTAATCGGTCACGAAGATGGTCTTATTATGCTTATCAATGTCGGCGACGTCCAGCTTGCCGGTCAGGCGTGCGCCGCCAACGACGATACCTTGATGAGCGAAGTCGAACTCCGCGAGCTCTGTGTCACGAAAATCGGACGATTTGGCGTCCAGAAACGCCATCAGCGCCGCCGTGCCCTTGTCCAGATACAGCTCGAAATCGTCGGGCGGCAGGTGCTGGGCCTCAAGCGACGTGCGGAAATGTTGGAGGATGCGCTCGGCAGGCGGCAGGCGGTGGTCGGCGCGTAGCAGGTTGTGCAGCTGCTGCAGACTGGTGTGAATGGCGGTGCCGTAGCTGGCGGCGGGGCTTTTGGCGGACGGAAAGCGCAGGAGATTATTCAACAAAAAGTTCTGCGGGCCGCCGCGCGAGACGTCGAGAAAATTATTGAGATGCGTGATGGAAAGTTTGTAGGTTTCGAGTGTCGGTGCCAGCACATCCTTGAGCTCCGTAGTCATCGGCGCGCTCAGCCGCGAGCTCCAGTCGGTTTGCGCCACGGTCAGTTGCGTCGCGGGCGTATCGGCGGCGGGGATAATCGTCGGTGCGTGGTCGGTCAGAAAGCTGGCGATCATGGTGTCGCTGCCGGCGTCGTTGGTCTGGGAATAGGTTATAGTCAAGGTGGTTTTGGCGCGGGTCATCGCCACGAAGAATAGCCGCAGCCGCTCGTCGTAACTGGCGCCAGCAGGCTGGAGCTGGAGATTGGCGGGATAGTGAATCAGTCGCGAGCGCGAGCGGACTTTTTCGCCCCAGACACTGTCGATTGCCCCGATGACGAAGACGCGTGGGAATTCTAGGCCCTTGGATTTGTGGGCGGTCATCAGGTTGATGGCGCCGCCGAGGGTGCTGGCCTGGGGGCGGATGTGCGTCAGGCGGGTTTTGGTCGAGCGGTGTAGGTCGATGAATTCCAGGAAGTCCGCCAGCGTCGGGACTTCGTCGGTAGAACGGTCGCGTAATTTTTGGCGCAGCGTGCGCAGACTCTCGAGCGTGGCTAGGTAGGCGTCGGGGTGTTTGGCAAGGGCTTCAGGCGAAAAGTAGTGGGCAGCGAGAGAATTAAGCGAAGAGCCTTTACTGGGACTCCTCTTTTCGCGCCGGGCGTCTGAGGACGCTCGGGCTGCAATCGCTGTACGGAGCTTTAAGGAAAGCTCCTCGCCGGTTGGTTGCAATCGCTGTACGGAGTCGATTGGAGTAATTCCAGCACTCATCTCTAGCCCTAGTAACTTATCCAACTGCTCCTCCAGCGGCAAATTTGGTACGTCCCTGGCTCGCTCCAGCAGCCACTCGCCAAACGGCTGAAAAGTGCTGCTTGACAGCATACTCTCCAGCCATAGCTGCCGATGGTTATAGGCATGGAGGCTGAGCCGCCAGATATCCAGCGCCGAAAAGCCAAACGCCGGATGGGCGATGACCTCTGGCAGCAGACTGTTGGCGGCGTCGAGATTATTCTGATGAATCGCCATGACCACCCGCGCCAGCTTGTCCAGCGCTTGAATAATATCCTGCTCTAAAATATCATCGTGCCGCTCGTAATTGACCGTCAGATTCTGGCGATACAGGTGCGGCAGCAGCTTGATCAGCTCCTTGTGATGGCGGGCGATGACGGTGATGTGCGCTGGGTTTTCGCCGCGTTTGATCAGCTCGGCAATTTGCTGTGCTACCCCTGCCCGCTCCTCGCTCACCGAGGTAAATTCCTGGATTTCGACCCGCGCGCCGCTACCAGACGCGTGCGCCGTCAATTGTTTTGACAAGCCGTCAATGGTGTTCTCCAGGCGATCCGTTCCTTGGGTGATCACTCCGCGCGCTGCCGTCAAGATGTCAGTCGCCGAGCGGTAATTGTCCGTCAGCACGACAATTTTCGGGTCATGATATTGCTGGCGGAAACGCTGGATATTGCCAACATCGGCGCCCTGAAAACTGAAAATCGCCTGATCATCGTCGCCGACCGCCATGATGTTGGGATTATCCTCATCGCCAGTCAGGTCGAACAGCAGCCGCAGCTGCGCCAGGTTGGTGTCCTGAAATTCATCGACCATGATGAATTGATATTGTTCTTGGAGATTGGCGCGCAGTTCTGGATGGGTCTCGCAGGCTTGAATGACCGACAAAATCATGTCGTCGTAGTCAAACAGCGAGCGCTCGGCCAGCACGTTGCCATATGCTTCGTAGACGTCAATGGCGGCGGATAGTTTCTCGCTGGCAGTGGCGTCTTTGAGGACGAATTCGCCGCTGGCGTTCTTTTCACACCACTTGTTTTTCCAGGTGGTCAGCGGTTTGGTGGAGCTAGCGTCGATGGCCTCTTGGGCCGCGTGAGCGATGCTGAGTGCCAGAACGTGGGCGTACGGGGTGATGGAGGACGGTAGATTGGTGATTGTAACAGAATTTCCCTCGCCGATTCTCTCGATAATCTTCTCTGCTAATGGCGCAAATAATTCAATGGTTTTTTTAGAAATTTTACTGGCAAATACCTGCTGGATATCAGGGGCAATGTCGGCGATAATGCGCTGGTTATCCGCCATCACTAGCCGCAGCTCCGCCGGCGTGAGGCCGCTCTGTTTGAACTCGGAAATAACTCGGATTAACTCACTGGTGTAGACGAACTCACCGTTGTTTTTAACGCTCAGCGGATTACGCCAATCAAGCCCCTCGAGAATCCCCGTCACAATTTGGTGCTGCATCAGTTCATCCGCCGGCTGGGCATCGGCGCCGCGGAAGAAATACTGGCGGTGCTGATTGATAATCTCCGTACCGAAGCTGTGAAAGGTGTGAATGGCGATTTTATACGCATCCTCGCCGATGATCTGGCGCAGGCGCTGGCGCATGTTGGCGGCGCCGCTCTCGGTAAACGTCAGGCACAAAATACTATCCGGCAGCGTGTCAGTCTGGCGCAAAATCTGGGCGGTACGCATGCTCAGCAGCTCGGTCTTGCCCGTGCCCGGCCCGGCGATCACCAGGAGCGAGCCGTGAATGTAATCGACCGCTTGGCGCTGATTGGCGTTCAGTTTGGCGTAGCGCGTGTCAAAGTCCATGAGTCAATTGTAGCACGCTGGCACAAGCACCGGTAACAATGGTAAAATAGTAGGTATGCATGATGAACGGGCACTCGCGGCGCTGATTGATGATCAGTTTGGACTGACGGTCAAAATCCAGTCAGTCGTGCTACCGATGAGCGATGTTAGCCGCACGGCGCAGGCGACGGTGGTGCTTGACGTGACGGGTGAATTGTTGGCTTACATCACAGCGCGGGCCATCATGACGCTAGGCGATGTCAAGCGATTGGTGCGGCGAATGGGCTTGCGGCCAGAGCGGTTCGTGCCGCCAAAGCACCAGCCGAACTACTTTGACGACGTGGCGACCGAGAAGTTCCAGGCGGTCTTCCCGGGGATGAATGTCACTTCGCCGGATGACTTGATATATTATCGGACGTTGGTGCCGTATAATCCAGCCCTGGTCGTCATATCAGAGGTCAAGCGCGGTGAGATATACCAATTTGACCCGGACGCGCGCGGCGGGTATCGCGTCGGCGCGCGATTACATTACAAAAGGAGCGAGGCAATATAATGCGAGATTATCTAGACATTATCAAGAGAAATTTACTATCGCCAATTGTGCTGGCGATTTTCCTGCTGGCCGGGGCGCTGATTTATGTGCGCGAGTACCGGGACGCTTGGTTTATTTCGGTGGTGATCGTGGTCAATTCGCTGATCGGCATCGTGCAGGAGATTCGTGCCAAGCGGGTGCTGCACCGGCTGGAGCTGATGAGTGCGCCCAGGGCGCGGGTGCTGCGTGACGGCCAGGCGGTGGAAGTGCCGTATGATTCGCTGGTTGTTGGCGATGAGATTATCCTACAGGCTGGTGATGAGCTGCCGGCGGACGCGACAGTGATAGCGTCGAAGGGCTTGGAGTTGAATGAAAGTATGCTCACGGGCGAGTCGGCGGCAGTCGAGAAAGCGGCTGGCGATACGGTACTGGCGGCGACCACGGTGCTGGCGGGCGAAGGTACGGCGCGGGTCGCGGCGGTCGGCGACCAAACGAAGGCCGGCGCTATCAGCCAAGTTCTCAAGCGCTACAAGCCAGAGCTGACACCGCTGCAGCGAGCGATTTGGCGAGCGATTTCCTTCTTGACATACGGCGCGATCGTGTTGGCTGCCCTGATTTTTATCGTGTATTATTTGTCGGGTGATAACGTGGTGATTATCTTAAAGACGATTACTTCGGCGGCGGTGACAGTAGTGCCGGAGGGGCTGCTGCTGGCTAGTTCCCTGCTGCTGGCGTTCGGCTCGCTGCGGCTGGCGCAGGCCAAGGTGCTGCCGCAAAAATTGGCGGCGATCGAGGCGATGGCGCTGCTCAATCTGTTGGCTGTGGACAAGACTGGCACGCTGACTAGCGACGAGGTGACGCTGGAGCGAGTGGTGGCGTTTGATGAGTCGGGTGTACTGATGAGCTCGGCAATAGCTGACTCAGAAAAGCTACACGCCGCGCGCCCAGTGGTCGCTCGGGTTCCGGATTTTTCTGAGTCAGCTGTTGCCTCTTTCGCTGCTCTCATCGCCCATGAAACCAGCGGCGGTAATATCACCGGGCAAGCGATCCTCGCAGAACTCACGCCGCCCAAGCACGCAGACATCATCGAGGTGATGGCCTTTTCCTCGGCGCGCAAGATGGCGGGCGTCCGGGCGAAAATTGACGGTCAAACGCGGACATTGATGATGGGAGCGCCGGAGTTTGTGGCTAAATTGGCGCCGGTTGACACCATGTTGCAGCGGCAGCTGGACGAGTGGGCGGACAGCGGCCTACGAGTGCTGATGCTGGCGGAATTTGACGGTGAAACGACGAAACTCAAGGATCTGCCGGACGGTTCTGGGCGGGCGATCGGCGCGGTGATTTTGCGTAATTCCCTGCGCGACGGCGTGATTGATACGGTCAAGTTCCTCCAGGAGCAAGGCGTGGTCATCCGGGTGATTTCCGGCGATAATCCGCGCACCGTGCAGCACATCGCGCGCCAGGCGGGCATCGCTAATCCGGACAAGGCCATCCTCGGCTCGGCATTGGCGGGTCTCAGCGACAAAGCCTTCGACAAGGCCGCTGATGAACACACAATTTTTGCTCGCGTGCTGCCAGAGCAAAAGGAGCGGCTGATCGCTCATTTCAAGCAGTCCGGCAAGTTCACCGGCATGGTCGGCGACGGTGTCAACGACGCGCTGGCGCTGAAAAAATCTGACCTCGGCGTGGCGATGTACGCCGGTGCTCCGGCGTCGCGGCGGGTGGCGGACATCATTTTATTGAATAACTCGTTTACGTCCCTGCCGATTGGCATGAAGCTGGGTAATCGGATCATGCAAGCGATCGAAGTCATCGCCACCCTGTTCTTTCATAAGATTATTTACGGTGTGGTGCTGCTACTCAGTACCATGCTGGTTGGGCTGAATTATCCGTACGCGCCGCGGCACATCACCTTTCTCAATATTTTCCTGGTGACTATGCCGACGATCATGTGGACGCTGTTTCCGCCACGGCCGCGTCATCGGGTCAATCCGGTGTATTTTTGGCGCGACACCTTGCAGGCGGTGGCGCCGATCGCGCTGCTGACGGGCCTCACCGTGGCCTTTACCTACTGGTCGGGCGTGACACTACATCCACATCAAGCGGCCGAGGCGGCGACGATGACGGTTCTGACGGCAACGTTCTTTGGGATTTATCTGGTGTTTTTGGTCGGGCCGATGCTCGGTGTGGTTCTGGATAAGCGGGCGCACCTGGCGCGGACGTTGTATCTGGCGGGGGTGCTGTTCGTTACCTTGGTGAGCTTTGGCATTGAGCCACTCAGGCAGTTCTTTGACTTTACTATGCCAAACGTTGCTCTGCTCTGGCCGGGCATCGCCGTAGTCGTTCCCGTCGCCCTGGCCCAGTGGTGGCTGGCTCGCCGTGCTGGTCGGAAGTTCGCTGATATGGTAGAAGCGGCTAATGAGCGGATGAAGACGAACCGCCCAGAATGAGCGGGCGAATAGGTCTCTAATTAGTAACAACTATCTCCAATGAAAATAGCCCACCGAACGAGCTCAAACCAGAACTGGATATATCTCAACCCAGGAAATGCAAGTAACGCATATCAACCAGTTTGAGCCCAGTCGGTGAGCTATTTTCGGTGGGCTGTTAGCCCTCTTTGTCCTCTTTGTCCTCTTGTTCTCTACTCCTTGGAGCGAGGGAGGAGGCGACTATCAGCGCTGCTCCAATTAGGGCGGTGCTAATCACCGCCGCTGCCATCAATATTGTAAATGCAACGTAGGAGATATCATGGGCGCACATTATGTGTGCCTCCTTCCTAAAGAGATTCGCTCAAAGCTAAAGGGCGACTTTCGCCCTTAGACTAAACTCTGAGCTGAAAGCTGGTATATTATATATCACTAATAGAATAAAATGTCAATGGATTTTGTCAAAAATGTGGTGTAATATTTCTCTCACCTCTGTTATGATTATAAATAAATTTGGGTAGCAATGATGGCTCGCATTCGCTATCGGTGGCCGCTTTCCGCGCTATGTACGCGAAAATCACTGATCCAGCTTTTGCTTGGTCGCCGCCAAATAATACCGATAATAACTCTTTGGGTCTGGCACGAAAAAGCTGTTATCGATATCATCGTTCGGACGAATTTCAATATGCTGATCGTTGGCGTATGGCTTGATGAGGTACGTAAACTCAAACTCGTATTCGCCAGAAATCTGCTTGAGCTCCTCGCTATGATAAAGCGGGTCGGGATAATCTGTCATTACTAGCGCGAATAAGCCTCCATTTTTATCGTCAAACAAATGAAACGCTGTGTCGGGACAGAGTGGCACAAGCGACGCCAGCTGGCGAATGTATGATGCGCCGTCGAGAATTGGGAATGCTTTGTTGACTATTTCTGGAAATAGGATATTGCAGTAGTTGTTCATGTGGTAACTTTGATTATATCAAGAAAAGTGAATAGTTTTACGACGTATCCATAATGGAACGCCTACTCTTGCCCCGCTTCTCGTAAAGCCTTATCCGTCGCCGTCACCAATTCCCGCACGGCCTCGTCATAATTCTCGTACACGCGGAAGCCGGCCGCGTACGGATGGCCGCCGCCGCCGAAGTAGCCAGCCACGGTGTCGGCGATCGGTAAGTTGCCGCGTAGGCGGGCGGTTAGTTTGCCGTCGGGATAGGTTTTGATGACGCAGCTGAGCGCCACGCCCTCGACCAACCGCAGTTCGTCGCCGATTAGTGCGCCGGGGTTGTAGGCGTCGCTGTAGGCTTGAATTTCCTCAAATGGCACGTGCACCAGCGCCAATTGTCCGTCCAGTAAATATTCGATTCGCTCAATTAGTCTGCCTTTGTACGCCAAGATCTCCGGCGATTTCTTCATAAATTCGCGCCGCCGTTCTTCAATTTCGGCATTGGAGGCGCCTAGCGCGGTCAATTCGCCAGCCACGTGAAAGGTCGACGCGGCAGTGTTTGGTGTGGTGAGGCCCAGGCTGTCGGACATGATGGCAATCAGCAAATCTTCAGCCGCCTGCTGGTTGATAGTCCAGCCGGCGTGCGTGAACAATTGGTATAGTAATTCCCCGGTAGCCACCACCGTGTCAGAGAGCATGGTATGCTCAAAACTCAGCGTCGACTCGGCGGTGTGATGGTCGATAACTAGTACCGGATGCGTTTCCAAAAAATGCCGCGCGCCGGGTGTTTCTAAGACTTTGCTAAGCAAAATATCAGCGCTGGTATCAACGATGATGGCTAGGTCGGCGTGGGCTGGAAAATCGCCAACTACCCTGTCCCAGCCGCGAATATACCGCAGATATTTGGGGATATCGACTGGGCAATACAACGTCACAGTTTTACCCAAATCGCTCAGCACCTCCTCCAGCGCCAAGCTAGAACCCAGACTGTCGCCATCAGGATTTTCGGCCTGGATGATGACGATGTTGTTGGCAGATTGGATGAGTTGCTGGGCGGTATCAAACATAGTCTTATTATAGCAGATGGGAGTTTCGGTGGTGTGGCGAGGCTATTCATCACGCATGTCTTTGATCGGGTTGCGGCGGGTGTTGCGGATGAGTGGTATCAGGCATGCCAGTACAGCCGCGGCGATGATGCTAAGTGCGACCGCGCCGATGACCATCCAGTCCATCGTCCAGAAATGGAAGGTCGTCGCCAAGTCTTTCGGCGTCATGGCGATGCGCAGCGTCGCGGTGATTTGACTAGCGAACATATTGTCGGCGATATATACGACGATCAGTCCGGCGGTGATGCTGAACAGCGCGGTAAGCAGCGCCACGATCATGGTGTAGACGAAATAAATTTGGCTAATATCAAGCCGTGTTGCTCCGAGCGCTCGAAAAACTGCGGATTCTTTGCGGCTGTCGGCGATGGTGCGGGAAATGATAATCAGCAAGATAAAGGCGGCGATGATCGTCACGCCGATGAACGTCCACATGATGATTGGCTTGAGGCGTTCCATGGCGTCGTAATTGACGAGCGAGTTGCTGCCGGTGGGCGACGCGAATACTACGTAGTGCGGCAGGCAGATTGATTTATTAGATTTTTGGGTTTTGGAAGCTTCAGCGGGTTCGGGTTGGGCGGCTCCTTCGCCGCAAGAGGCGGCTGCCAGGTAGCTGCGAGCTTTGTTGGGGTCGCTGAATTCATAGATGGCTAGCGTTTCGTCCCTGTTGGCGCCACCTTGATCATTGTTGGTGGCAGTTTGAATGGTCGATTCAAGTGCCGTTTGCGCCGCGGTGGTCATTGAGCCACGCGGCATGATCCAGGTGTGTGACAGGCGGGTGCTTAAAAACTGCTGCAAGAAGCTGCCGATGTCACTCTGGGTGGCTTTCATGTCGTCCGGCATTAGACCGACGACGCGGAAAGTAAATTTGGCTTGGGCGGGTTCGGACTGGGTTGAGCCGAAAGTTTGATCAAATTGGCGCTGGTTAGCTTCGGTGCGCTTGGCTTCGGCTGAACGATTATCCTTAACGACGGTCGGCGCAGCGCAGGAATCGGCAGGTGGTATGGCGTATTCGCGGTCTGGTTTGACATAATCGGCGGATGGTTTTTTAGCTTGATTGGCGGCAGCTTGGATTTGCTGTTTGGCGGTTTGCAGTAATTCTTGCGAAGCCGGGTTACGATAACAAGCGCTGAATGTTAGCTGCCCGGCTTTTTGGCGCAATTCTTTGAGCCGGGCTAGTTGCATATCATTGCCGGCATTTTTATCCAGCGGCTTGAGACCGAGCAGCACCTCGGCGTCCTGGTAGCGGATGATCAGCGGGATCTCGCTGGGTTTGGCGCTGGCGCCAGCCAGCAGATAGCCGCCCAGTAGCGATTGGTCAATGGCGGTTATACTGCCGAATTGCTGCTTAAATTCTTCCAATGGTGTCGGCTGGTTGTTTTGCTGGCGCTTGTCGTCAAACGACTCAATTCCCCGCTCCATATAATTCAGCATGCCATTGGCGGCGATTGACTGAATACTAAACTGCCGGATGGCACCGTGGGTGCGGGCAAATTGCCACTGCGCGTCTGCTGTGAGGCGCGGCAATTTGGCGGTCTCCTGGCGAATAAGCCGCTGGACGATGATGCTTTGGTTGTTCGGGTACGGCGGGCTGTCAGGAAATGACTGCATGATTGGCGGTTCGGATTTGGGGTCGTATGGCAGGCCGAGGCGGGCAGCCAGCGCCTGCTTGTCCTTGATCATTTGCGTGCGTTCGGCTTCGGCGCGGGCGGTTAGATTTGAGGTAAATTCAATATTATTTGGCCGAATGGCGGTTTGCGCCACCAAGTAGCGATTATTCAGGCTGCCCCGATCAAATTCCTCGACGCTCCGCTGAGCGCCCATTAGCATAGTCAGTCCCGCCAGCAGCGCCGCGAAAAGCAGCCCGGACACGACCACGGTGATGGACAAGCGAATACGCCGCACTCGGAGTTTGGTGCCAGCCAGCCGCAGCGAATCGGTGATTCTAAGCATCGGTTACCCTCCCGTCCTTCAGGCGGATTTCACGATCGGCTGCTGCGGCGATGTCTGGATTGTGTGTAACGATAACGACCGTGGTGCCGAGTTCGCGGCGAATTTGATGAAATAGGTCGATGATGCGGTCGGAATTGGCGCTGTCCAGATTGCCTGTCGGCTCGTCGGCGAGTAAAATATTCGGGCGATTGAATAAGGCACGGGCGATGGCAGCGCGCTGAATTTGACCGCCGGAAAGTTCGCGCGGCAAATGGTGCATCCGGTCTGCTAGCCCGACCAATTCGGCGAGCTCCTGGGCGCGGGCGCGGCGCTGCTTGGGCTTGACGCGGGCAAACATGGCAGGAATTTCCAGATTGGCGGACAGGGTTAGGAATGGCTGCAGATAAAATGATTGAAAAACAAAGCCGATTTCACGCGATCGAAACCGTGACAGTTGCCGGTCGGACAAGCGGCTGAGCGGCTGGTCGTTAATGAGGATTTGACCGGCGGACGGCTTGTCGAGTCCGCCGATGAGTTGCAGTAAAGTACTTTTGCCCGAGCCGCTAGCGCCAGTGATGGCTACGAATTCGCCAGCGAAAATATCAAGGCTAACGCCGCCGAGCGCTGGAATGGTCTGGCGGCCGACGCGGTAAGATTTGGCGAGGTCGGTTACGGCGATGTGGCAGCGGCCGGAACATTCTGGCGCAGCAGCGGACGGCGTCATAACCTTAGCGGCTGAATCGGATTTGGCGGCTGGAGGTAAGTCAACCAAACCAGCCGAAACAGCTGGCTGGGCGAAATTACGGATTGCGTCGATTGCTTCCTCGACGTCGTCAAATTTCGCTAAAAATGCCGCGATATCCTCGTCGCGTGCCCTTCCCACCTCTGGTTTCATGGTTGTATTGTAGCAAAAGCAGGATGGCCTTAGCAAGCTATAGCGTTCGTCGTCCTTCCAGCGCATGCGTCAGGGTGATTTGGTCGGCATATTCGAGGTCGACGCCGACGGGGATGCCGCGAGCCAGGCGCGAGATGGTGATGGTGAGACCGGCCTCCTGGAGGTAGCGCTGTAAAAAGAGCGCGGTTGATTCGCCCTCGACCGACGCGTTGGTGGCGATGATTAATTCCTCGGCGTCATCATGCTTGATGCGCTCAATGAGCTCGGGGATGTGTAGCTGCTCCGGGCCGATGCCATCAATTGGTGAAATCGCCCCGCCCAGCACGTGATAGGTGCCACTATACTGCCCCGTCCGCTCCAGCGCCACGATGTCCAGCGGCTCTTCGACTACGCAAATCAAGCGGCGATTGCGCGACTCGTCTTGATATAGCGGCGACACCTCTTGATCATGATCGATCAGCGCGAACGTGACCGGACAGGTTTTAACACGTGTGTGCAGCCGATCTAGCGCCCGTGCTAGCTGCTCAGCCCGTCTGGCGTCACGCCGAAGTACAGCGTAGGCATAGCGCTCAGCAGTTCGCGGCCCAACCCCAGGTAGTCCACCAAATTCATCAATCAGCGTCGTCAGCGCCGCTGGTAAAATCGTCGGTTTCATTAGAACGGCAAGTTGCCCAGCCCGCCCATCAGCGGCTTCATCGTCTCGGCAGCAACTTCCTGCGCTTTGGCTAAACCGTCGCGAATTGCAATCTGGATCCAGTGTTCCAGCTGCTCGATATTATCGAGGTCAACCATTTTTGGATTAATCTTGATCGACTTAATTTTCAGCTCGCCGGTGATCTGGACGACCACTGCGCCATCGCCGGCTTCTACTTCAATGATTTCCTTGCCGAGTTGTTTCTGGGCCTTGCGCAGTTGCTGCAACATCTTGACTTGGTCAAACGCCATAATTATTGATTCCTCCTTGAATTTACTTTTTCATTATACGCTATTTTTTCGCCAATTTGTAGAGGTAAAAGCGGTCAGCCCGCTCGGTGTGGCTATTGGTGACGATGCGCTCGAGTGTCCAGCCGTCAGTGTTGGGGTGTGCCATTTGTTCAGCGCGGGTGATGACGAGCGTAGCACCCTCCGCGGCCGGCTGATTGACGGCGAGTTTGTGCTTGCTATAGCGAGCGACGGTTTCGTAGAGCGGCGCCTCGTGCGGGTTGGCGACGAGAACGACGTTTTGCCGGCCGGCGATGGCTTTTTGTAGCAGTGGCAAGTCAGTGCTAAATTCATGCACCGCGCCCGAGAAATGACGATACCCATTGGTAAAGCGGTCGAGGCCCGAGAGCACCATCACGCCGATGAGCGCCATCAGCATCAATAAGCCAGTGATACGGGCATAAGGATTGCGCGGGAACAGCGAATACCATTGATTGAGCAGTGCCTCGACGCCAACCGCCAGCAGGATAAATAGCGGCAAGATAATAATGCTGGTCATTGATGGCTGCAGCGCCAGCAGCGGCAAACTTAGTAGCAGCCAGACGCCGATCATGTACGAACGTGCGGTGTGGTGCTGTTGGACGGTTTTGAAAAATCCGAGAGCGATCAGAAACAGCGCCGAAAAGTCGAGCACCGGTGTGATCTGACCGCCGACAACGGTTGGCTTGACCCAGAGATAATGATAGAGCAGCAACCGCAAATTATCGACTAACGCCCAGCTGAGGCTGTGAATACCGACCAGTGATTTGAGTAGATCGTGATGCGTCGCGGCGAGGAAAATTGCCAGCGCGCTCGTGAGCGCGAGAACGACGATCGCTGGTAGCCATTTGAAGCGATTGCGTTTGGCGAGTAGCGCGTAGCGGGTATGCGGGTGGATCAGCGCTACCAACAGCAGCATCAGATGAATATACCAAAAATACGGCGTAAACAGACTCAGGCCGACCGTCGCCGCCAGCAGCAGCCGCCACAAGGCCGAGCCCTTAGCGCGCTGAACGATCAGGCTGGCAAAGAGGAGGATGAGCGCAGCATAGGTGATGTAGAGGATGTGCGGCGTGAAGCTTTGGGCAAAGAAGATCAGCTGGCCGGTGACGATCATGATGACGAGCGACAGGATGGTGACATTGGGCTTGAACCAGCGCCGCAATAGGAAAAATATGGCAACGGCTGCGATGAATGACAGGATAAGCGACGGCAACTTGATGGTATAGATGGTGACGCCAAATATGCTGAATAATCCGCGCTGCAAGAGGTGAAATGGTAAGTTGGTTTGGGCGAACGAGCCGAGGTTAGTTGGCGAGATGGCATTGGTGGTGCTAAGCGCTTCAATTTCCGCCTCGCTCACGCCGCCCGGGGCATACAAACTAGCGGCGGTGATGGCCGCACAAAATAGCACGATCAGCGCCATGTAGCCTAGCCAATAGCGCCAACGATAGACAGCCGAGTCGGCAAGTTTCCGCTTTTTCATTGGTATTGATTATAGCACAATTCTAGTCATGCTTGCGATCGAGGCTCATAAAACGCAGGCGCTCTGGGTGGAAGTAGAGTTGAATCTTGCCGACTGGGCCGTTACGGTGCTTGGCGATGATCAGATCGGTGATGTTTTGCACTTCCGGATTGTCCGGTTCGTAATAGCCTGGGCGGTAAATAAAGCTAACGATATCGGCGTCCTGCTCGATGGAGCCAGACTCGCGCAGGTCGGCCAGCTGCGGAATTGGCGGCGTGCGCGACTCGACCGAACGGCTCAGCTGACTGAGGGCAATCAGCGGCACGTTGAGCTCACGGGCGATCAACTTTAGGCCGCGGGAAATTTCCGACACTTCCTGGACGCGGTTACCGTTGTGATTGTTGGTGGCCTGCATCAGCTGCAGGTAGTCGACGATGATCAGGCCAATTTCGCCTTCGTGCGCTAAACGGCGAGCTTTGGTGCGCATTTCCAGAATGCTGAGGCCCGGCGTATCGTCAATGTAAATCGGCGCTTCTGCCATCTCGCCCATGGCTTCGGATAATTTCTCAAAATCATCGCCGCTCAAATTACCGGTACGAATATTCCAGCTATCAACGCCGGCCGCATCCGCCAACATACGATCGGTCAGCTGCTCCTTGCTCATCTCGAGGCTGAAAAACAGCACCGGCTTTTTCTCGATCGTCGCTACGTTGTAGGCTAGGTTAGTCACCAACGTCGTCTTACCCATGGCTGGACGGGCGGCCAGGATAATCAAATCCGACTTCTGCAGGCCCGCTGTCATGGTGTCCAGATCGCGGTAGCCAGTCCGCATACCGCGCAGGCTGCCCTTGTTGCGGTGAAGCTCCTCGATACGGTCAAAGCTGTCGGTCAAGATACTTTCCAGGCTGACCAGATCCTGTTTCAATGACTGGTCGGAGACGCTGAATAATTCGGCCTCGGCTTTTTCTAATAATTCCTGGGTCGTCGTCGATTCGTCATAGCCGAGTTCGGTGATGCCGCTGCTGGCCTTGATTAAGCGCCGCCGCACCGCTGTTTGCGCCACCATTTCGGCGTACGCCGCTGCGTGCGCTGCTGTCGGCACGTAGTTGGTGAGCTCCGTCAAATACGCCGAGCCACCGATGAGTTCCAGCTCGTCCTTGCGCTTGAGTTCATCGGTCAAGGTCAAGAGGTCAACTGGCTTATGTTTTTCAAATAGCCGCATCATACCAGCGAAAATTAGCCCGTGGTTTTTATCATAAAAGTCGTTCGGTTTGACTATTTCCGCGGCGTCGGCTAGGACTTCCTCGTCGATGAGAATTGCGCCGAGCAGGCTTTTTTCAGCGTCCAGGTTTTGGGGCGGCAATTTGCCCGCTATGGTCTCGGTTTGGGTTGTTTCGCTCATGATAATTCCTCCAGGTTAACTTCTTCGCCGCCGCCCATTAGCTCGGCAATTTTCGCAAGCTCGGCGTCTTTGGGCGGGGCTTTTTGTCCGATTGTCGCAATATCCAGTTCAGTGCCGGTGACTTGTTGCACAATTGTCGCAATAAGCGGGCGATTCTTGGCATCATCTAGTTTCTTTTTATTAAAGGCATTACCGACGTACAGGGTCAAGGTGTTGCCGTTTCGTTGCCAACTGCAGTGTTGCAACAATGTCGCAATAGCGAACGACTGTTCTTTGGCCAGGGCGATGATTTTATCCCAGTCGATGTCTGTGGCGGAGGTCGGCGGATTGTCCGACGTTGGTTGATTGTCTGCCGGGGTGGCGGCGCCTACGGCTTCCTTACTCTTAGAGTCATTAGTTTGCTGATTCTTTGGGGTAGTTTTTGGCAAATTTTCTGCTGGCTGCGCGGCTGGTGTTTCTGTATCAGCTGCCGATGACTCTGGCTTATCTATTGGCGATTTGGAAATGGTGAGTGGCGGTTTGGCTGTGGTTTTGGGACTGGTGATCGACGGCGATATCAGCTCGGGCGATGTGTCGGTCACCTGTTCCCTATTGTCCATAAATATCGTCAATAATTTCAAGTCCGGATGCGGATGGCGGTCGATCTCGATTAGCTGCTTGACTAATGTAATTAACTCTGGCCGCTGATGTAAGCGTGCTCGCAGTAGCGACAATAATTGACGGGACAGGACGACCGGATCGGTGCCAGCTTGCTCTAGTTCATCCAGCAAACTCAGCGCCCCAGAAGCGTCGCGCTGCTGGTACAACTCCAGCAGATTTTCCAGCGTTTCAGCGGCGCTCAGTCCCAGATACTGAGCTACATTGGCTGAGTTCAGTGGTTTGTTAGCGTCCGCCAATGCTGACAATTGATCAAGCATGCTGATGCCGTCGCGAAACCCGCCGCGCGAACGCTCAGCGATCAACCGTGCAGCGTCTTCCTCGATACTAAAGCCCTCTTTTTCGGCAATAGTCATCAACTGGCGCGCCATGATGTCTGTCGGAATGGGGCGGAAGAAAAATTGCTGGACGCGGCTGAGGATGGTGGCGGGCAGCTTGTCGGCGTCGGTGGTCGCCAGGATAAACACCACGTGCGCTGGCGGTTCCTCTAGGGTCTTTAGCAGTGCGTTAAAGGCAGGCTTGGACAACATGTGAACTTCGTCGATGATGTAAATTTTTTTCGGTGCGGAAACGGGCGCGACTTGGGCTTTTTCGCGCAGGGTGCGGATGTCGTCGACACCGTTGTTGCTGGCGGCGTCAATTTCAATAATATCCAGGTGCGAGGCATCCTCATCGTACGGTAACTGATTGATTTCATGCGCTAAAATTCGCGCTACGCTGGTCTTGCCCACGCCGCGCGGACCCGTCAGTAAATACGCATGGGCGATTTTACCCTGCTCCAGCGCTCGGCGCAAAATGTTGGTCACATGATCTTGTCCCAACACCTCGTCCAAGCTGCGACTGCGATATTTGCGGTACAGTGCTTGACTCATTACTTATGTATTATAACGCAAAGTATGGGATTAGTAAGCTGTTTGGTGGTTGATTAAAAGACAGCACGCCCCACACGAGCACTCCTTAAAACAGCGCCAACTGTGTGCTGGGTATTTCGATGTTAATGGCGCCGTCAATTGTTTGCGCCTGGTAGCCGATGAATTTTTTCACGTTGTATGCCAGCAGCTGTCCATCGTAGTCGGTGATGAGTACCGAGCCGATGACGCTGATGACGACGCCAGCCATGGTTTTATGCCCCGTCATATCAATCACACTACTGAGGTCTCGACCGTCCGTGTGAAAATACTCGTCGCACATGATGAGCGTCCGATTTGGAAAATCCAGCCCCAGTTTTTGCTGAATGCGTATCAGCGTGTCAGCTAGGGCCTGCTCCGCCGCTGCAGTATCGAGCGGCTGCTTGATCATCCCTAGCTTTTTGCTGGCAGCCACCATTTCTATGATGCCGTCCAGGCCGGCTATTTTCGCCTCATACTGCCGGGCGATCAACGCCGAAGCAAACGTTTCCAGCTTCACCGCCAGGCGCGCTCCCTGCTCCAGCAGCCGCCGAATGCCGCGCTCTTCCTGCGAGATGCCGACTTTGATAACTTCCGGCGCGAAATATGCCAGATAGACGAAGTGCGGGTTTTGATTAATTTTTGCTGGGCCGACACCGAATCGGCGTTATAAAACGCAGGATTAAAACCAGTCCGATTACGACATTTCAGGCAGTTTTCATATTTACCGTCAACCGTGGCGCTGTCAGGACAAACCTGGCTGCAATGATTGTCAAAATCCACCCAGCCGGTACAATATTTGGTCGAAAAATCAAACGCCAGTGACGGCTCCTGTCCCAAAACATCACCACGCTCAGTCTTGCCGTCAATCTGCCATTCCAGAAATGGCCGGTTTTCGGTATCAAAGCTGGCGTAGCTTAGCAAAAACTCCCCAGACATAGCACCATTATATCAAAAGCCGCCCGGTAACCGCCCGGGACGGCTTCAAATGTCAAAAACGGTCTATAGTGGCGCTTCGACAGCTGCCCAGGTGGCGTCCGGATTGTCATCAGGGATGATGATGGTGACTTGGTCGCCGACTTCGATGCGGAAGAAGGTGACGCTGGCGAGCAGGATGCGATATTCACGGCCATTGGCTTCGACGTAGTAAACGCCGTCATGTTGGACGAGCGTACCGATGACTTGTTTGCGCGAGACCGGGCCGATTTGTTTGTAGATAAAGCTGCCGTCTTCGGCGATGGTTAATTTCAAGATGTCGCCCTCGACGAGCTTGGACTTTGAGGCGTAGTTCGCCGGGATTGGATAATTCTTGCCATCAGGCCCCATCATCATTTGACCATCAAACACACCCTCGATTATCTTGCCGGCAACATCGTCCGACGAGGTTTTCGGCGTGACGACTTGTCCATCGTCACCAACGATGCTGATCAGCAGCTCCTTGGCTGCTGCTAAGTTAGTTTCTGCTTCTTGGATGAGCGTCCTGAGGCGCTTCACTTGCTTTTCCGGTAAATCAGACATATGGCTCGCATTCCTTGTCTATTTTGATAGTACGTGAGTGTAATATAGCACTAATTATGTGAGTGTGCAAGCCCCGTCAGCCTATTCGCATCGGCTAACAGCTCATCTTTCCACAAGGATAACAGATAGTCAGGCAAAACCGTGGTAATTTTTACCCTTGCCAATAAAACACCGCCCGTGGTATAAGCTCCGGGCGGCATTTCTCTACGAAAACAATCGGTCGTTTCACTCAAATTAGCTTAACTCAACGCTAGCGCCGGCGTCCTCGAGCGTCTTCTTGGCAGCTTCGGCTTCGTCCTTTGACACCTTTTCCTTGACTGGTGCTGGAGCGCCGTCGACGATGGCCTTTGACTCACCGAGGCCCAAGCCAGTGATTTCCTTGACTGCCTTGATGACAGCGACTTTTTGAGCGCCCGCGTCCTTTAGGGTGACGGTGAACTCAGTTTTTTCATCTTCTGCAGCAGCATCGCCGCTAGCAGCTGGACCAGCCACCGCAACTGCGGCTGCAGCTGGCTCGATGCCGTATTCTTCTTTCAGGTAGTTCTTCAATTCATTAACTTCCAGAACTGTCAGTTTGACCAGTTCATCAGCCAATTTTTTAATATCAGCCATGGTATTCTCCTTAGATTATTGATTATTTATCATCTCGAGTTATCCAATCTTCAACGCCTCCTCTTTTCGCGCCGGGCGCGCCTTCAGGGGGCGCTCGGGCTGCAATCGCTGTACGGAGACTTATGAAGATCAAATAACTCGAGATGATTGATTGCTAAACTTAAGCCGTAGCTTTGGCTTCGATGCCGTCCAAAAGTCCGTGCAAGTTGCCGCCAAGTGCGCCCACGGTGTCGTGGACTGGTGAGAGCAATTGTGCCACCACTTCGGCGATAAGCTGGTCTTTGCTTGGCAAGCCAGCCAGCGCTTTGATGTCAGCTTCGTTGATACTCAAGCCTTCACCTGAGAAGCCGCCGGCCAACTGCAGTGCTGGATGCGTCTTTGCAAACGTGTCCAGAACTTTGGCTGGCATGACCTCATCTTCGGCGCTCATGGCGTAAACCAATTGGCCAACCAATAAGTCAGTCTCGGCTTCTTTGTAACCGTCAACGCCCTGCAATGCTACGCGTACCAAGCGGTTTTTGACCACCTTGATGACGACGTTTGCTTCGCGGGCGGCCTTGCGCAGTTCTTGCAATTCAGCCACACTCAGCCCCTGGTACCGCGCAAATGCCGTACCTTTGGCGTCTTTCAGAAGCTCGGTTAGTTCAGCAACCAAAGTTTGTTTTTTATCGCGTGAAATTGCCATAAAAATCCTTTCTTTGATTGGTTCTTGTGTGATTCGACCGATTTGTTAACGTGCGGTAATGGAAAATCTGGTTCTCGTTTTCTGGGGATTAGCCGAGCAAACAAAAACGTCTTTGATTCTCGCACTACCAAAGACGTCAAATAAAACTGCTCGTTTCATCCCTCGGCGGCATTTTTATACCTCAGTTCCCTTCGGTCGCACGCTGTCTTTGGTAATGTTCCTTAGAATTGTAGCAGAAATGACAACGGGATGCAAGACAATGTTGGCTTTAATTTTCAGGAATATGAAAACGCGCCTCGAGTATGAAGCGCGCTTATGAGAGGAGACCCACCCTACAGTGAAGTCTCAACCTTTACGCTCGGCCCCATGGTGGTGGCGATAGCGATAGATTTGACATAAATGCCCTTAAGGCTGGATGGCTTTTGGGCGTTCAGACTGGCGAGGAAGGCGCGGGTATTCTCTGCCAGTTTGTCGGCGCCAAACGAAACCTTGCCGATTGATAAGTGGACGATGGCCTGCTTGTCGACGCGGTACTCGACCTTGCCGGCCTTGGCCTCGGACACCGCTTTAGCGACGTCGGTGGCAACGGTGCCGGACTTTGGATTTGGCATCAAACCGCGCGGACCGAGCAGCCGGGCGTACTTGCCAAGCTTCGGCATATATTGCGGCGTTGCGACTAAGATATCAAAGTTCAATTCTTCCTTGTCCAGCTGCTTCAGGAACTCCTCGTCACCGATGATGTCAGCGCCGGCTTTCTTAGCGGCAGCATGCTCTGACTCTGGTGCGAACACTGCTACGCGGACGTCCTTGCCGGTGCCGTGCGGCAGCGCTACGGTCGAGCGGACGTTCTGATCGGCTTGGCGCGGATCAACACCCAGGCGAACGTGAATTTCAACGCTGGCATCGAACTTGACGGGGCTGGTCTCAGCAGCCAATTTCAGTGCTTCGTCAAGGCTGTACAGCTTATTTTTCTCAATCTTCTTTGCAGCTTCCTGATATTTTTTGCCGCGGCGCTCCAGGCGCGGACGCGTGATCGGCTTCGGGCCTTTCTTGACATGTGCTTCGGCGTCGTCAGATTGCGGCGTGGTGTCGCCGGCTTCTTTGCGGGCTTCCTTTTCGGCTTTCTCGGCAGCCTCGTCAAGGGCTTTTTGGCTGCGCTTGCCGGCCTTGGCGACGATGGCTTCGCGCTCGGCGATGACGTCCTTATCTTTAGTTTCGTGCGGCTTGCTATTTTCAGGCGTGCCTGATTCAGCTTCGGCAATTGCCGCTTCAATCTCAGCGATGGTATTCTTGTCGCTGACTGCTAGTTGTAGTTCTGCTGCTTTTTCTAGCAGCTCGGCTTTCTTGGCCATACTAATCCTTTCTGTGGTACAAGCGGCGACTCGCGACTTCTCGAGCGAATTTGCCTCCCAGCATTGATTTGATGATGGTGAAATTATACCTGAAATAGTACAGGAAAGCAACCGAGGGTTATACTACGAGATATTACCCATCGCTGATGTTACGGCGCATTAGCCTAGAGAGGAAACGACGGTCTGGGATAACCTGAATAGTACCGTCACTATCTTCCAGTGAAAGGGCAACCCGTGGAGTTGGCTCGTCATTAGTGTAGTCAGTGATTACACTAAAGCCGGTGGATCTCATGTCGTTAAATTTGCTATACGGAAGCCTAACCCCTTCACTCGTGAATGTAGACCCTTCACCGGAAAACGACCCACCCTTACAGAAATCTTCGCCCAATTGCTGAGTCAATGTTTGGACGCCCCAAGCGATTATTGCAGCACGGTCGGCGGGTGAGCCGGCATATTTGGCGGCATTTTCTATGTTGAGTATCGTCTTGTGTATCTCGGGATTTGTCGCTTGAGCCGAAAAGTAACCCGCTAGTAGGTCAGTTGGCAGATGAACATCAAATTGGAGAATATTGCTGATTGTCTCTTGGGAGAGTGGAAAGTGATGCGTATCTCCCTGGGAGCGAATGGCCAGCGCCGCTAGTATTCGCGAGCACTTATTAACCATACATCTTTTAGCCTCTGGTAACAGGAGCTCTCCTCTCAGTTGGCAGACAGCTAGCTTATCGCTCTCAGTAACATTTGTGATCGTGACCAGCGAGCCGATGTAGTCGTCCGGAAAGTGTGGGGTGATGTGCTGCTTGATTATGTTTTCGGGATCCCTATCCCGTGGGAGGCGCTCTCCTCTCTTCGTCACTTCTGTTTTGGCGGCGAGTGCATGATTAGCCTCATCAACCCCTCGCTGAAAGTTTGGGCTACTCAGTATAGATAGTCCGTCGGCTATTGGTGAATGATAACGTCTTTCTCTCATAATTAACTACAAGCATAGATGGTAAAACGTTATTTTGCAAGTAGTTTGACATATTTGCAATGTAGCGGTACAATTATGTAACTATGAATAAGGCGGAATTTTTAGGTAAATGCAAGGACTGTCCGATTGCTGGGCCAGCTTGCGAGAATGTGGAGAATAGACGGCGGGCTGCCCAAGAGGCTGCAGAGTTAGCCCTGAGGGGGTTGAGAGATAATCCAAATATTCAACTTTTTCGAGGTGACGGCGTGCAGGTTGATGTTGCAGGTCTGGATCCTGAGGTACTAGGAGAACTTAATAAAGATCTACGTAGCCAAGCAGCGGGCCTTCTTGATGAGATTGATGAATCTGGAAATCACGTACTGCAGTTTGCCGAGAATTGTCCCGGTCCGACAACGGCTTAATTTCAGACAAAGACGGGTCGTTTAGTACGAGTGAGGGTGTGTGATAGCCCTGTACTGCCTCGGCAAAGTAGCGGAGAGGGAAACATAGAGCCTGTACGAGTGAGGCGAAGGTCGTAACCCGCTTGCCCCTGCTCTTTCGTCTCTGCTACAATAGCAGGTATGAACAATATCACAATCACAGACATTCACGCACGACAAATTTTAGATTCTCGGGGCAATCCGACGGTGGAGGCCGATGTTCGGTTGAGCGATGGCTCGTTCGGGCGGGCGGCAGTGCCGTCAGGTGCCAGTACTGGTTCGCACGAGGCAGTCGAACTGCGTGATGGTGACTTGGCGTATGGCGGCAAGGGCGTGCTCAAGGCGGTCGAGCATGTTAATGTCGAGATCGCGCGGGCGCTGCGCGGCATGGATCCATTTGCGCAACATCGGGTTGACGAGCGGATGCGGCAGCTGGACGGCACGCCAAACAAGGGGCGGCTTGGGGCGAATGCCATCCTAGCGGTCAGCCTGGCGGTTGCCAAGGCGGCGGCCGAGTCCAAGGGTATTGAATTTTTTGTCTATGTTAATCAGCTGGCGAATGCTGGCACGATGAGCCTGCCGATGCCGATGATTAATGTGATGAACGGTGGGCAGCATGCGCTGGGTGCGACGGATATTCAGGAATACATGATCATCCCAGTCGGTGCGTCAACGTTTGAGGATGCGATGCGGATGAGCGCCGAGGTGTTTCATGCGCTGGCAAAGGTGCTCGAGGCTGAGGGTTACCCGACGACTGTTGGCGATGAAGGTGGCTACGCGCCACATGTGCGCGGTGGCAATATGGAGCCGGTCAAGCTGCTAGCACGGGCGATTCAGCAGGCTGGCTACAAGTTGGAGCAGGACTTTGCCTTTGCTCTTGATGTGGCCTCGAGCGAATTCCATGAGGGCGATGGCCAGTATCGGCTGGAGACGGAACATCGCACGCTTGACGTGAATGGTATGATCAAGATGTATAAGCAGCTGCGGGCTGAGTATCCGGTGGTGTCGATCGAGGATGGACTGGACGAGGAAGCGTGGCATGACTGGCAGACGCTGACGACGGAGCTTGGTTCGACGACGCAGCTGGTCGGTGATGATTTGTTGGTGACGAATGTGATGCGGCTAGACCGAGCGATCGCTGAAAAGGCTGGCAACGCGATTTTGATCAAGCCAAATCAAATTGGCACACTGAGCGAGACCATTCAGGCGGTGATGATGGCGAAAAAGGCTGGCTGGAATACGGTGATGAGCCATCGCTCGGGCGAGACCGAGGACGTGACCATTGCTCATCTGGCGGTCGGGCTCGGTACGGGCCAGATCAAGACCGGCTCGATGTCGCGTTCAGAGCGCATCGCCAAGTACAACGAGCTGATGCGCATCGCCGAGATTCGGCCAGAGCTAGAGCTGGTGCGGCCATTCAAGCAGTCGTAGTTCATAGGCTACGGGGATAAGACGCCGGGCGCTTGGTCGGCTGCAGTGGAAATTATTGCCGCAGAGTGATCACTTCGTCGCCGTCGGTACATGTGATGATCCGTGAAGGTGCTGCTTCTGCAACTTCCCCGCCGTCAACGTAGACAGCCACCTCATCACCAAAATACGCGGTTGCCTCATTGACTGTGGTGGCCGGTAGTTGCTCGCTGGGGTTAGCGCTTGGTGCCAGCAGTGGACCGACCAGCTGAATCAGCTCAGACAATGCTGTGTCTGGTGGTACAACGCGAAATGCCAAGGTCGCGTCAGTACGTACTAGGTGCGGCATAACGTCGGGGCTGACCCTGGCAGCAATAGTGGTCGACCGTTCGTGGCGTAGCTGGTCATAGATATACCGCTGCTTGGTGGTGAGTTCGGGAATGTTGTCGGCGCTGCTGAGCAGGATGATGCAGGATTTAGTGCGATCACGCTGGCGTACGCGGTACAGCTCATCAACTGCCTTCGGGCTATCAGCTCGAGCGAGCAGACCATAAATAGTGTCAGTTGGCGCCACGACGAGTTTGTCAGCTCGCAGCGCCTCGATGACGGCAGTGTCAAGTAAGTTTTTGGTGATCACCAAATGATTATACCACAATAAAATTGCCCCACGGCAGGGAGCAATTTTGTTTGAATGAACAGACGTAAATTAGTCGGCGACTTCTACGCCCATTGAGCGAGCGGAACCAGCAACGACTTTCATCGCGCCTTCGATATCGATGGCGTTTAGCTGATCCATTTTTGCTTCGGCAATTTCCTGAAGCTGTGCGCGAGTGATGGTGCCGACCTTTTCGGCGTGTGGCTTGCCTGAACCCTTTTGGATGCCGGCTTTTTCGCGGATCATGTCATCGACTGGCTGCCCCAGACTCTTCCACGTAAAGGTGCGGTCTTCAAACACCTGAATGTGGACGATAACGTCCTTGCCCATCATATCTTTGGTAGCGTCGTTGAATGGATTGATGAAATCCATCATGTTCAGCCCCCACTGACCGAGGGTTGAACCGACTGGTGGCCCGGCGGTTGCTCGTCCGGCAGGGATGCGTAATTTTAGATTACCGATAACTTTCTTTGCCATAGTTTCCTCTTATTTTTCCGTGCGTAACCACTGTATTATAACGAAAATTGTGCTAGAATACAAGCATGAACGCTCGCAGCATCAAGCCGGTTCGTCGCCTAATCAACATGTTTGGGGCGCTCGCTTACAGCCTGTTGATTTTTACTTATGCGGTTATCGTCGGTGCTGGGTTGTTGTGGCTGGCGCGTAGTGGCCTACTCATGCAGCTCGGTGTATCGCCAGAGACAGTCCAGCCGGCACCCACCCCGCCGACTACGCCGAGCGACACGACGCCTCGTGCGGTACCGTTTCTCCTTCAGGTGGTGCAGCTGGTGTTGATGTCGGTAATGACGGTGGCGGTTTTGGGTGTGGTGGTGATGCTACCGTATTGGCTGGGGCGCTGCGGCTCGTATCTGTTGAAGCGCAGCATTCGATTATGTCACAGCCAAGTGACGCTGGCGACCTTGTTATTTGGCAAGATATTGGCGTGCGGCATCGGTACGGTGCCAGTGCTGATCATGGCGATGTATGATGCTAGGCAGTGGCCGATCGCGGCGGTGCTACTGGGAGTAATTACGGTGGCGCTGGTCCTCTTTGCCACGCAACACTACCTCGCCAAAAGTAGCGAGGTAGTTGAAGCCAAAGATGTTTGGTAGCTTGGTGGTGTATCGCTGCGCGGCTAGATGATCAGGCAGCTAGACTTTCTTGACCTGCAGCGCGTCCAGCTCGACTGGTGTATCACGGCCAAACATACTGACCATGACCTTGATCTTGCCCTTGACGGCGTCAATTTCTGCGATTGAGCCATCAAAGCCCTTGAACGGCCCGTCAATGATGGAGACCACTTCACCGACCGAGAAATCAATCTGATGCTTTGGCTCTTCGACGCCCATGCGCTTTTTGATCTTGGCAATTTCTTTGTCCGACACCGGTGTTGGCGTGGTGTCAGCACCAACGAAGCCAGTCACGCCCGGCGTGTTGCGGACGATGTACCACGTCTCGTCGGTCAGCTTCATCTCGACCAGCACGTAGCCCTGAAAGATCTTGGCATCGACAACCTTGCGCTTGCCGTTTTTGATCTGAATTTGCTTTTCTTTCGGCACCATGACGTCAAAGATTTTGTCGGCCATGTCGACGCCGTTGATGCGCTGGCGGATGGATTCAGCAACCTTTTCCTCATAGCCCGAGTAGGTGTGAATGGCGTACCACGAGCGAGTTGAATCGTAGCGATTTGATGACATAAATTCCCTTTCCTATTTCAAAATTTGATTAAAGCCCCAGTTGAATCCGGCGTCAAGCAGCAAGATCAGCACCACAAAGATCAACGTAAATACCAACACCGCCGCCGTCATGCTCCAGGTTGCTGAGCGAGTCGGCCAGCGCACCAGCTTGAGCTCTTGCCATGCACCCTTGAAATAACCAACGTCGCCTGATTTTTTGGCGGATTTTTTGGCCGTGGTTTTTGGCTGTTTTGGTGATGTGGTGGCCGTCTCTGTCGCTATCTTTTTCGTAGTTTTACTGGCGGTTTTTTTGACGGTTGTACTTGCTTTTGACTTATGTGGTGACGGCTGCTTCGTCTCGTCATCTTTCGCGGTGATGCGGCGAACCTTCGTCTTTGATCCTGCTGCGTTTTTTTGTGCCATAGTTTCTCCCAATTTAAAAGTCTGCTTCTTAGCAGACTGTCAAGTCTATTGTAGCGTGTCTGGGCTGTGATTGCAAGGGCGGTTTCACGCGGACGTGGGCGGGTCGGCCAGCTCAAAGCTAAAGGTTGAACCGTGATTGAGTCGGCTTTTGACAGAGATGGTGCAGCCGAGTTTGTGCGCCAATTTGCCCGCAACGTACAGTCCCAGTCCGGTGCCGCTGGTCTCGCGGGTACGATAATCCTCGGCCCGGTAAAATCGCTGGAAAATCTTTTTTTGGTCAGTCTTGCCGATGCCTATCCCAGTATCAATTACCGCAAATTGTACAACGCCGTTACGCCGGTGCATCCGCAGCGTCACCCCGCCACGAGGCGTGTATTTGATGGCGTTGATGATAAAGTTTTGCAGTAGCTCGGTCAAGTACAGCCGCGAAACCTTGATCACGCCAATCTGCGCACTCACATCGAGGTCGAACCGTAGCCCCTTCTCGGCCGCTCGCGGTGCAAACTCACTGTGTAACGTGCTAGCCAGCTCCATCAAATTAATCGTCTCCGTCTCGTCCGCCGCCCCACGTTCAGCGCGCGATAAGGTGCCAAGGTCGTTGATCATTTTAGCGAGGAACATCACTTGATCATGCGCTGCCACTAGCGCTTCGTGTACCTTTTGGGTGTAGCCTTTCTCGGCGAGCAGTCGAGCATTGTCAAGCGCTCCCTCGGCAATGGCCACCGGTGTGCGTAGTTCGTGACTAACAACGCTGATGAACTCATCACGCTCCTGTTCGAGGCTTTTTATCTTGGTGACGTCACGCAGAATCAGCACATAACCGTCAGTGCTGGAGCTGCCGCCCAAAATCGGCGCAAAGGTCGCCTCCAGTCGCAAATGATCGCCATCGCTGAGCGGCATGATCAGGTCGTCACGGGTGCGGATTGAGGGTGACTTACTGAGCTCCTCAAACACGTCGATCGGTGTACCGCTGAGAGTCTGTAATTGAAATATCTCGTTAATGTGGTGGCCATGGAGTGTGGCGTTGGTGTCCAGCAGGCCGATCATCGCCGCATTATAAATCGTGATCACGCCGTGAGCATCAGTACTCAGCACCGCATCGGTCAAGCTGTTTACCAACGTCATCATCTGGCTATGTTCTGGCGCGGCATCCATGTTCTCGTGTGCATGCTGCTGCTGACTGCGCCTCGTGCGCCACGTGCCCATCCCTTGTTTCATATGATTTAGTATAGCACATGCTACACGTGCGGTGTATGGTTTTTCAGTGCCGCTCGGTGCGTTTTGTAAGCTGGGTCGATGGCTGCAACCTCTCGCCAAAAGGCGTCGGAGTGATTCATCTGGCGGGTGTGAGACAGCTCGTGAATCAGCACATAATCAAGCAACTCAAACGGCAGGTTCATCAGCGCGATGTTCAGGCTAATCGTGCCGCGCGACGAGCAGCTACCCCAGCGGCTGGAGGCGTGCGTCAGCTTGATGGTTTGATAGGAAAAGCCATGTTCCTCAGCCAGGAATTTCAGCCGCCGTGGCAGGTAACTTCTGGCTTCCTTGCGTAGCGCTGTGATGACGACTTCGCGAATGCGCTGCTGGATGGCTGGAGTAGTAATGTCGGTGCCGGATGGCAGCTTGACGAGGATGCGGGTGCCGGAGCGCTTGATGGTGGGTTCGGCGAGCGCGGACTGGGTCTCGATAATCAGGTGGTGGCTTTTACCAATTGATTGGTCGCGCGTGTAGTAGCGACCTTGTTGATGCTCAGCCAGGAGCTCGCGAATACGCGGCCGGGAGGATCTGATGAGCAGTTTTGCTGCGAGCAGCGGTGCATACGTCGGCAAGCTAATCCGCAGCTGCCCGTTTGGCGCGACCTTTAGTGATACCTGACGCGCCAAGTGCGAGCGCCTCACCGTGATTTCGCCAAACTCAGCGTCAGTAATCGTTGGCATGTATAGCTCCTAGCTAACGCGAACGCGGCTGAGTACCGGACGCTGCGGACGGCGTTTGTGAGTATCAGCTTGGGCGGCTTGCGGCTGGGTCGGAGCAGCTGTAGTATTCGGGCGAACGTCGGCCAGGCGCTTGAGCAAGGTGCGCGCTTGGGTGTTATAGGTGTGACGACCACTGATGACGACGCATGGCTCGCTGGGGTGTGGCGATGAGAATTGTTTGATCTTGGCATCAAATGTTGCTTCGTCATTATCGTTGGCCTTGAGCCAGCGCATCTTGGCGGTCGCTAGGTCAGTCTGTACCCAGACAAAGAGAATCTTATAGCCAGCAGCGCGGGCTGTCTTGGCGAGCTCAACCCGCCAGGCTCGCTTCTCCGTTGCTCCTTCAAATACGATGGTTTGATGGGTCTTCATCAATTCTTTGAGTAGTGCACCGCTCGCATAATTAACAGCCGCCTCGTCATCAGATAATGCCACCAAGATACTGGAGTCTAAATGCGGTGCATGAAACATCTCAGAAAACTCAGCCGCGAATTGCGACTTGCCCGCCCCCGGCACGCCCACCATGGCAATGATGTGAGGAGAAGAAAGTTGCAAAGGTTTCATATATGTTAGTATACACAAAAAATCCCCCTTATCCAAGGGGGATTCTCGCCTGAAACCTCGCGCTTCAGAATATAGATTCTCGGAGCGGTCAGTCTCTTACAGGTGGCGTCGGCTGGCGACGTATGCCAGGGCTGAGGTAACCAGTGCGCCCAGACCCAGGCCGCCGAGTACTATGTCGGTCATACCAGTTCGTGGTAGTGCGGTTGGTGTTGGTGGGGTTGGGGTGGTTGGCTTTGGATTACACTCTTCGCTGTCGATACCAACGAACCGCTTGGTGTCTTCAGCTTCTTTCTTGGTAACTTCGCGGATTGTCTTGGTAGTGACGTCACAGACCTTGATCTTTTCACACTTGCTCAGATCAGTGGTGTATGGTGGCGTGTTCTCTTTGCCCTTTTCGACTTTTTCGATGACGCCAGTTTGAACGTTGCAGGCCTCGACTTTTTCTGGTACATCGACGGTTGCGTTGTCACAGCTATCTTTGTCGCCAGGAATTTCTGGGGTATCAACGCAGGCGGTGTTGACGACCTTGCCGGTAACTTGTTCTTTGATGGTTGCCGTGATGGTAAAGGTCTTTGATGCACCCTGCTTGAGTTCAGCAATTGTTGCTTTCCAGGTATTGTTCTGGAGCGTGCCCTCAGATGCTTTCAGGAAGGTAACACCTTGTGGCGCATTGTCGGTGACAACAGCGTTCTTTAGGTCAACGTTACCGGTGTTGGTGACGGTTACCTGGTATGGGAATTCGTTGCCAACTTGGACGGTCTTGTGCTTGAGGCCATCAACCTTTTTCTCGATTTTGATGCCAGGGTTAGCCTTTGGCGTTTCTGGCTGGATGGTGAACTGCTTGACACAGTCGTTGCTGGTGCGATCACCAAGGCTGGTTGTGACCTTGACGCGAGCGGTATAAGTGCCCGCTTCCTTGATGGTAGCGCTGGTCTCGCTGGTCAGCGCTGAAGTAGTGTTACTGCGTGAGAAGACTTCCTTGCCCGAAGCATCGGTGATGCTAAAGGTGTATGACTTGACAGTTGCGCCATTCTCGACTGTTGCGTGAGCCTTCAGGGCGACCGTGTTAGTCTGACGATTAATGACTGGCTGGTCAAGTGCTTTACAAGTAGCCACTGGCTGTGGTTTCGGTTTTGGTGGCACAACAACGTTGGTGGCGACAACCGGGTTACCGCACGGTGTCATGATGGCGAACTTAAAGCGGCCCTGCTCATCAAGTCGGATAAATGCCTGCTGTGCGCTACCCATGCGGCTGGCTGGGACGACCTTGGCGTTGGTGCCTGAGATCGGTGTGCCGCCGCTGATGTTGCGGATGGCTGTCCGAGCGTTGGTGGCGACAACGGTGCCGTTGTCGAGGCGAACCTCGCCGTTACGGTAGACTGCGCCATTAGCGTAGTTGCCGCTCAGCATCTCGTAGGAAATACCGAACGCGCCATAAATTGTTGATACGCCTTTGTTGAAATATCGTTCGCGCATCTCTTGTACCGACATGGTACCACAATACACCACGGCGTACTTGTCACAGTCGCGGGTATTGTCAATTGTTTCTGCGTTGGCGTAGTAGACCAGTCCTGCTCCGAAAGCAGCGACCAGCGACAGCGCCACGATCTTAAGCTTTGTACTTAATTTCATAACATCCTCCTCACTGGTTGTTTCTCCAATATTATCACACAAGCATTATTTTGTCAATAACTTATATCATATTTTTTCAAAATGGTTAGTTTGCAGAATATTTTTTTCTGTTATAATAGATACGCTAACCCGTTAGCGGGACGATAGGGGCATAGTTCATCGGCTAGAATGGCGGTCTCCAAAACCGCAGAGGTAGGTTCGACTCCTACTGCCCCTGCCACAATTTATGGCGTGACGACTTGATGAAAGTCGTTTTTTAATGGCTTGCTGTAGAATTGACGGCGCATATCAATTCGTCTCTTGTGAAAATAATACCTTGATCTCGTGAAAAATTGCCAGATGTGCTTGAAAAAGCATAAGCGGCGGTCTATACTGTAAATAAGATGAGAATTTTGATGCTAGGGTGGGAGCTTCCTCCGCACAATTGTGGCGGCCTCGGTGTGGCGTGTTACCAGATGTCAAAGGCGCTGGCAGCGCATGGTATTGCTATTGATTTTGTTGTGCCCTACACGGCCGAGCATCCGAATATTACCCATATGAACATTCATGCGGCCTCGCCGCTGCCGCCGGGCTATCATGACCTTGGGGCGTACGATCATGGTGTCACGCCAGATACTGAGGATAGCGATGAGCACGGACTTGAACCGATGCGCCGACTGCAGCGTCGCTATGGTACGTTTGTCAGGCAGTTTGCTCAGTCACGTCCACCAGATGCCATCCACGCTCATGACTGGTTGACGATGGAGGCTGGCGTGATCGCTAAGGAAGTGTCGGGTGCACCGCTGATTGTTCACGTGCATGCCACTGAGTTTGACCGCTCGGGCGAACATTCGGGTAATCCGTTGGTGCATGAGATTGAACAGCAGGGTCTGATGATGGCGGATCGAATTATTGCGGTTAGCCGTATTACCAAGGATATGATTGTCAAGAATTATCATATCCCGCCAGATAAAGTGGAGGTGGTATACAATGCGATCGACCTGGCTGACCTGCCGCCACATGAGTACGACGTAGCGACATATAAATACCTCGAGGATCTCAAGACTGATGGCTATACCATCGTTGGTGCGTTGACGCGACTGACGGTACAGAAAGGGCTGACCTACTTTGTGCGGGCAGCGGCCAGAGCGCTAGAGCGCTACGACAAGATCGCCTTTTTGCTATCGGGCGATGGCGAGCAGCGGGATGAATTGGTAGCCTTAGCCGCGCGGCTGGGCGTGAGTGACCGGGTGATTTTCACTGGTTTTGTTCGTGGCAAACAGTGGCGTGATGCCTACTATCTGATCGATATATTTATCATGAGTTCGGTATCAGAACCGTTTGGGCTGACGGCGCTGGAGGCAGCCCATCACGATACGGCGCTACTCATCAGCAAGCAGTCAGGTGTTGGCGAGGTACTTCATAACATCATGCGGTTTGACTACTGGGATGTTGATAAGCTGGCGGACGAGATCGTCAATATTGCGCGCTCGCCGGGCCTTCAGTCGGCATTAAAGCGTAATGTCAAGGATGAATACGCTCGGCTGTCGTGGCGGGATGCTGCGGAGCGGTGCGTCGCGCTGTATCAAGCATCGGCTCAAAGGAGGTGGGCATGAGCCGGGGTATCACCCTCTATCTCCACGTGCATCAGCCGTGGCGGGTGCGGCGATATAGTATTTTTGACGTGGCAGCGCGGCACGATTATTTCGAGACGAATGATCCGGCTCAAAACAACGAGTTAATTTTTCATAAAGTCGCCGAGAAGTCGTATCTACGGATGAATGCTCTATTGGAGGAGCTACTCGGGCGACATCATGATTTCAAGTTGTCGCTGAGCATCAGCGGTGTGTTCCTTGAACAAGCGGAGCGCTTTAACCTAGCGGTGATCGAGAGCTTTAAGCGGCTGGTTGGCACCGGCAAGGTTGAATTGGTATCAAGCCCGTATCATCACAGCCTGGCGTTCTTTTATTCGCGGCAGGAGTTTGAGGAGCAGATTCGTCGTCACCAGCAGAAGCTACGTCAGCTGTTTGGCGTCGAGACCAGGGTGCTCGCAAATACTGAACTGGCGTATAACAACGACCTCGCCAAGTGGGCGGAGGCGGCTGGCTTTAGTGGTGTGTTAGCCGAGGGTTGGGATGAGGTGCTGGAGTGGCGCAGTCCGAATTATGTGTATCGGCCGGTTGGCACGGACAAGATTGGACTGCTGCTCAAGAATTATCGCCTGAGTGACGATATCGCTTTTCGGTTTAGTAATCGGTCGTGGGCGGGTTGGCCACTGACGGCAGAAAAATATCGGACGTGGCTGATGGAGGCGACGGCCGAGGCGCCGCTGGTTAATTTGTTCATGGATTATGAAACCTTTGGCGAGCACCAGTGGTCGGATAGCGGTATTTTTAGCTTTTTTGATCAGTTTGTTGCCTCGTGGCTCGAGGTTAGTGGTAATGCCTTTTATACGGTGTCTGAAGCGCTGGCGGCGCATCGGCCGGTTGGCGAGATCAGTATGCCAGAGACGGTGACCTGGGCGGATAGTGAGCGCGATTTGACAGCGTGGAACGGCAATGATTTACAGAAAGAAGCGCTGCGGTACCTATATGAGCTGGAGGCCGATGTACTGAGGAGTGGTGACGAGCAGCTGATCGCTGATTGGCGGCGATTGCAGTCGTCTGATCATTTCTATTATATGTGTACCAAGTGGTTTACTGACGGCGACGTCCACGCGTATTTCAGTCCGTACGATTCGCCGTACGAGGCCTTCCTCTATTATGTTAACGCAATTCGCGATGTGCGCTGGCGGCTGAGTGCGCATCGGTACGAAAGGTTTTGATGTCGGTACTGCTGGCAAATGGCACGTTGGCGGTTGAGCTTGACCAGTTTGGTCGAGTGAGTTCACTGTCGTTCCCGCACGTTGGCCGCGAAGTACAGAACCATCAATCCGTGCATCGTCTCGGCGTGTGGGTGGATGGCGAGTTTTCGTGGATTGATGATGGCGCGTGGCGGATGACGATGCGGCTGCCGCAGGGGGCGCTGGTGGCACACACGGTGCTCAAGCATGAGCGGCTGGGGTTGGTACTGGAGTGCGATGATTTCGTTGATAGCAAGGTCAATGTATTTGGTCGTAATATTCACGTGGTCAATCTGCGGACTGAGACGCGCCAGGTGCGGTTGTTTTTGCATCAGGCGTTTCGGCTATACGATGATGGTCAAGCGATTGATACGGCGCAGTATGTCGAGGCTTCGCAGGCGCTGCTACATTATCGTGGACGGCGGGCGTTTGCCGCTGGCCTACGGACGTTTGCTGGGCGTGATTTTGATCGGTGGACGGTCGGGCGATTTGGTGCTGGGCTGGATGGAGCGTGGCGTGATGCGGAGGATGGCGAACTGGCGGGCTGTCCGCATGAGTATGGCATGACCGACTCGGTGCTGGGCTGCTCGCTGCGGCTGGCGGCGCTAGCGTCGGATCGCTGCACTTACTGGCTCGCGGCCGGGACGTCGATCAAGGAAGCGTTGGGGCTGCACGAAAAGACGCGTAGTGTCGGTCTGGTGCGGGGCCTGGCACGGACGACGGGTGCCTGGCACAAGTGGCTGAGTCCAGGTTTTCGCGCAGCGCAGAAATTGCCGCCAGCCCACCGCCAGACTTTCGTTAATTCCCTGCTGACACTGCGGGCTCACGCGGATGAATCCGGGCTGGTACTCACTGACGACTCGGCGGGTAGTTGTCGTCTGCGCGACGCGGCATTCGCGCTGTGGCCGCTGATCCGGCTGGGGTATGGCAATGAGGCAGCGATGTTTTTCGAAGCTTGCCGGCGGATATTTGAGACCGATGGTTACTTTGCACCGGCGTATTATACGGATGGTGAGCCGGTGGCGACTGATACTGCGTGGCGTCAAGACCGGCCGCCAATGCGACTGGCGGATGCGGCGGCGGTACTATTTATCTTCTGTCAATTTGCGACGTCGCGAGTTGGCATGGAGCGCTCGCGGCAGCTATATCAATCGGTGGCCGCCAAGGTAGCGACATTTTTGACGGATAATTGGGACAATCCAGCAGCGGACGACGACACAGCGTTCGTTTGGCAGTTGTCGCGCGCGGCGCTGGAACAGGCGAGTGAACTCGCGCAGCAACATGACGACCCAGCCAATGCGGTGCAGTGGCGAACCTGCGCTGATGATATTAGCACGCAACTGGCGGGACGTGGTGCTGATGAGGTAACGATGGATGCGGTGTATGCTGCCTATATGTTTGGCGTTGAGGGCGAGGCTGAGCGGACAAAGCAGCTGGTCACTGAGGCGGTGCAAACCTTAGCGGCAGTTGATGGTCTGTTTAAGCGACGGGCGGATGACCCCAATAGCAGCGTGGTTGCTAGCCTGTGGCTGGCGCAATACTACATCGAGACAGGAGAGATGGCGCGAGCAGAGCGAATCGTTGACTTGATCCGCGAGCGGCGCATTATGAAAACTGGCGCAGTGAATGAACAAAGCGTATCGTCGGTGGTGGCTTCGGCTGAATACGTCAATACCCTGCTCGATATGATCGTGGCTCAGCGCTGAGGTTAGCGTAGGGGAATTAAGCCGGCCTACTGATTTGGTCGTTTGTCGCAAATAAAAAATCACCCCTGTCTGAGGGGGTGATTCTCGCTCGATGTCATTAGCCCTTACGTGGTTTGACTTCGTTGCGGCCGAGGTTTTTCTTGGTCTCGGTGTAGGTTGCGTGCTGGCGAGCTACCGGGTCGTATTTTCGGAGTGTCAATTTGCCCTGCCCTTTGGTGGTGCGGTTTTGGGTGTTGACCGTGGTGTAGTACGTGCGGTGACCGCTCAAATCACTGACTAAACCAATCAACTTTCGCTTCGTATTCTTCTTTGCCATCTCTTTACTCGTTACGTTTATTTACAATCTTGACCGATTATAGCACAGATAATTGGGAAACGCTAGGGCGCTTGTTAAGGAAAATTGCTCTTGCTCTCGGACTAATACCAGCGAACCACCTCATCAAGTGGCCGGCGGCTGCGCGGGTGTGGCTGGTCACTCCGGCTGGCGTATCCGAGCGCCAGCATGAGAACTGGCAGGTCTTTATCCGGGTCAATGAGCTGGTGGGTTGTCAGTACCTCTGTCGCCTGATCAATCGAAAATCCCTCAATCGGACACGAGTCAATCCCCCGCTGGGCTGCCACCAGCATGGCAAAGCCAAGGGCGATGTACGCCTGGTGCGCCGACCACTGATGTAGCCCATCAGGTGTGTCCATCAGCTTGAAATCTTTCTTGGCCCACTGCTTCCAGAAGGTCTTATAGGCGGTGCGCTCGACCAGGTTCATTTGTTTTACGTCCTGGAGTATGTGATCAATGTGATCACTAAGCGCCTCGGCCGTCTTGGCGGTAAAAATCAGGAAATGACTGGCATCAAAGCGCGGCTTGTTAATCGGCGCGCATTTTTTCAGACCCTGGCGCAGCTGCTGATCTTGGGTGACAATGACGTCGAATTGTTCAAAACCGTACGAGGTTGGCGTGAGGCGAATTGCCTCAAGGATCAGCTTCATATCTTGGTCAGAGATCTTTTTATCAGCATCAAATTTCTTGCAGGCATGGCGAAAATCCAGCGCTTTGGTAATTTCCGCTGCTGAAATGGTTGGTTTGCTGGTCATTGGCGTCCTCCTTTTTGTTGCCTAATGATATGTTGCTCTTCGGGTGTGAATCGCCGCGATTCGCGCATTTTTTGGTAAGCTTTGTTGCGCGTCCAAGCGTCGATGTGTCTGCTTTCTAGTTCAGCCAGTGTTAACTCAAAGAAGTTAACTGCCGCCGTCGCGTATAGCCAAGCTAGCCCCATCTTGACGTAATAGCCATCGTGCCTGACGTTTTGCAGCGCCGCGAAAACCTGGTCAATATGTGCTTTGTCTAGGAAATTAGTCATCAAAGAAATCACGCCGTAGCGCACCGTGAACTCGGCTTCGCTCCGCAAACATTCCAGCGCAAAGCCCCACCACACTTCGCCAGCAAAGCGCCGCTTTTTCTCGATGAACACATCAATGTGCGCCCACGAATCAACGCGCGGCAGGTAGCGCTTGGCTAGATCAATCGCCGTTTGGTCATCGAGCCGAGCGTGTGTGATCAGCAGCCCGCATAGCAGCACGTAGTCAAATGACTTGTTCTTGGCCGTTAGCAATTTGCTAATGTCCGCTGCGCTCATGTCGGGCGCTAATTCCCTCGCCAATCGCCGCAAATCCGGTATGCGCACACCGATGACCGGCATTTTGGTGTTGACGATGCGCTTGTTAAAGGCGGCGTAGGATTCGTTGCCTTGAGCGAGCGTTTCGAGTTGGCGCGTGAGGTTGTGAAGCATATGTTTATTATAACCTATAAGCGGCGCATTGCTAACGCTGCTCCCACTGTTTCGGTGAAACCCGGCACGAGCTTCATCGTAGTCACTTCTTTTATATCAAACCAGGTAGCCTAAAACAAAACCAAAACGACTTAGCTTAAGTTATTTGCTAATGATTAGCACCTCTTTTGTTTTCGAGTGTGACAAAGCGTACTTGTAGTCCCTATTAGATACCACGCACATTTTTTTACCATATTGTGAAAGTATATCACATATCTGTTCAATGCTCGGGATACCGTCGCTTCTATAAGAAATGACTATTGTGGAATCAGAAAACTTACTTATTATTTTATGGAACTCTCTTTCTATCTGATTTTTATTAGTCCACGGGTTCTTTTTCTTATTTTTTATAGGTAAATGCTTATATCTATGATTAATCTTATTGTTCCAAGTTTTGTAGTTGGCTATTCCCTCTAGAAAGTGATAGAAATCTAAGTAGTCCGTGCCTACACCGTTGCTAGAGATGTACGGTGGGTCAAGATATACTAGGTCAATGTTTTTTGAATCAAAAGTTGCTACGTCTTTATTTAGGGCAACACAATTTTTACCGTTTGAGAATATTGAGCTATTGGCTTCTGCTGCGAAATGTCGAAAACAACTTTCGAAAGACTTGTCCCATGTCGCTTTGTTGCCAAAACTGCGCTTTACTGTCGATAGTCGTAAGTACAAGTTTGCTCTATGAAATAAATTATACGGCCTTTTAATAATACACGATTGAAATAAAGAAAAATAAGCAATTGCCCTCTTATACCTATCCCCCAAGAGCTCAATATTAAAAATCGTTTTATCAAGCCAAGCATTTTCCTCGTCAGTATAGAAAATTCCCTTAAACGTTTTTTGAATAAAATTAAATGAACCGCTGTCATTGTTTAATATGAATTCAATATCTTCCTCGGTTAATAATATGGAATCATTTTCTATAAGTGCAGTTCCTATTATCGAGTTGAACCTAAGAATGTCGTTATAGATAACTTCCTTTCCCTTGCGCTTCAGCATATGCGATACAGAACCGGTTCCACCAAAAGCATCAAGTGCGGTTGTAAAATTTATATCATATATATTTTCCCAAATCCAATCTGTTAATTTGTTCTTTGAACCCTGATAGCGTGTAGCTGGAAAAGGGTGCATTTCGTCAAATACAGTAATGATTTTTTCTTCTGCTAAATACGGTAAGAAGGATGGCTGAATTGCGACGTTCAGATCTCTCATAGCTACAACTCTTCGTCGATGGTGTTTAATAATTTAGCATCCGGCAGCTTTTTCTTGTATGCTACGTATTGCTTTAGATTTGAATATGGCGTATTTCCACCATCAGCCATATCACGAGTTTGGTAATACATCCAATAGTCGTCAAAAATATCTGCACCAAGTTTAGCGAACGGCCCGTTACCATTATGTAGCTTTTCTATCTCTGTGATCGAGCCAATATTTTTTGTATTTCCTGAACCTGGCCTTGAGTTGGCAATCTTATATTTTTCCTGAACAATATAATCAAAATCAGAGACAACAGAGACTATCTCCGGTAAATCATCAATCGTATATATTTTTTCTTCATCAATTTTATTGGGCTGCTGCGTATAAATGACCCCAAGAACAAGGTGGCAAGTATAATTTGAATATGGCATAGTTATATTTTTACCACTGGAACGATTGCGGAAATATCCAGTAAAAGCACCCAAGGTAAAACCGTTTACTCGAGTATTGCTGACTCGATAGGTAGATTTCACATCTACTGCAAACACAGTCCCGTCTCTCTCATCAATAAACGTAATGTCAGGATAGAAATTTTGATGCTCAGCTAGCACCATTTTTAGCTTATTGCTTCTCGCAAACTTCGAAATCGTAGGGAACAACATAAGCTCTATTATCTTAGATATGACCTTTGTATCTATTGAGATAGTATAGATATTTTTGTAAATGTCTATAAAGCCCTTAACTACCCAATCATTATTCTTGTCTTGCAAGACTTTAAGGTCACCCCTTAAGGTATTTTCTAATTTGTTCTTAAATTCTTGTACTTTCATGCTAATAGACTAATAGTAGTATACCACAAAATAACACTCGGTGCTCACTTGTATACATGGAAATAATTCTGTAGACTGTCGTCGATGTTATCGGAGGTATCTTTGTTTATTGCTTGCATTTCTGAGAATGCTTTACCTAGCGATAATAATATACCCGACAATTTACCTACCATTGTGGATCTTGGAGTTATGGCCTTACTGACATCAAGGCGCCAAAACAAAAAAACTGGCTAAAAATTTACTAGTAATCTAAAAATCAAAATGGAGCCACGATCGGGGCTTGAACCCGAGACCTCATCCTTACCATGGATGCGCTCTACCAACTGAGCTATCGCGGCATATTACTACGTCTAAAAACGGCGCAGTAACAGTTGTTATTGTATCACACTCGCATGGTCGTGCAAAGATGATGGCGAGTCGAGACTATTTCTTAGCCTTTGCTTTGGCTTCCGTTTTAGCCTGGTCTTGTGTATCAGTAGCTTTAGGGGTTGTTGGCTTATCTGCTTTGGCTGAGTCAAACTCAGATTCGATTTCGCTGAGCACGTAGCCCATAGCGGCGACCAAGGCGATAGCAACAACTCCGCTCGTAACGTCGTAGTAATGGGTGAAGAAGCTGAGGATAAAGGTGACAACGGTGGCAAGGAACGTAACGACAATGCCAGCGGTAGTAAAGAGCCAGCCTCGGGTTTGCTTGCGTCGTAGCGGTGAGATGGCCAGTCCGAAGAGGACAATTTCGGTGATCGCAAAGATCAGCGTGATGATCTGCTGCAAGCGGATGATGGCGATATTTGGTACAAATATGGCGACGCCAAAGAGCGAGATGTGATCAGCTTGTGATAGTAATGACAGGGCTGAGGTTAGTGACAAGGCAGCTACCACCGCCAACATCGCGGCGACAATCCAGAGGTTGTCGGCGACCGCTTGGCGCGATTGCTTGGACATGCGCGGTAATGGTTTATAGAGTGCTTTGAGTGTTTTGGCAAATGGAAATCGTTTCATGATTTGATAATAGCATGTCGGGCGGCGGCGAGCAACTCAGCGTGAAGTACGGGTAGATTTTGTGGTGCGCGCTCGGGTCGGCTTGGCTGGCCGTGGCAAGCGCGGCGCAATGATGGCGTCCAGTACCGTCCAGGCGACGCTATTGACCAAGAAGACCACGCCGACGATACCGGCGATTGAGGCGGCCAGATGTGCGGCTGAATTACTGATCAAGATCAGCCCGCCGCCGATCGTTAAGCTGATGATGGCTAGGGCGACGTAGGCCTGCTGTAACTTGAGGCGCTGATTTTTCTGCTCGTTCCAGGTAATCAGCCCTCGCTTGATAAGCTCTAACATGCTCGAAATTATAGCATTGTTTATGAGTAAAGTCAACGTTACCTATAGTCGCTAGTTAGTCACTAGGCAAAACCTATTTCCATCAGGGTCTTGCATAACTACCCAGCGCCAGTTGCCTTCTGACTTTTCTTCTACGAGCTTTCCACCAAGGTCGATTATTTGTTGAATAGCCTCGTCAATATCATCGACAACAATATCGATATGCATCCCGAGAGATTCTTGATTGGGAACCTGTTGGATACTAATTGTTACCCCATCCTCATTATTAGTCGATGGTAGATCAATGTATGGCGGTGAGACATCACCCAGTTCTCTGCCGGTTACGGCGCTCCAGAACTTTGCCGATTCTTTGCTGTCTGTTGAGTTTATGATAAGGTATCCAACCCTACCAATAGGCGTTTTTCTTTCCTCTGGCGTTACCCTTTTCTTTTCCATAGTTTCATTATATCAAAAGAAAGCCAGAAAGAACTCTGAGACGGCTATCGCCATTACTGCGAGTGCGTTCGGCGTATTCATCGGTATGGCACTGGTGATCGGGCTGATGTATAATGAAGCCATCGCCGACCAGGTGCGGACAGAACTCACACATTTGCCCGACACGCACGAAATCAAGATGTATGGTGGTATTGCCTTTATGGTCAACAACAAAATGTGCGTTTGCGTTGGTGGTAGTAAAGCAGACAATATCATGGTGCGTGTCGGTGCGGACGCATACGAGGACGCACTGAAACGAAAGGGCCCGCGCCCGACAATCATGAAAGATCGTCCGATCAAAGGTTATATCGACCTCGACAGCGAGGGGCGAGCGTAGCTATTACTTATTGCTCTGTTCAAAAGCAAGTCGCCCACGTGTCGCAACAATCGCCACGATTGCTAGCACTGTCAGACTGAGTGCAGCAGGCCAGTTGTTGGTGACAGCAGCGCCGCTGAGCGTTGCGACAACAAAGAGCGACCAGTTGACGCTATTGTGTGCGAGTATAGCAAGAAACACACTACCGCGTGCCTTGTTGACGAGCCATGACATCACCACCGACATACTCACCACTAGTACAAGGTACGCCCATAACTGCGAAACACCGCTGCGTGCCGTGTCCCATTCGGAAGTAAAGAATAATGGTATATGCCATAGACAGTGCACGACGCCCAAAATAACCGCCGCAACTAGCGGGTGATACCGCTGCTGCAAACGATGAAGGGCGAAGCCTCGCCAGCCGCCCTCTTCTTGTAGCGGACCGCCAGCAAGATATGTAACAAATGTGACGAGCAGTGTCGTGATAATCGCAGGCGACATGTCGGACGAAATCCCGACACCACCAAAGAGGAAATACGCCGCACAAATCGCGAGAGGAATTGCCGCGAATGCGAGAATATATGCCAGTGGGTGCGCTCGCCACTGTGTAAAGCTCTTTTGTAGTTGCTTTACTCCTTCGCGTCCACTCACAATGCGAGTAACAACAAACACCGCAACCAGTGGCCCCGCAATAAGCCCGAGCTGATTGATGCCGGCAGCCGCAGAACGTGGCAGCTCATACGGTAGCAACCCGACACCTGTCTGCGACAACCACCACGGACTCCACCCAATCCACGACCCAAGATATGCGAGAATAAAAAATGACGCTAGGGGATAGGCACGAACAGTGCTAATGAACTTGTTTTTTATAGATAGCTGGCTCATGGAGCTATTATACCTTGCTGGTGATGTTATTGCGACCAGCGACGCGACTCACAGTTTTGTCCTGTTTTGGTGCCGGAAGTAGGACTCGAACCTACGAAGCCTGACGGCGGGAGATTTACAGTCTCCTGTGATTGCCACTACACGATTCCGGCATGAAACTTATTGCACCGCGGAGCCCGTACGTCTCTACGCGCTTGGTGCGAGGGCGATGCAAATGGAGCCGATTCAGGGATTCGAACCCAGGACCTGCTGTTTACAAAACAGCTGCTCTAACCAGCTGAGCTAAATCGGCATCTTGAATGATTGTAGCAAGTTTTGTGGTTCAAGACAAGATCTACATGATTACTTTTCGTGATGATTGCCGCGGCTGGCGTGGCTGCTGAGGGTGAGCTGGGTGTTGCGAACGGCGTGAGGTGGTGGCTGGCTTGTCGGGCGTAAGCATGGCCGTGGCGCGCTCGCGAAGTTTGGCGGCCAGTTCGGGCTGCTTGGCGCTGTCGTAGGCTTGAGCGAGTGTGTTCAGTGTGTGCGGCGTCGGTTCAAGCTCGGCGGCCTTCTCCAGCGCCGCCAGCATTTTCTTGGTGTTGCCTAATTTCTCCTGAACCTTGGCGTAGGCGATGTGCCGGGCGGCATGATTGGCTTCCATATCAAGCGCCTGCTCAAATGCCAGCGCCGCCTTGACATAATCTTGCGTCTCGTAGTAAATGAGGCCGACATTGTGCAGGCTCGAGGCGCTCGGCTCGAGGCTCTGGGCGATTTCAAAACATTCGATGGCGTCCTTGTAGGCGCGCTGCTTGGCGTATAAAATCCCCAGGCGGTTGTAGGCCGTGGCATTTTTCTCATCGACGCGCAGGATGGTTAGGAGTGCCTTCTCGGCACGCAGATATTTGTTTTCGCGCAGCGACTCTTGAGCGATGGCCCAGAGCTTATCGAGTTTCTCTGACAATTTAACTGGTAAGTTTTGCGCTTCGCCGACTGATGGCTGATACCAAACTGCCCACACCATAACCAGCAGGATAACTAATAATCCAGACATATGCATCCATTATACCACAATATTGAGTAGCGCCAGCCGCACATTGCCATTATGCGTCAGTCGCGTCTCGGCGGTGATGATCCGATCAAGGAGAGGCTGGTGCGCGGGGCTCGGCTGAGTTTTCATCTGAAACGCCACCATGGTGAGGAGGATGTCGATCAATTGGAGGGCTTTGGCGCGGTCGGTGAAATAGGATGGCAGCGTGCGTAGTGCTTCGTATGAGCCTGGCGTAGAGAGGATGCATTTGGCGTCAGCGGCGATGGCTTGATATTCGGACAGTAATTTCGGCGTGCGTGCTAATTGGCGGATAAGCAGCGGCCGTCCGGCGGCTAGGAACAGGATTTGGCGCCGCTCGCTGGCGGTGAGCGAGGTGCCGTCAAGTAGCGTTTCGTCCTGCACCTGCGAGGTGCGGTGCAAGGTCAGCACGTGGCAGCGCGAACGGATGGTGGCTAGCAGCTGCTGTTCGTTCTCGGCCACGAGCAAAAAATGTGTGTTGGCGTTCGGCTCCTCCAAGGATTTGAGAAGCGCATTCTGTGCCGCCTCGCTCATCTGGTCGGCTGGATTGATAATGATAACACGGCGAACCGTGGCGTGCGTGCGCAGCATGGCGATCATGGTGCGGATCTGCTCGGTTGTAATAGTGGTTTTTGCCTCCAGCGGCTGCAACCGAATCACCTCTGATGGTGTGAGGGTTGCCAGATATTCAGCAGTGCCACTGCCGTCCAGTCCATGCTCGGCGCTGATGATCACCGCCTGCGGCAGTCGCTCGGCGAGTTGGCGCAGTGGAGCGCGGTCGCGATGCGCTACCACTGGTGTGCGCGGTGGGCGGGCGCTAGTCATGAGCGGTCTCGTCCGTTTTGTCTTGGGTCGCGGCAGCCTCCGGGAATAATTGTCGAAACTCCGCTGGAGCGGCCGCTTCAAAGGTTTTTCGTTCACCTGATGGCAACGTGATTTCCAGTTTGTGGGCGTGGAGCATCAGGCGGCTGGCGTTCGGTTTGCCGTAGACGCGGTCGCCGAGAATTGGTGTGGCTAGGTGCGCCATATGGACACGCAGCTGGTGAGTGCGGCCGGTGGTGGGTTTAAGTTCAATCAGTGCTTGGGTACTGGTTGCTGTCAGTACGCGGTAGGTCGTCTGGGCGGGTTTGCCGTTTGGGTCAACACGGAAGGTGCTGGGCGCGGATGGGTTGCGGCCAATTGGCAGGTCGATTTTTGCGGCGGCTAGTTTTGGTATGCCGTCGGTCACCGCGAGGTAGGTTTTTTTGGCAGTACGCTGGGCGAATTGCCCTTGCAGGTGGGCGGCAGCGTCAGCGTTTTTCGCGATAATCAGTACGCCCGAGGTGTCGCGGTCGAGCCGATGGACGATGCCCGGCCGGTCGGTGTCCGAGGCAAACGAAGTCTTGGGACGAATAATTTCCGCTACCGTCGGCTCGGTCGATAATCCGCCTTTGGCATGCGTCAGGAGACCGCTGGGTTTATTCACCACCATCACGTCATCGTCTTCGTACAACACTGGCAGCTCTGCACTTGCCTGCTCCTGCTCTGGCAACTTGACGGCAATTTCATCGGTCTCGTCAACCTCAAACTTCGGCGTCGTCACCACTCGCTGATTGACCGAAACACGCCCAGCTTTGATGTATTTTTGCCAGAGGCTGCGCGAAATTGATGGGTCAAATATTGTGGACAAGTGGATGTCCAGGCGCTGCTTGGTCGGTACAATTCGAAACATCATGACAAACTTGCCCTGAAACGGCGTCTCGGTGAAATTCGGGTCAAGCGGATTTGGCAACATCTCAGCGTTGGCGGGCTTACCAGGCCATAATTCGTCAATTGATTCCTCGTCAACAATCGAACCATATAACACAGCAAAATGCTGTTTGTTCAGGATGAATTCTGCCAGCACGTGCGACTCGTCCGTCTGAACCTTCAGGTGGCGCAAGGCCTTGACGGGCGTGTTGTCGTCTGCCAGCTGGTACAATCTGGCGATCTTGAGGACGGTGCGCGGCGAAATTTTCACGCGGCGTGTCCTCTATGGTTTGGGCGGCTAGACATCTGCGGCGCTTGATGTGGCGGCGTTCCCCGCTTGGTGAGACAACTTGCCAGCACTATGCTATCTCCGTAGCCCCACAGCTTTTTGGACGCGGTGCAAGGTTGCATTAGCGATGACGTTCATGTCGCGCTCGCTGGACTCTAGTTTGTGTTCGATTGCCTGTTCATCAACTGCCGCCAGACGCGCCTGGAAATTCGCCAAGAATTCCGCTACTTCATCAGCCACAATTCGCTTGAAATCGCCGTAGCGCTCCATGCCAGCGTACTGGCTGATGGTCTGTTCCAAACTCACGTCTCGTCCAGCGTCTTGGCGCACCAGCGTCAAAATCTCCAGCAGATTGGAAATGCCTGGCTGGTTGTCACGGTCGTACTGTACCGTGCCCAGCGAATCGGTGGTGGCGCTCATGATCTTTTTGTGAGCTGCCTGCGGGTCGTCGCCTAGGAAAATCACGCCCTTGCCAGTGTCGTCGGACTTGCTCATTTTTTTAGTCGGGTTCGCCAAGTCCTTGATGCGCAGACCCTGGTCTTTGCCGAAGAATTGGTGTTGCTCAGCAACTGGTTTGGGTACGGTTAATAATTCGCCGAATTTGCGGTTCATGCGCTCGGCGATGTCGCGGGTGAATTCCAAGTGCTGGGTTTGGTCGTCGCCGACTGGCACATAAGCGGCGTTGTAAAGCAAAATGTCGGCCGCCATCAGGACTGGGTAGTTGAAGAGGCCGACGGAAACTTCTTTTTCAAAAGCCAGCTCGTTGTATAGCTGCATAAGTTCCGTTCTTCCCGAAATGTTATCATCGTTTTTTTGCGCATCAAGAGCTTTTTTGATTCTCTCGGCGACACTGCGAATATCTACCTTACCACCCTTATCCTTAAACTGCGTCATCCGGCTCATCTCGCCAAAACCAGTGAAGCAATCCAAAATCCACGCCAGCTCGCTGTGTGCCGGCACGCGGCTTTGGCGGTACAGGTGAATCGCCTGGTTGTCCAGCGGCAACCCTGCGGCCGTATAAATCCGGGCGTTGTTGAGGATGCTGTCGTACAATTTACTGTGATCAATCGGTGTAGTGAAGCTGTGTAGATCCGGGATGAACAGATTGATATCAAAATCGGTCGAGCGGCGCTTCGCCATATCGACAATCGGCAAAATCGCGCCAAAATAATTGCCAATGTGAATATCGTTGTTGGCGCGCACGCCAGTGAGGATGACGGGTTTACTCATAGTCCTATTATACCATTGATTCGGCGAGAGGTGTTTTACGAAATACCGCAACAAAAAACGCCTCAGTTAGCCTGCCCGGCATCAGGCGCAAGCAACCGCTTAGGTCATGCGTAAAAGCGCGGTCATTCCACGACCGGACGACAGGCACGCGATGTGGCAGCGGCGCGATGTCGATTGGCACAAGGCTGGCGTCAGGCTGACGACGCAATAGCCAGTCGACGACTACTTCGTTTTCTTCTGGCGCCATGGTGCAGGTGCTGTAGACAAGCGTGCCGTCAGGTTTCAGCAGTCGCCAAGCCTCGAGGATGAGGCGTTTTTGCAGGTCACTCAGTCTCCGGATATGCGCCACCGACCAGCTGTCAAACAACGGAGTATCGCTGGCGTTCAGGCTCATCAGCCCTTCGCCAGAACATGGAGCGTCAAGTAGAATTTTGTCAAAGGCCTCCAGCTGACGACGGGAGAGATTTCTAGCATCAGCTAGCATATATTCGGCTGAAACATTGAGCCGTTTGAGATTGGCCTGGAGCTTCATCAGGCGCGGCTTGGAATTGTCATTACAGACCAGGTCGGCTTGACCGCTGGCTATGGCCTGTATATGGCTGGATTTACCGCCGGGCGCAGCGCACAGGTCGAGGATGCGTTCACCCGCCGCAGGTGCAAGCGCCAGGACCGGCAGCCAGCTGGCGGCATTTTGGATATAGCCGCGTCCGCCGTCAGCCAGCTGCTGATATTCAGCGAGGTACTCCGGGATAATTTCGTAGCCATCCGGACACCGGGCAACCTGGCGGCTCAGCAGTTTGGGGGCGACTTCCCTATCGACCAATGGATTGAGCCGAAAACTCTGGGTGCGGGTTTGTGACAGCCTTGCCTCGACCTCGGCGCTAGGCAGACCGCTCCACTGTATCGTGCGATTGATCCAGAGCTCACGCTTTTTCTGGCGCTCCTGGGCTGGATCTTTACGCTTGGCCATAGTCGTCTCCGATGGCGTGCCGATTGATCGCTTGAGCAACAACTTGGCCATAGCGTTTGTCGATCTCATGACTTGCTAACATTTTAGTGACGGCGATGTGCTTTTGCTTTGCTAATTTTCGTAGGTTCTTATTGATAATGACTGGGTCAAATTGCCCGTAAAATATTTCAACCGGCATCGTCAATTCGGCAATTTCCGTTAGCGCCTTTTGGTTGATGATGGCCGCGTCTAAGGTGTCGAGAAAGATTGGCAGATTTGACTCATCGACGAGAAAGCCAGGATTGAATAGCTTGTATTTCTTGGCAAAATCGCTGGCGATCACCTTGCCGAGCGCTGGTTTATCGATAATTTTTTGGTACAGTGCACGCAGTTGGCGTTCAGCCGGGCGATCTTTGCCTTGTGGATGATACAGCGGCGGGCTGCACAGGATGAGCGAATCGATCAATGAAGGATAATATCGGGCGGCGTGTACCGCCACGAGCGCCCCTAAGCTATGGCCAACCAAGATGATTCGTCCATCGACTTTCTGCTGTGCCAAGGTTGCGACTAGTGAATCGACCTGCGTTTTGACATCATAGGTTTTCCAGTGGGGTCGCGGCGAATTGCCAAAACCGAGCAAGTCGACCGCTAGTACGCGAGTCGTTTTATCAATCCTACAACGCCCTACGACTCGCTGCCACATCGCCGACGAGCTCCCGATGCCATGAATCAACACGACAGTGGCGCGAGGCTGTTTCGGTGTTTGAAAATCATGCACGTATAGTTTATACGGTACGCGCAGCCAGCGATGGATGAGTCGGTCGAACATAGTTCTATAGTACCTGGTTGGTGAAATTAACAATAGCTTCGATAAACCGTCGTGGATTAAAGACGTGGATGACATGTTTGGCGGCGATTTTTTGATAGTGCATTTGCGGCGCTAACTGCTGGATATGTTTCGCATCGTCATAATCCATAGCACCCACCAAGCCGTACTGTGGCAGTCGCTGCCAGTCGGCATGCAATACCAGGAGTGGACAGCGGACAGCTTTTAGCGCTTGAGCGTGATCAAAATTACCGTACATACGACCATCAACAAAGGCCCGACCAAAATCTGGATCGTACATCTTGAGTGAGGTGAATTGCAGCTTCAATATATATGGTATATACCACTGATCAAGAGCAATTGGGTCACCAGGATGACGTTTTTCAGTTTGTTTGAGCTTCTTTGAAAGCCAACGGACAAACCACTGTGGCATTCTTTTCACGCGGCGTTCGTTAATGGGCATGACTTGATTAGCATAGTAGTTGGCCAGATCACGATGGTGGATGTCTCCGATGGCTTCAACCGTATGTTTGATGCCATTATATACAAATTTATCTTGATCACGAAAACGTGGCATCTCGGTCGAGAACACTGGCGCATCCTCTAAGACAGCAGCCGACACCCATTGACTAGCATGAGCTGCGCACCATAACGCAATGATGCCGCCAGATGAATTGCCTGACAGGATAGCTGGCTGCTTGATAACTGTGCTGATGAATTCCGCTACGTCTTCGCTAACAGTGTCCCAGGTATAATCACCGGGCGTCCAGCTGCTGCGTCCGTGTCCGCGAACATCAATGGCAAATACCCAAAATTGCTTGGCAAGTATGGGTAAGACCTTATGATAGCTTTGCCAGGTTCCCATTTGAGCGGGTATTAACACTAATGGAGGACCGTTTTTAGGGCCTTCAACATAGTTCATAGTTATGTGGCTCAGCTCCGCCTGCTTTTCCGCAAAACCTGCCGTGCGAATACGTTTAGACATGGCTAGTGGCTTATGTAGATACGGATTGGCATAGTTGTGTTTGAGACTGACCCGCTTATCTTTCATATTGCTTATTATATACTTTTCCTATGGAATAACAAAACACCTCGCCAGGGTTGGTGGCGAGGTGTCTGTGTATCGCAAACGAAGCTTAACGCTTAGAGAATTGTTCGCGCTTGCGGGCGGAACGCAAACCGTACTTCTTGCGCTCTTTCTCGCGCGGGTCGCGCTTGAGCAGCTCAGCCTTCTTCAAGACTGGGCGCAGATCAGCGTGAGCGGCCGTCAATGCTTTGGCGATGCCAAGCTTGATGGCGTCAACTTGACCAGCGAGACCGCCGCCTTTGACCAAGATGGTAACATCGTATTCCTTTTGCTTGCTGACGACAGCTAGTGGATCGGTTACTTCGGCGAGCAAGGTTTTGTTGCCATCCAAGTACTCAGCGGCTGCTTTACCGTTGATGGTGATGGTACCCTTGCCAGGAAGCAAGCGAACACTTGCTGAAGCGCTTTTGCGTCGTCCCAAGCCGTAGAAATAGGTATCAGTAGCCATATTACTTTACCTCAACTTTCTCTGGGGTTTGTGCTGTGTGAGCATGCTCGCTGCCAGCAAATACGCGCAGGCGCTTGAGGCGTTCTGCTTGCAATTTGTTCTTTGGCAACATACCTTTGACAGCTTCTTCAATAATTCGTTCTGGGTGGCGTTCACGCATTTCTTTGAACTGCGTTTCTTTGATGCCGCCTGGGAAACCACTGTGACGGTAGTAGTACTTGTCGGTTTCCTTGTAGCCAGTAACGACGGTGTTTGCAGCGTTGATAACCACGACGTAGTCGCCGCCGTCAACGTGCGGCGTGTAAGTTGGCTTGTATTTACCAGTCAAGTGCTTGGCAATTTCAGTTGCCAAACGTCCCAGTGGCAATTCGCTCGCGTCAAACAATACCCAGCGGCGAGAAACGTCAGATGGTTTTTGTGAATAAGTCTTCATCTTATTTCTCCTTCTTTGGCATTGGTTTGATATCGTCGACAAACTCGATGATTGCCATTTGCGCGCCGTCGCCAACACGTAGGCGTGTTCGTTCAACGCGAACGTGTCCGCTGGTGCGACCGCTCAGCTGTGGGGCAATTTCATCAACGAGCTTGTAGGCAGCAGCGCGAGTGCTGAGTGCTGCGATCACCTGGCGGCGGCTTGCCAAATCGCCTTTCTTCGCCTTGGTGATGATTTTTTCAATGTGGCGCTTCAGCTCTTTGGCTTTCGGCAAGGTGGTCTCGATTTTGCCGTGCTCGACCAGGCTGGTTGCCAGGCCCTTGAGCAAGGCTCGCCGTTGATCACGCTCACGGCCGAACTTGCGCCCTTGATATCCGTGTCTATGCATAGTTAAAACTCCAACTCCGCCATCTTGTCGCGTACTTCATCCAGCGCCTTTGAACCAAAGCCTTTCAATTCTCGCAAATCTTGCTCGGTCAACGTCACCAGGTCGCGAATCGTGCGGATTTCATTGTTAATCAGCGCGTTGGTGGTGCGGGCACTGAGGTTTAATTCTTCAATTGACATGTCAAGTTCCGAATCATCTGCCTCGTCGTTACCCAGCGCTGGCGCACCAGTTACCACAGTCGAGCCTGCCAGCGCGCTATATTGGCTGACGAGGATAGCCGCTGCTTCCTCAAAGGCTTCGCGCGGTGTCAATGTGCCGTCGGTCTCCACCGTCAGGGCGAGCTTCTCGAGGTTGGTCTCGTCGCCAACGCGTGTCGAGTCAACCTTGTAGCGAACGCGCAGCACTGGTGTAAAGATAGCGTCGAGCGCGATCATGTCGGAGTGCAACCGATTGGCACTCGACTCTTCAATCGTCTGATAGCCACGGCCAGCTTCTGCCACCAAGTCCATGATGACGGTCTTGTTCGGATCATCAATGGTAGCGATGATGTGGTCTGGGTTAACAACTTCTACTTCGCCGTTTGCTTGGATGTCGCCAGCGGTGATAACACCACCAGTTTTCTCCAGACGCAACTCAACTGGCTCGTCAGTGTGAACGCGGAGTCGCACACCCTTTAGGTTCAGCATGATGTCAACGACATCTTCTTTGACGCCCTCGACAGTGGTGAACTCGTGTGTCGCACCCTCGATACGAAAGGCAACGATCGCGCCACCGCGAATGCTCGAGAGCAAGACGCGGCGCATTGAGTTACCCAGCGTATTGCCATAGCCGGCGTGCATCGGCTCGATCAGAAAGGTTGCACTGGTCGCGGAAACATCATCAACGCTCGCGAGTGCTGGATTGTAAATTGCTTTTGCCATAATTCTTCCCTAACCCTTCTTTTATCGTGAGTAATACTCAACAATTAATTGCTCGTTGATATCAGCTTCTGCTTCCTCGCGCTTTGGCAAACCAGTCACTTCAATCTTCAACTTCTTGCTATCGCTCTTTAGCCAGCTCAGCGGGCCTTGGATTGAATTGTTGATCACGTTGTCAATTTGCGTAAAGTACTCAGATTTGGTGCTCTTTGGGCGAACGGTGATGACGTCGCCAGCTTTAACGCGAATCGATGGAATATCGACGCGGCGGCCGTTTAGCTCAAAGTGGCCGTGGCTGACTAGTTGGCGAGCAGCGCGGCGGCTAACAGCGAATCCAGAACGATAAACGACATTATCCAAGCGGCGCTCCAGCAACTTGAGCAGATTTTCGCCTGCCAAACCTTCTTGGGCGCGAGTTGCTTCGTTCATCAGCCGAGCAAATTGCTTTTCCACTAAACCATACAGGCGGCGAACTTTTTGCTTTTCGCGCAGCTGCGTGGCGTACAAGCTTGGCTTGCTATGTCGGCTGTGTGCGTGCTGACCTGGAATGCCAGATTTTCGTGCCAAAACTTTATGTGCTTTTGGATGAAGCGCATAACCTTCGCGGCGGCTTTGCTTGACAATCGGTGAATTATCTCGTGCCATAATTATGCCCTCCGTGCCTTTCGTGGACGGACACCGCCGTGAGGCACGCCAGTTACGTCCTTAATACTTTCTACTGAGATGTCGAAGGCGCCAATCGCACGAATAGCGGCGTCACGGCCCAAACCGACACCTTTGACGAAAACGTCAACTGATTTCAAACCATACTGAGTTTTCGCAGCTTCAGCAGCTTTCTCAGCAGCAACCTGTGAAGCATAGGCGGTGCCTTTTTTGCTACCACGGAAACCACATGCACCAGCTGATGAAGCGGTCAACACGTTACCTTTCTTGTCGGAAAAAGTAACGATGGTGTTGTTAAATGTTGCTTGAATATGCAGCTGACCAGCTGGGACTGATCGGCGCTGCTTCTTCTTGGTAGATTTTGCGTCTGCCATTTCTTAGTCCTTTCTTTAGGTCTTACTTGCTGCTTTTGGTTGTGTACCGCCCACGGCGATGGCGCGACCCTTGCGAGTTCGTGCATTCGTACGAGTCCGCTGTCCGCGTGTCGGCAGTCCTGCTTTATGGCGAAGACCGCGATAGGCGTTGATATCCTTCAAGCGCTTAATATTATTTGTCACCAAGCGCTGGAGATCACCTTCCACGGTGTATTCGCTGTCGATAATTTCGCGAATCTTGTTTTCTTCAGCCTCGGTGAGATCTTTCACCCGAGTGGTCGGCTCAATTTTAGCCGCCGCAAGGATGCTCGAAGCGTGCTTCGGCCCAATCCCATAAATATAGGTGAGCGCGATTTGCACCTGCTTCTCTGTTGGGATAACTACCCCAGCAATTCGAGCCATGCTTAACCCTGCCTTTGCTTGTTCTTAGGTTTTCGTTTGTTGATGACATACAGTCGGCCTTTGCGGCGCACTAGCTTGTCACCTTTCTTGGGATCTTTGTCGATCTTCTTGACACTTGCACGAACTTTCATAAAGTGCTCTGAAATCTCCCTTCCCGAGTAAACCCGAGATTATCGTTAGTATTATGACGAGCGCCGCGTGTTTCGAGCCACGTGCGCTGGTCGCTCCTCCTTGAGGCGAAAGACGATGCGACCCTTTGTGAGATCGTAAGGAGTCATCTCGACTTCCACCCTATCACCAGGCACCAGGCGGATATAATTCTTGCGCATCCGTCCCGAAATGTGCGCGATGATACTATGGCCATTCTCCAGTTCCACCCGAAATTGGGTATTAGGCAGTGCTTCCACCACCTTACCAATCATCTTGATGACTTCCTTTTGACTCGCCATAAGTTACAGTTGTCAATTATACCGTATCGCCTCGGCGATTACAAGAGGGACGAGCGTCGTTTTTTCGACTTTTTCTTGGTCAGTTCGTCTGGGTCAAAGTCGTCATAGGTAACCATCAGAGCGCGCGAGTTGAGCTGGCGCAGTGACTCAAGGCCGACCGAGACCACGATGAGCAGCCCGGTACCACCGATCGACAGGCGTGAGCCGCTAATCGCCGCCAGGTGATACATCAAATATTCAGCGACAAACGGCAAGATGGCAATTATGCCAAGGACGATTGAGCCGAACAAAATCAAGCGATTGACGGTGCGCATCAGATACTTTTCGGTTTGTTCACCGGGCCGAACACCCTCGATAAAGCCGCCCTGCTTTTGCAGATTCTCAGCAATTTCGTTGGCGTTAAAGACGATCCCGGTGTAGAAATAGGTAAAGGCAATAACCAGGAGGAAATACAGCGTCGGGTAAATGAATGCCTCCCAGGTGCTGCCGGTAAAGGAGCCCGGGTTGGGTGCCTGAAACCACGTGATCAGGGTGTTAGCAGTGTTTTGCAGGTTTGGATTGCCCGAGGCCTTCATGACCTGGCCGATAAATTGCGGCAAGCTGAGGAAGGCGACGGCAAAGATGACCGGGATGACGCCGGCAGCGATGAGCTTGACCGGCAGGATGCTCTTGATGCCGCCGTAGCTGGAGTTGCCGTGGATACGCTTGGCGTAATTGATGGTGATGACGCGCTGGGCTTCGTTAATTTTTACCAAGAAGTAGAGAACGATGAGCGAGGCGATAGCCATGATCACCACCAGCCAAAAGACAGTTGGATTCACCGGCAAGGTAAACCAGTTAAAGACATTCAGGCCGCCAGTCGAGGTGTTGCCGAGCGACGAAATGAGCGAACCAAGCATCTGCGGGATCTGGCTGATGATACCAGCGAAAATCAAGATAGAGATACCATTACCGATACCCTGCTCGGTAATCAATTCACCCAGCCACATGAGTAACACCGAACCGGCCGTCATTGCTGTCACGCCAACTGTCCACTCGAGCATCGTTGGATCGCTCAGTGTGGTCGTACCACCAGCTAGCACTGTCTGGCGCAAGAGGAATATAAAGGCGGTTGACTGGACGATAGCCAGTGGGATGGTTAGCCGCCGCGTCCACTGCTGGATCTTGCGCCTGCCTGATTCGCCGTCCTTGTGTAGCTCCTCGAGCTTTGGAATGGCCTTGGTGAGAAGCTGGGTGATGATACTAGCGGTAATGAATGGACTGAGCCCAACCAGCACGAGTGAAAAGCTCGCCAGCGCGCCACCCGAAAGCAAGTTCAAGAATCCACCGAGGTCGGTCTGCCCCAGTGCGGCCGCCAGTGCCGTCTTCATCTGTGTCGGATTCGCTAGCGGCACCGGAATATGCGCCAGCATTCGATACACCACAATAATCCCCACCACAATGGCCAGGCGTTTCTGCATATCTTTATTTTTCAGCGACCGGAAAATTATTCTCCAATTCATGTTTTAGCCCCTCATAGTCACTAACAATTCTTAACTCTGTCAATTATACATGACCGCGGCCGATATTTCCATACTAAAAACATAAAGCACATGCGCTATAATTGAAATAATTAACATAACGCAAGATTGAGGTGTCATATGCAACAGCAGCCCGAAACTCCAGTAACTCCATCGCCAATGCCGCAGCTAAGCCCAGAATTACCGCCACATTATCCGCCAAAGAAAAGTAAGCTATGGCTATGGATTATGCTGGCGATTGTCGGCGTGTTGGTGATAGTTGGGGTTATCATAACAATTATTATTGTGTCGAATAACTCCACTTCTTCAGCTGATACAACAACTTCACGTCAGCGAGCGACCAGGCCCGATAAGAATAATGACAATGAGGAGGATAAAGACAATCAGCAAGGCTCAGCTACAAAGGCCACAAAATGCCTAACGTCTGCGGATTTTCGAAGATCTGGCTATACGCACGTAAAGGATGGCTATTTTGTGTTAGAGGACGGTAGGTTTAAGTTTCGTAGCATTCTCTTTAAGCCAGATTCAACGCAGTACCAACGTGGAACTTCCAACGTTGAAATGGCTAAGCTAGGGGTGCTTTACAAATTTAATACTGACAAGCAATTTTCGATTGAGCTGGTCCCTAATGAGACGGGTGAGGGCTCAAAGCTGGCTTTGGAGCGTGCCAATAAGATTAAGCACGATTTGGTATCTAATGGAATTCCAGAGCGTAAGATTACTGTTTCTGAGCTAACGGTCGCCGATCATGACAATAGTGACGATACGGCCAACAGGCGTGTAACGATTTATTTCGTTGCACCGCAGAAATGTAGCGAAAAGTAGTCCGACTCACCAAGATAAAGGAAAATCCCCTTCTCTTACAAAGGGGATTTTCTAGTCGCTAAAGGAAATTATTTTTCCTTGGCTTCTTTCATGCTTTGGCGCAAAGGTGTAGCGACTTTCTCAAATGAGCCGCCAGCTTTTTCAATCGCTGTAACAACCGAAGCGGAAGCAGCTTGTACTTTCAAGTCAACCTTAGCTTTCAATTCACCGCGAGCGATCACCTTGACCGTATGGAACGGCGTGGCGATGTAGCCTTCGGTAAACAACAGCGCGTTGTCAACAGTTTTGCCGTCAAAGGTGTTCAAGTGGTCGAGATAGACTACCTGAGCTGGTGTGCGCAGACTCTTGAAACCGCGAGCCTTTGGTACGGCCTGAGCCAGTGGGCGCTGACCACCCTGGAACATGGCGCGAAGCTTTTTACCAGTGCGGGCGTTCTGACCTTTGGTACCACGACCAGCGGTTTTACCTTGACCAGCAGCGATACCGCGACCAACGCGCTTTTTATTCTTGTTTGCTGAGACTTGGAGATCGTTGTATTTCATTACTTAGCCTCCTTTTTAGCAGTCTTTTTGACTGGCTGAGCATTGAGCCATTCTTCGCGTGGAACCAATGATTTTAATGCTTCAATAGTTGCATAGGCGATGTTCACCTTGTTGGTTGAACCAAGCGACTTGGTCAATAGGTTGCGAACACCAGTTACACCGATGATTTGTCGGACAACACCACCAGCGATGATACCAGTACCAGGAGCAGCCGGCTTGATTAGCACTCGGGCGCCTGAGAACTTAACTTCGCTGTCGTGTGGAATGGTTTCGCCGCTCAGTGGCAAAGTGATCAAGTGCTTCTTGGCAACTGAGGTTGCCTTGGCAACAGCAGCTTGCACGTCGGCACCTTTGGCCACACCGACACCAACCTTATCCTTGCGGTTACCGACAACCACCAACGCCTTAAAGCGGAAACGGCGGCCACCTTTCACCACGCGGCTGACGCGGTCAATGTTGATGACCAATTCTTCAAACTCTTTTGGTGCGTCATCGCGCACATTTCGCCGGTCATCGCGGCGACCACCACGCGGACTGCGAGGCCGGCGGCCTTCTGCGCGTGGGGTAGTATTTGCAGCTTGTTCTGCCATACTAGAACTCCAATCCTTCTTGGCGCGCAGCATCAGCCAATGCTTTCAAGCGACCAGCGTACTGGCGGCCATTGCGGTCAAAGACTACTGCGCTAATGTTACTCTTCTTTGCTTTCTTGGCAATTTCAGTACCGATGGCAGCACATTTTTCGCTCATCGTACCTTTTGCTTTGGTGCCAACGGTGGTTGCGGCAGCCAATGTCTTGCCTGCGACGTCGTCGATCAGCTGAACACTAACGTGCATATTGCTGATGGTGACCGTCAGGCGTGGGCGCTCTGCAGTGCCTGAAACTTTCGCGCGAACGCGGTTTTTGCGAAGAGCTTGGTTGAGTAATTTCTTGTTCTCAGTCATGATTACTTACCTGTCTTTCCTGCTTTGCGCAAAATTTGCTCGTCGGCGTACTTGATACCCTTGCCCTTGTATGGCTCAGGCTTCTTCAGCGCGCGGATTTCCGCAGCGACTTGGCCGACTTGCTGTTTATTGATACCGCTGACGATGATAGTCATCTTTTCATTGGTAACGGTTATGCCTTCTGGGGCTTTGTATTTGACTGGGTGTGAAAATCCGAGCGCCATTTCCAGCTCGTTGTTGCTGGAACTCACGCGGAAACCGACACCATTGACCTCGAGGCGCTTTTCGTAACCTTTAGTCACGCCGATTACCATGTTGTTGATTAGCGCGCGCATCAGACCGTGCTGGGCGCGAGCAGTTTTGGACTCATCCTTCGGATGAACCGTGACTTGTCCGTCTTCGACTTTCACCTCAACCGCTGGCGTGATGAATTGTGTCAATTCACCTTTCGGGCCCTTTACGACCACGTCACCAGAGTCAACCGTGATTGTCACACCGGCCGGAATAACCACCGGCAGTTTTCCGATTCGACTCAGACTCATTACTCACCTTTCGTGTGATTTGATATTAACTCTGGTATTTTAGCATAGATTAGGGGTGAAATGCAAGGTATAAGCACGATTCAACTCTCGGGGACTTTGCCTACTTTTGAGGATCAGTCCCAGCGGCGTTTTTCAAGAGGTCGAACATACGGATGGCCTTAGTGCTGAGTCTCGAGACGGTTTCAATTTTTCCTCCGGCACCCATCAGTTCATCGCGCCATATTTGCTGACGCTCTTTCATATCTGCCTCTAGCCCGTAAAAGCTTTCCAATACCTTTTCTTCCAAACCGCCAATTTCCTGGATAGATATTGTATCAGTTGTAATCTGGATACCCGCTTCATTCAGCTGATCGGAGAGTTCCTCGTTCACAGATTCTGTTAGACCCGATAATACACGTGCAGCCCTCCTAAGTCCGTCAATTGTTTTGGCGGTAGCGGGCTGTGCGTCATTGTAGCCGACAATTCCATGCTCGTAGCTGCGCCCCATTCCCTTACATTTGAACTGACTGAGAGGCATTCCCTCCAGATAGGTGCCGAAGGTTAAATCATATGTAGCGCTATCTCTATCGTGACTCACATCTGCTGACGAACCTGCTACTAGATTAAATTCGCGCACCTCCTTGAGTTCTTCTTTGAGAAGCCTGTATAGGTCATATTGCTTAGCATCTAAGCCTTTGAATACAAGATCATGCTGACCATCTGCACAATAATGGGCGAAGGTATTCTGAAGTGATAGCATATGCTCCGTCGGATCACCATTGATCACATCCAGCTCACGATAAGCTTCGCCTATGGTTGAAAAATCCTCCGAAAGGCCGTATGGTCGAATTTTCTTGGAGTCAAATACCGTTTGCCATAATTCAGTCCGTTTCTGGAAAAGATCATCATAATAGCCATGGATGGCATTCATTTGATCTGGCGTCAGCATCTTGATGTTTAATCCTGGACCCAATGTATTCACGATAGCAGCGGCACTGAGACGATTTGTCGTATCAGTATGATCAATTGGTCTTTGATTTATCTCAAGACGGCTGCCTTTGTTGTTTGGTTGTGCTAACTCGTGCATATTTTACGCTCCCAAAGAGTAAAACTCCTCTTTTAATACAAATCATATAGTTTCTAAATTATACTATAGTTGTGCCGTATGTCAACATATACAACGCTACTTCTCTTTCACCTCGCACCAGCCGTTGTTACCATTAGGATAGCAGGTGATATCAAGATCCTTACCGGTAAATTTTGTAAAGCCAGAATAGCTTACTGTACCCCAATCCTTCTTCGTTCCAGCACAACCAACGGAAACTTTTATTTTTTCGCCGATCACACCCACCATGTCTTTAGTGTCAACGACCGACTGGTCGCTAGTTGGATTAGTCTCCACCCAGTCCGATTTTATTTTCCCGTTTGTTCTCTCTACCCACGCACCGACAAACTTCTCGCCGTTGGCACAGGTAATTTGCCCGCCGACGGTGATGATGTCTCCCTCTTTAGGCGTAGTCTTTGTCGGACGCGAGGTTGGTTCTGACGGGGACGGCGTCACAGTTTCGGTGACGCGTACGGTTTGTGTTGCTCGTGGCGTCTCGGTCGTTTGCGGATGCCTGTTCGTCGTGGTCACGGTAACAGTCGCTGGGGCTGGCTTGGCGTCCAATCCCGACAGGCCACAGCCAGAGGCAAACAGTGCCACTACGCCCATAAGGCTAGCTAGCGGTCGGCGTAAAACGTTACCAATTTTTCCGCTGATAGTGGATTCTGGGGATTCATGAGTCATGGTTATTCCTTTCTTGTGGTTGATTATCTGGATCGTCCGATATTATTACGCTATAAACATGCTCTGCAAGACCGGCCGCAGCAACCTCAACAAGTGTATCTCCACTATATTCGTGACCCTGTTTATATATATTACGAATTTCCTGCTCTAACCTTTTTCCGACCCTACGCCCTAGCCTCTTCTGACCGGTATTCCTGGTCTGCTGAAGCTTCAACTGCCCTACTTTTTGTTTTTGTACTAGCCCAGCACGTTTTGCATTTAGTCTATCTATCGTCTGATCAATGCCGTCCATCTCATGAGTAGACTCTAGTCCACGGCGTATTGTTTTTAGTCTAGCAATACTATCGTCAATCTCACGCATCTCACGGGCAATATCATCTATCTCCCGCCGTATTGTCCTCTCCCTATTCACCTCGTCAAGTAATACATTAATTGATGATGAACTACTAGGAGTGTATTCCCCTGTGTCGCATACCTTCTCTGTCATTACTTTGGCATTATACCATAAAAGTACTTTGCTAGCAAGCAAAACACTCTCCTAAGGCAATGGATCTCAACGAGACAATGACCAACATTGATGCCGGCCGCATTACTCACCTGTATACTCTCGGTTGCCCTGCTGTCTACGTTGCTGAGATCGTAACTCGTCCGCATAAAACAGCGGCGAGTATAACATACACTACTCCTGCTCGCGCTTTGCTAATTGCACCTGTGTCCCAGCCAGCATATCCCCGAGGTGTCGCCGGTCGCGGCGTATGGTACCCATCAAGAACATAATGACCAACAGAATACAGGAGATAAGTGACAATACGATACTCATTGTGTCGAACTCAGTGTACACTCCGTGAATGACAGCCATATGGCCAATTTGCCAAGGGAGAAATTTGATACCATTACGAACGAAGCTGCGGCTAACGCTTTTATGTACAAAATAAATCTCTAGCCCGGCGGTGCGCTTGCCGATGCTACCGCTCTTGAAGTCAAGATGGGTAAATAGTGCGACGACAACCAAAACTGACGCAAACGTAGCGATGAGTTGACTGTGCAACTCAGAAAAGGTCGGGATACCACCAAGCGTCATAAAGTAACAGGCCATTGACACGGCAAAAAGACAGAGCAGATAAGCGCTGATGACTAGCCAATCAATACATAGTTCTTTAATACGAGTGGCAAATGGGATGGGGTTATCGTCGCGCATAGCTGTATTATAACGGAAGTAATTTGAGCATGCAAAAGCGCCCAGGACTTCCCCGAGCGCTTTCCTTCCAGCTAGCAGTGTTAGATTAATACACCTTCAACAACAACTCACCACCAAGCTTAGCCTTGGCTGCTTCAGCGCCAGTCATGACACCTTTTGAGGTTGAGATGAGTACCAAACCGCGGCCGCTTTTCACCTTTGGAATCTCGCTAGCGCCGACGTAGACACGACGGCCTGGCTTTGATACGCGGGTGATCTCGTTGATGGTGCTGTTGGTACCTGCTTCGTTGATGGTCACGACCAGCACACCGCGAGGCTTGGCGTCCTCTAGTTTAACATCTGCAAGGTAGCCGTTTTTGACTAATTGCTCAGCGATGACTTTTTTCATCTTGCTGGACGGAACACGAACTTCCGTCTTGCCAACCAGTTTCGCATTGCGAATGCGCGTCAGAAGGTCGGCGATTGGGTCTGTAGTTTGCATAGACATTGTCGAATCTCCTTTCCTTCTTACCAACTACTCTTTGTTATGCCTGGGATTTCGCCCTTGGCTGCTTTTTCGCGGAAATTGATGCGGCTCAGGCCAAACTGGCGCATGTAGCCGCGTGGACGGCCGGAAATGCTGTCGCGGTTCTTGTGCCGAGTCGGGCTCGAGTTGCGAGGCAATTTCTGCAAACCGTCGAGGTCGCCAAGTTCTTTGAGCTCAGCGCGCTTCGCAGCGTATTTTGCAATCATCTTCAGACGCTTTTTGTCGCGAGCGACCATTGATTTCTTAGCCATTAATCATTACCTCCGTCTAACTCAACTGTACGCTCATCATCTGGGATACCCCAGCCTTCTTGCTCGGGTGTCCAGTCCTCTGGATCAATCGCACCCCAACCTTCCTGTTCAGGTGTCCAATCTGCGTAGTGTTCACGATTGAGGCTATTAATAGTTTCACTCATTACTTAACGCCTCCTTTCTTCTCAAACGGCATGCCGAACTTCTCGAGCAAGGCTCTTGACGCTTCCTTGCTGCCGTTCTTGATGACAAATGTTACCTGCAAGCCGTGCAAAATCTGTGTTTCCTCGAACGTCAGTTCCGGGAATATTGACTGCTCGATGATACCCAGGTTGTAGTTACCGCCTTTGTCAAATTTCAGACCGACGCCGTGGAAGTCGCGGACGCGTGGCAGTGCCACGTTGATCAAACGATCCATGAACTCGTACATCCTGCTGCCGCGCAACGTGACGCTAACGCCGATTGGCGCACCCATGCCTTTACGAATACTAAAACCAGCGATTGACTTCTTTGCTTGGCGGGCAACTGGTGCCTGACCGGTGATTTTCTCAACGGTGTTTTTGACAATTTCAAAATGACGCTTGTCATCTTTCTTTTTGCCGGTGCCAACGCTCACGATGATCTTTTCCAAAGCTGGCACTTGGTGCACGTTCTTTAGATCTAGTTCGGCTTGCAGTTCCTTCAGGTATTTTTCCTGGTACAAGGCTTTCAAGCGAGGAGCTGGCACGACGGTTTTCTTCTCTGCCATTATTTAATCTCCTTATTTTTTGCTTGGCGAGCGACGCGAGTTTTGCCGCCGTCAGCGTTCTTTACTAAACCAACCCGGCTGGTTTTGCCTGACTTTTCGTCAACAACCAGCGCGACTTTGCTGATGTCCATCGGTACGTGGATATCTTTCTTGCCGCCTTTTGGGTTGTACTGGCTTGGCTTGACGTGGCGGTGCCCGACGCCAACACCTTCGACCAGAACAGTCTGATCTTTGGTGTTAACTTTCAGGACTTTACCAGTCGTACCCTTGTTCTTACCAGCAATTATTTTTACGGTGTCATCTTTGTGAATACGAGCCATTAGAGTACCTCCGGAGCCAAGCTGATAATCTTCATGTAGCCCATGTCGCGTAGTTCGCGTGGCACTGGGCCGAAGACACGGGTAGCCTTTGGCTGCTTGTCATCGTTGATAATCACCACGGCGTTGTCATCAAAGCAAATGGTTGAGCCGTCTTTGCGGTGGATTTGGTCGCGGGTGCGAACCACCACAGCCTTGACGACAGATTTCTTTTTGACGTTGCCGGTTGGGCTGGCATCTTTGACTGAACAGACGATCACGTCACCAACGCGAGCGTAGCGGCGACGGGTACCGCCGAGAACGCGAATGCACAATACTTCTTTGGCACCCGAGTTGTCAGCTACCTTGAGGCGAGATTCTTGTTGGATCATTTGTTATCCTCCTTGGCCTCTTCCTCAGTTTCGCCAGAAACTTCAGCCTTTAGTTTGATAGAACCGCGAGACTTTTCAATCACCTTGACCAGGGTAAAGCTCTTGGTCTTGGAAATTGGGCGAGTCTCTTCGATTTGCACCTTGTCGCCTTCGCCTGCTTGATTGGTCTCATCATGAGCAGTGTACTTGCGAGTCACGGTGTACTGTTTGCCGTAGAGCGGATGCGTTTCGCGGCTGGTGACCGTCACAGTGATGGTCTTGTCGCGCTTGGCACTCGTTACGACGCCAATCAGTGTTCGTCGGGCCATTACTTGCTCTCCTTTTCGTTAAGTTGTGTCAGCAGGCGCGCGATGTCCTTGCGGAGTGAACGCAACGCTTTTGGATTAACTAATTCGCCAGCAGCGTGAGAACGCTTTGCTTGAAGCAGGTCATTTCGCTTTTCGGCGAGTTCCTTCTTCAAATCGTCAACGGTCTTTACAACTGCTGCTTTTGCGGTTTTCTTTGTCTCAGTCATTATGCGTCCTCCCGCTTGATGAACTTACATTTGACTGGTAGTTTGTGGCTTGCCAGGCGCATTGCCTCGCGGGCCGTCTCCTCGGAAACGCCCTGCATTTCAAACATCACCGTGCCGGCCTTCACCTTGGCAACAAAGAACTCTGGATTACCCTTACCACCACCCATCTTCAAACCGAGTGGCTTGCGAGTAACTGGAGTGTGTGGGAAAATCCGGATCCAAATCTTACCGCCACGCTTGATGTAGCGGGTCATTGCCTGACGAGCGGACTCGATTTGGCGGGAGTTGATGCGCTCGTTTGATTGTGATTGCAGTGCAAAGTCGCCGAACGCGATGTAATTACCACGGGTTGCTTGACCACGGTTTTTACCGATGCGAACTTTGCGATATTTAGTCTTTTTCGGTAACAGCATTTAGCGACTCCTTTCTCCCTTATAAATCCACACTTTCACGCCGATGATACCAGCTGGTGTCTGGGCGCGAGCACAGTGGAAGTCAATATCAGCGCGAAGGGTGTGTAGCGGCACTGAGCCCTCGATCACCTTTTCGCGGCGTGCCATTTCAGCACCGTTCAAACGACCAGCCACCTCGATGCGGATACCTTTGGCGCCAGCACTCATGGTGTTTTGTGCGGTCATTTTGGTTGCGCGGCGGAAGTTGATGCGGCGCTCCAACTGGCGGGCGATGTTTTCAGCCACCAATTTGGCTGCTAGTTCCGGTCGGCGGACTTCCTCGATGTTGATGCGAACTGCCTGACCGACGATTTTCTCAACTTGCTTTTTCAATTCATTCACGCCTGCACCACCACGGCCGATCACCACACCAGCTTTCGCTGTGTGAATGGTTACCGTGATCAAGTTGGCACTCCGCTCAATCTCAATGCGATTGATGGTTGGGCGTGAGGCAAATTTCTTCTCAATCAATTCGCGGATTTCGTGATCCTGGCGAATTGCCTCCGCAAACTCTTTCTTATTGGCCGTAAACCAACGAGAGCTCCAGTTCTTGTGAACTTGTAGGCGGAAGTTGATTGGATTCACTTTTTGACCCATTTACTTCTCCTCCTTTTTTGCCGTGGTTTCGGCGGCTTTTTTCGCTGCAGGCTTGGCAGGTTTGGTCTCTGCCTTTGCCTTGGTCTCTGGTTTCTTCGCAGGCGCTTTCTTTGGCTTCTCGGTGCCAGTTACTTCAACCAAAATGTTTGACGTCTTTTTCTGGAATGGCAACGCACGGCCGCGTGACGCTGGCTTAAAGCGGCGTAGACGCGTACCAGTGGTAACGCTCAAGGTGGTAATTACCAAGCTTTTAGCGTCCAAGCCGTGGTTGTTGATGGCATTTGCCTTGGCGCTGTCGATTGCCTTTTTGACAGGCAAAGCAGCGCGTTTTGGCACGTGCTCCAAGATAACCAATGCATCAGCGACGGTGCGGCCGCGTACTAGGGCAGCCACCAAGCTAACCTTGCGTGGTGTTTGATCAACACCTTTGGCGTAAGCGCGAACAGTATAAGTTGTATCAGCCATGATTACTTCTTATCCTTTCCGCCGTGCTTACGGAACTTACGAGTTGGACTAAACTCACCGAGTTTGTGGCCAACCATGTTTTCAGTAATCAGCACAGGCACGTGCATCTTACCGTTGTAGACGGCGATGGTTCGACCGACCATTTCTGGGGTGATGGTCGAAGCGCGCGCCCACGTTTTGATAACGGTTCGATCGTCAAGGCTGAGAGCAGCGACTTTTTTCGCAAGCTTCACATCGACGAATGGACCTTTCTTTAATGAACGACTCATCGTGATTTACCTCTTCCTCTTCGCGTCGTGACGCGTGCGTACGATTAATTTATTTGAGCCTTTGCGGCGGCGAGTTCGATAACCCAGCGTCAATTGACCCCATGGCGTACGTGGTGCTTTACCAGTACCGTGGCGACCACCGTCACCACCACCATGTGGGTGATCTGCGGCGTTCATGACGACACCGCGGACGGTTGGGCGAATACCCTTGCGGCGGCGGCGACCAGCTGAACCGATTTTGACGTTCTGGTGCTGGACGTTACCGACTGTACCGATGGCAGCGGTTGCTTCCAGGCGAACTTTGCGAACTTCACCAGACGGCAATTTGATGGTTGCGTAATTGCCTTCTTTGGCCATCAACTGAGCTTTGGCACCAGCGGCGCGAACCATTTGCGCACCTTTGCCGGCAGTCAGTTCAACAGCATAAATCATCGTACCAACAGGGATAGCAGACAGCGGCAGGCGGTTTGATGCCTCGATTGGCGCTTCCTCGCCAGTCTGAATCGTCTTGCCCTTGACCATTGAGGTGTCGGCCAATACGTAGTGGTACAGATTGTACTGATCTTTCACTCGAGCAATGCGTGCTGAGCGGTTTGGATCGTACTCAATTTCTTTAACCGTCAGAGTCAAGCCGCTCGGCAGATTGTGGTTCACCAAACGGTAGTGACGGCGAACGCCACCGCCGCGATGACGCACGGTGATGCGGCCTTGGTTGTTGCGGCCGGCATTTTGCTTTTTGGCTTTGGTCAGACTTTTGAGCGGTTTCTTCGTCGTGATATCCGACAAGTCCTGGCTCGTCATGCCGCGACGAGCAGGAGTGGTTGGATTGTAAGCTTTCACTGGCATTACTTGGTCTCCTCCATCTGCTGCTCTACTGCGTCAAACACATCGAGCTTATCGCCATCTTTCAGCGTCACGTAAGCCTTCTTCCAATCCTTGCGCGTAGTCGTGCCAGGATAGCGGTTCTTACCTCGTGAGAAACGCACAGCTTTGCCGTCTTGTACCAAGGTTTTCACCTTCAGGACAGTAACGTCAAATTGCGCTTCAACTGCTGCTTTGATCTCGTTTTTATTCAGGTTGAGCGGAACGCGGAACACGTACACGCCATTGGCGCTCTGTGCATATGCTTTCTCGCTAATGCGTGGGATAATTGTCATCTGTTTCATATTACGCTTCCTCCTTACCGAGCCATGCGGTGATGATGTCGAGGGCTTGTGGTGAGATAACAATATGATCAGCGTTCAGGATATGATACACGCTAAGGTAATTGGCACGGATCACCAATACCTCTTGCAAGTTGTTAGTTGCGCGCATCAACTCTGGCGTCTTTTCACTCGTGACAAGCAGTACTTTTCTATCAAGCTTGAACTGCTTCAAAAAGGCGACAGCATCGCGAGTCTTGCCAGTAACCTTTTCTTCATACGGCAATACGCTAATCTTCTTCGCCTCATGTGCTACCGTCAAGGCTTGGCGAATTGCCACTTTCTTGGCGGTTTTAGACAATTTTTTAGTGTAGTTTTCGTTGCCGCGTGGGCCAAAGACCACACCACCACCGCGCCAGATTGGGTTACGGGTTGAGCCGAAACGTGCCCGACCAGTTCCCTTTTGCTTCCATGGTTTTTTACCACCACCGGAAACTTCACCGCGCTGCTTGGTGGTTGCGCTCGCCAAACGAGCGTTGGCTAGATAGCCGTCATATGCCAATTTCAACAATTCGTGATTTGGCACGTCAACAGCGAAAATGTCTTTAGGAAGTTTGGTTGATTCAGCCATTACTTGTTACCTCCTAAAATGATCAGCCCTTTTCGCGGCCCAGGCACAGCGCCCTTTACCCCGATCAGATTGGTCTCTGGATCAACATATGCCACTTCCAGGTTCTTGACCGTAACACGCTCGTGACCCATGTGGCCAGCCATCGTCTTACCCTTGAACACTTTTTGTGGATACATCGAGCCAATTGAACCTGGCTTACGAGTATTACCTTTACCACCGTGCGTCTTGCGGTGACGCTTAAAGTTGTGGCGTTTAATGGTTCCAGCGAAACCTTTACCTTTGCTGGTTCCGGTCGCATCGACAGAATCGCCGACTTCGAACGCGGAAACGTTGATTTCGTCGCCAACTTTGAGACCTTCAGGGATCTCGTCGACGCGGAATTCCCGAATGTGCTTCGGGGTCACTTGGGCTGGCTTGACGTGTCCAGCCACGGCCTTGCTCAGGTTCTTACCCTCTCCATAAGCGACCTGTACCGCATTGTAACCGTCGGTTTCGACAGTTTTCACCTGAGTCACGGTGACAGGGCCGGCTTGGATCAGCGTCACCGGAATGGCTTTGCCGTCTTCAGCCAAGAGCTGGGTCATACCAAGTTTGGTACCGAGAAGTGTTTTCACTTTTCCTCACTCCCACTTAAATACTCCTGATGACGTGCGGTTTCTGGGTTCTGCGTGAGGCGTTCATAATAAACACTTCAATCATAGCCAGACCTGCTCATTCATCAAGGAGAACAGTTGATATTACGCGTAATAGAAATTACTTTGTGATTGTAACACACATTGGTCTGTGGCGTCAACAGTGGTAGAATGTTGGTCTGGACTATTGACACGATGTTGATTACCTGCTATAATTTGACAGTTTGAATAAAATAGCAAGAGGAGTAAAGCATGACTGCAACATCAGAAGCTAAGGCCTGGACAGATTATGACAAGGTCACAAGAAATCCAGAAACCGACAAAGACAGGAGAAAGTTCTTCGAATGGTTCGGGCAACTAACATATGAAAAAGTTGAAAATGGTGAACTATCGTATGAGGATCTAGAGACACTGGACCCAACCATACAACAAGCTGTAGAGATTGCTCTCAATTTATATGCGGAATCACAGCAGGAAGCAGCACGAGAAGTTACTGAGACACAATAACCGCTGAGTTCCGTTAGCCAATAATAATACCGCCCCGTAAGGAGCGGTATTATTCATTATCATCACACCCTAGGCGTTGCGCTTTTCGATAATCTCCTGCGCTACGTTTGGTGGAACTTCCTCGTACTGCGCGAGCTCCATGGTGCTGGCTGCGCGACCCTGGCTCATCGAGCGGATGTCTGAGGTGTAGCCAAACATATTAGCCAGCGGCACAAAGGCCTTGACCAATTTGGCGCCGCCCATCAGATCTTCCATGGCGTCGATGCGGCCGCGGCGTGAGTTCAGGTCGCCGATGATGTCGCCCATGAACTCTTCTGGAGTGGTAACTTCAACTTTCATGACTGGCTCGAGCAGGATTGGGGTTGCTTGCTTGATACCTTCGCGGGCTGCCAATGAACCTGCTAGCGAGAAAGCTAGTTCCGAGGAGTCGACATCGTGGTACGAACCATCATACAGCGTTGCCTTGACGTCAACCACTGGATAGCCAGCGATGACACCACCTTCCAAGGTTTCCTTGATACCCTTCATCACAGCCGGGCGATATTCCTGAGGAACCACGCCACCCTTAATCTCGTCGATAAATTCAAAGCCTTTGCCAGCTTCGTTTGGCTCAAAGCGTACCCAAACGTCACCGTACTGACCGCGACCACCAGACTGCTTGGCGTGCTTACCCTGGACTTCGGCGCGGCCCTTGATTGACTCGCGGAAGGCCACCTGCGGCTCGCCAATGTTCGCTTCAACCTTGAACTCGCGCTTCATACGGTCGATCAAGATATCGAGGTGCAACTCACCCATGCCGGACATAATCGTCTGGCCAGTTTCTTCGTCAGTGTGGATGCGGAAGGTTGGGTCTTCCTCAGCCAGACGCTGCAAGGCCAATGCCATCTTCTCTTGGTCGGCCTTTGATTTTGGCTCAACGGCGATGGATACTGGTGGCTCTGGGAACTCGATACTTTCCAGGGCAATTGGGTGCGCTGGATCAGTCAAGGTATTACCAGTACCGGTGCTCTTCAAACCAACCACTGCCGCGATGTCGCCAGCACCGATTTTGTCGATTTCCTCGCGCTTGTCGGCGTGCATGCGCACGATACGGCCGATACGCTCTTTGTCGCCAGTGGTGGTATTCAGGACGTAGCTGCCCGAGCTCAAGACACCGGAATAGACGCGGATAAAGATCAATTTACCAACGAATGGGTCAGTAGCGATCTTGAACGCGAGAGCGCTCATCGGCTCTTTTTCGTCTGGCTTGCGGCTCACTTCATCGCCAGTCTTTGGATTTTTACCCCAAATTTCGTCAACGTCCAGCGGGCTTGGCAAGTAGTCAACCATCAGGTCAAGCAGCTTCTCCACGATGACACCACGGCCGTCACCACCAGTGACTAAGAAGAAGTCACCAGCCAGCACTCGCTTACGCAGCGCCATTTTCAGTTCGTCGATAGTAATCGCTTCCTCACCCTGGTCGAGGAACTTCATCATCAATTCATCATCAGCCTCAACGGCATTTTCCACCAGCAGGGCGCGAGCATTCTTCGCCTTCTCCAGCATATCAGCCGGGATTTCGCCAACTTTCAACTCGTGGTCGGTGTAATCATCGTAGGTGTAGGCTTTCATGTCGACGAGGTCGACCACGCCGTTAATCGTCTTTTCAAAACCAATTGGGATGTGAATTGGAAAGGCTTGTTTGCTCAAGCGATTGTGAATTGATTCCAAAGATTTCCAGAAGTCACCACCGGTCTGGTTGATCTTGTTAACGAAGCAAATGCGCGGCACGCCGTATTTGTTAGCCTGGCGCCAGACGGTCTCAGACTGCGCCTCAACACCCATCTTGCCGTCAAACACGGTCACTGCGCCGTCGAGCACGCGTAGCGAACGCTCCACCTCAGCAGTAAAGTCGATGTGCCCTGGCGTGTCGATAATGTTAATCTTATGGTCTTTCCAGAAGCAGGTCACCGCCGCCGAGGTAATGGTAATGCCCCGCTCCTTTTCCTGCGCCATCCAGTCGGTGGTCGCACCGTCGCCGTCACCCTTAACTACACCAATTTTATGTGTCAAGCCAGTGCGGTACAAGATACCCTCAGTGGTCGTCGTTTTACCGGCGTCAATATGGGCAATGATACCAATGTTTCTAAAGTTTTGTAATGGAACGTTTGCTGCCATTGTCTTTCCTTTGTTAAAAATAGTTATTGTTCGAGATTCTCCGGAGCTATTTTGACGCACCAAAAAACTACGCTTGAGCTGTATTATAGCAGACGATTGGCGTTTTGTGAATGAGCCCTGTCTTAGCGCGGAATTTGGCTACGACCTGATTGGATTTGTTGTATACCCTTGGCCATGAGTAAATAATCTTTGTTTTGAGCATCAGACCGACCAAGGAGCGTTGCACGCACCATCATCACTAGAGAATCACAGACTCTCGTGGTGGCGAGGGTTTCCACGGAGACAGATTGCACATACATCGCACCCGCCGTATTCAATTCAACCCATTCCCTATTATGAAGCGCGAGGCCCTTATACATAATATCGTATGGCATATACGGATCAAGTGAAGCCAGTACCTTGCAGTGAATGTTTATCGCCTTAATGACTCGATTAAGGTCTCTATTCGACAATCGCCTAAAAGGAATTTCATTAATCGGAATATCTACCAGCTCCTTGATCATTCGAGCTGAGTCGATACAATTATTGTTTGGATCAACTGGTCGTATATTATTCAAATAATCAAGGACCTCAGGCGTGTACAGCTGTAAAATAGCCTTGGCCTGTTCAATATCCATCAGCTGCGGAAACTGGATAAGGACATCCAGCGGAACGACATACTGGGCCGTGGTGCCCTCTGGTGTTACGCCAAGACCACCAAGTACGATTTCTGGATCAGACTTGTTCGCGACAATCAGGCAACCGGCGCACTGGAGTTTATGATCTTCAATATATACGTATTCTTCTCCGTTTTTGGTATGTTGTTGCACCCATCCGCTTACCGCCATCAGCTGACCGATAAGCCCGGCAAATAGTTCTTGGTTAATCCGCACAGTGGCTTCTAGATACTGATGAGGATTGAGCTTTCGAACGTCGGCCATTCGTTCTCGAGCCAGGCGGAGGACAGTGGCGACTTGCTGATTGAAAACAGCCTTATCAAGTAACGCAAGGTTCTCGGGCAGCGGGGTGGCAGATGGGGTAGACTCAGTCGTCATCTCTTAATCATACGGCGTAAAAGCCGACTGACGCAACCATAACCATAAAGCTCTTAGCGATAATTCACGCACTGCAGCGGCGTGTCATAATCATTTTCACGCACCAAGCCAACGACTTTCTGTAACTCATCTTTCGAGGCGGAGGTGACACGGACGAGGTCGCCTTGGATTTGCGGCTTGGCTTTGGGCGCCGCAGCGCGAATGTCGGCAGCGATGCGCTTGGCGGTCGGCTGGTCGAGGCCTTGTTTGAAAGGAATTTCCCAGGTGGTTTTGAGATTTGAGGTGATCTTTTCTTTGGTGAGATCGAGGACTTTGCTCGACTGACCCCGAGCCGCCAGTTTCTTGCGCACAATGTCCAGCACCGCATCAACCTGCCAGTCGTTATCACCAGTGAGCTTGAATCCTTTTTTATCATCCAGCCAGTCAATCCCAGCACTCGTCCCCTTAAAATCGTACCGCCCTTGGATCTCTTTTTCCGCCTGCATGAAAACATTATTCAGCTCGGCTTTGTCAATTTCTGACACAATATCAAATGAAAAACTTGCCATTTACCCCTCCTCATTTTCCTCATTATAACAAAAATCGCCCGTTTTTCAGAGCGATTTCTGAGTTTACATTTTCCCGACAATTAGCCGCGAGCAAAGTGTGCAAAGGCACGGTTGGCTTCGGCCATCTTGTGGGTGTCTTCCTTCTTCTTGAAGGCGGCACCAGCTTCGTTATACGCATCGACGATTTCCAGCGCCAAACGCTGTGAATATGGCATGCCACTACGAGCGCGAGCTGACTGGACTAGCCAGCTAAACGCGTAGTGCAACTGACGGTGTCCCTGAACTGGGAATGGGATCTGGTAGTTGGCACCACCGACACGGCGGCTTTTCACCTCAAAGTTTGGACTGACGTTTTTCAAGGCTTTCTCGAACACTGCCAGTGGATCTTCTGAATCCAATTTTTTAGCAGCAGTTTCCAGTGCGGTGTAGACAGCACGTTCAGCCGCCAATTTCTTGCCATCCAGCATTGACTTGTTGATCAGGCGCTGTACCAGCACGCTTTGGTAGCGGCGGTCAGGCTGTAGTTGGCGTTGTAATTTCTTGGTAACTTTACGAGGCATGATTACTTATCCCCTTTCTTGGTACCGTACTTCGAACGGCCCCGCTTGCGGTTGTTGACACCTTGAAGGTCCAACGCGCCACGGACGATGTGATAACGCACACCTGGAAGGTCAGGCACACGACCACCGCGGATCAAGACCACAGCGTGCTCCTGCAAGTTGTGACCTTCACCACCGATGTAGGCCCAGACTTCGTAGCCGTTGTTTAGTTTCACGCGGGCAACTTTACGCAAAGCTGAGTTTGGTTTCTTTGGCGTCTTGGTCGTCACACGCACACACACACCACGCTTGAGCGGTGCATTCTGGTCGTAGTAACGCGTTTTCAGGGCGTTGTGAATGCGACCCAGTGCTGGCGACTTGGACTTTTTCTTAGCCGTTTGGCGCGGCTTGCGCACCAATTGGTTGATTGTTGGCATCCAATTTCTCCTTGGTTGATTTAGTGACTTATGGCGATTCGCCTGGTGGCACAAAGTGGGCTGGCGCGCGATTTTGCACGCAAAAACTAGCTTCTCTTAGCGCCTACGGCTTGGACTCAGCAACTCCGCCCCGTGTCTATACCTTTCCTGCCGAGCATGCGGTCTGTACACATTCAAACCACCGCTTGCTCCGAAAAGAGGAAACTCTGGGAGAGATTATAGCATAGATTGCGTGCAATTGCTATAGAAAAACCGCCCCGTATCCATCGGAGCGGTTTTCCGAGAAAGAAAGCCAGTTGGCTTATACTGCTACAGCTAGTTCCTCCTCCTGATTGTCAGCGAACTCGTCCTCGCTTGGCTCGTCGGTTTCCGTCTCTTCGACAGCACCCGTTCCTACTGGAATCTTGCGGCCGATGATGACGTTTTCTTTGAGACCATGCAAGTGATCAGCGCGGCCAGATACGGCAGCGTTGATCAGCACGCGAGTGGTGTCCTGGAAGGACGCAGCAGATAGCCATGAGTCGCTCCAGATTGACACCTTGGTGATACCGAGTAGCAACTGGGTGTAGCTGATGAGGTTTTTGCCCTCAGCCGCTAGTTGCTTGTTGGTGTTTACCACCGCAGCCTTAGAAACGATGTCGCCCGTCACAAAGTCACTGTCGCCCGCGTCTTCGATCTGGACGCGACTAAACATCTGGCGAACGATGATCTCCAGGTGCTTGTCGGCCACGTCTTGACCCTGAGCGGCGTAAATGCGCAGCACTTCGTTGATGATGTAGCGCTGAGTTGCCTCGACGCCCTTGAGGCGCATCAAGTCATGCAGGTTCAATGAACCAGCCGTCAAGCGGTCGCCAGCCTCGACAACGTCATTAGCCTTAACAACCAACTGCATGGTGCCTGGGATTTCGTAGCGAGCTGGTGCTCCAGCTTCAGCAGCGATCACTAGCGTGTCTTCGGCTGCCTCGACCACACCGTCAAACGGTGCGATGAGCGGACGAGTGTCGCCTTCGCCAGTTGCTAGTACATCGCCAGCCTTAACACTTGAACCAGCCTTGACCACGATGGTTCGGCCATCCAGCGGCAAGCGCTCAACCTTGCCGGATTCTGGGGTAACTTGGACGATGTACTTTTTGCCGTCTTCCCAAACATCAACTAACCCGGCAATTTCCGTGACATATGCCTGGCCCTTTGGTGTGCGCGCTTCAAACAATTCTTCAACGCGCGGCAGACCCTGGGTGATGTCACCACCGGCCACACCGGAGTTGTGGAAGGTGCGCAAGGTCAGCTGAGTACCTGGCTCACCGACTGACTGGGCAGCGATGACACCGACTGGCTGATGATTGCCAACCAGTTTACCGGTTGACATGTCAACGCCGTAGCTGCGCTGTGGAATACCGTTGAGGTTGTTGGTTGACAGGACTGATTGAATCTTGACACTCTGGATACTTTCATCGTCATCAATTGAGTCAGCAATTTCCCGAGTGATCAATTCGTCCTTGTTGACGTGACCTGGAATCGTCTCAGCGGCATACCGACCAGCCAAGCGGTTCGAGAAGTCGATCATCGTTTCCTCAGTTTCTGAGCGGTAGATCGCGTAACCTTCATCGTCACCTTCAACGTCCTCAACCGTAAAGACGTCCTGTGCCACATCAACTAAACGTCGCGTCAGGTAGCCTGAGTCGGCAGTCTTCAAAGCGGTGTCGATCAGACCCTTACGCGCACCACGGGTCGCCACGAAGGCCTCCAGGCTGGACAAACCACCGGTGTAGGAACTACGGATTGGCAGCTCGATCTCGCGGTTAGCCGCGTCAACCTGGATACCGATCATGGCGCTGGCCAGCTTGACATTGGAGATATCACCACGAGCACCAGAGTTGACCATCATCGAGATACTGGTGTCCATGTGCGCCAGCTGATCCTGGAGGAAGGCCGTAATCTTATTATCCACATTTCGCCAGGCATTCACCGTCAAGTTGTAACGCTCGTCCTCGGTGATCAAACCTTGGTCGAATTGCTCGGAAATCAAGGCCGCCTTGGCGTCGCCCTCAGCCACGAACTCAGCGATCTCGTCAAAGTGCACGTAGTCGGTCATACCAGTTGACACGGCCGCGGTTGTCGCGAAGCGGAAGGCCTGACCCTTCATGCGGTCGGCAATCTTGGCAGTTTCCTCGGCACCGTACTTGTTGAAAATTTGTGCCAAGACCTTCTTCAGCTGCTTCTTCGTCTGAACATTGTTGTCATATGGGAAGTCCTCTGGCAGAATCTCGTTAAAGAAGACGCGGCCCAAGGTCGTCTGGCGTAATTTACCCTTGGCATAGATGCGAATTGGCGTTTGCAGTTGGATAGCACCCTTGTCGTACGCCAGTTCTGCCTCGTAGACTGAGCTAAATGACTTGACATCGTCAGTCTGGGCCTGCGGCTTGTCATACGTCAAGTAGTAGTTACCGAGCACGATATCCTGCGAGATGTGCAGCACTGGCGCACCGTCGGCAGGCTTCAACAGGTTGTTAGTAGCGCTCATCAGCTCGCGTGCCTCGGCCTGCGCTTCCTTGGAAAGCGGCAGGTGGACAGCCATCTGGTCACCGTCAAAGTCGGCGTTAAAACCAGCGCAGACCAGCGGATGCAGCTGAATGGCTTTACCCTCGACCAGGACTGGCTGGAAGGATTGAATTGACAGGCGGTGCAAGCTCGGTGCGCGGTTGAGCAGCACGTACTTGCCCTTGATCGCCTCGTCCAGCGCGTCCCACACAACCGCCTCACCCGACTCGATCAGGCGAGTCGCCGAGCGGATGTTATGGGCGAATTCGCCCTTGATCAGCCAGCTGATGACGAACGGCTTGAATAGTTCGAGCGCCATTTGTTTTGGCAGGCCGCACTGATTGATCTTTAGCTTCGGGCCAACGACGATGACCGAGCGACCAGAGTAATCGACGCGTTTACCGAGCAGGTTCTGACGGAAGCGGCCTTGCTTACCTTTAAGCATATCGCTAATTGATTTGAGGCGACGACGGCTGCCAGTCGAGCTGACTGCCCGACCACCGCGCGCCGCTGCGTTGTCGATCAGGGCATCGACGGCCTCTTGCAGCATGCGTCGTTCATTGCGCTGAATCACTTCTGGAGCATTGAGCTCGACCAGTTTCTTCAGACGGTTGTTGCGGTTGATGATACGGCGATACAAGTCGTTCAGGTCAGACGTGGCAAACCGACCACCACTGAGGGCGACCATTGGACGTAAGTCTGGTGGGATGACTGGCAGTACCGTCAGACAGAGACTGGACGGCTTGATACCAGCAGCCTGCATGCTCTCAAGCATCTTCAGGCGCTTGAGCAGTTTCTTCTCGCGCTGACCCTTGGCATGTTCAGCCTCCTCACTTAGCTGGGCGATCAGTTCTGACAGATCAATTTCATCCAGCAGCGCCTTGAGCGCACTGGCACCCATGCCGACCTCGATCAGCTCGTCGTACTCCTCTGGCAAGTTGCGATAATCCGTCTCCGAGATCAGTGCGCCCTTGACGAGGCCCTCGAGCTGCGTTTTCTTCGTCGCGTACTTGTCGTTAAGCTCGTCAACCTCACGGCTCTGTTCCTTCGCCAGCTGCTTGATATCAGCATTGTCAGCTTCCGCAAGCTGCTCGTAGCGCATCTTAATCGCCATCCGACCAGCTTCGGTTTCAGCTTCTAGATCCGCCAGGTATTGGTCGCGGGTGATCTCATCAACCTTGAGAATGACATAGGTCGCAAAGTAGGCGATCCGCTCAATATTACGCACCGTCATCCCCAGTAGCAAGCTCATGGCGCTCGGCGTGCCGCGCATAAACCAAATGTGCGCTACTGGTGCGGCCAGCTGAATGTGGCCCATGCGCTCGCGGCGGACGATTGACTTGGTGACGAGCTCGCCGTTTTTATCGACTGCAGCCTCGCGTGAACGCACGCCCTTGAGCTTGGAATCATGCGGATTGATATCCTTGACCGGACCGAAGATCCGCTCGCAGAACAAGCCATCGCGCTCTGGCTTTTGGGTGCGATAATTGATCGTCTCTGGCTTGAGAACCTCGCCGTGACTCCACTTTAGGATGTCCTCGGCGCTGGCCACCGCTAGGCGCACCGCATCAAAATCGCTAATTCCGGTCGCGTTAAATGAATATTGCGCCATCTTACGCCTCCTCCTTTATTTCTTCTACTTCGTCAATATCTTGTACGCTCATACCGGCCTCGATGTCGCCGATGTCGTCTGATTCATCTAAGTAAACTTGGTCATCGTCATCGTCGTCGCTCGCGGCTTGTGGCACGGTCTTGTCAGCTGGGCCACTGGAGGCGATGACATGCTCAGCGTCAACCACGCCGCCCTCGTCAAGCAGATCAACCCGAAGGCCCAATCCCTGGAGCTCCTTGACAAGCACGTTGAAGGATTCTGGCAGTTTCGGCCCGACGATTGGCTCGTCCTTGATGATGGACTCGTAAGCCTTAGCCCGGCCATAGACGTCGTCAGACTTGATGGTTAGCATTTCCTGCAAGGTTGCAGCGGCACCGTAGGCTTCTAGTGCCCAGACCTCCATCTCGCCGAAGCGCTGACCACCGTTCTGTGCTTTACCGCCGAGCGGCTGCTGAGTAACCATGGTGTATGGACCAGTTGAGCGGGCGTGAATCTTGTCAGAGACCATGTGGTGTAGCTTAATCATATGCATCACGCCAACTGTGGTGCGCTCTTCAAATGCTTCACCGGTCCGACCATCAAAGAGTTGTGATTTACCATCGCGGGCAAAGCCTGCTTTTTCTAATTCATCAGAAATCGTTGCTGATGGCACACCATCAAACGACGGCGTCGCCACACGGTAGCCCAACGCTCGTGCCGCCATACCAAGGTGCGTTTCAAACAGCTGACCGAGGTTCATGCGGCTCGGCACACCCAGCGGGTTCAAGATCACGTCAACTGGCGTACCATCCTCCATGAATGGCATATCCTCGACCGGCAGTACTCGTGCGACCACACCCTTGTTACCGAAGCGACCAGCCATCTTGTCGCCGACACCGATCTTGCGCATCTGCGCCACAAAGATCTGGATTTGCATCAATACGCCAGCCTTGAGCTCGTGGCCATTCTCGCGGCTAAAGATCTTGACACCGACGACCTTGCCGCCGCCAGCATTGTTCATGCGCTGTGAAGTGTCACGGACATCCTTGGCTTTTTCACCAAAGATAGCGCGCAGCAGACGCTCCTCAGAGCTAAGCTCCTGCTCGCCTTTCGGCGTAATCTTACCAACCAAGACGTCGCCAGCCTTGACCTCAGAACCAATTTGCACGATACCGTTTTCGTCTAAGTGGCGCAGACTGTCTTCTGACACATTCGGAATGTCGCGAGTGACGATCTCTGGGCCGAGCTTGGTCTCGCGAACCTCCACGTTATAATCCTTGATATTAATGCTGGTCAAGCGATCGTCCTCCACCAAGCGGCGACTGAGGATAATCGCGTCCTCCATGTTGTAACCACCCCACGGCATAAAGGCCACCGTCAGGTTTCGCCCCAGCGCGATCTCGCCCTCGGCAATTGATGCGCCCTCGACGAGGATGTCGCCCTGCTTGACCCTATCGCCACGCGCCACGCGAACCTTTTGGTTGTAGCAGCGATCGTCATTATTCTTGACAAAGTGCCGTAGCGTATAGACCTTGACGCCATCAGCGTACTTGACATGAATTTCATCAGCGTCAGCCCGCACTACTTCGCCATCAGCCTCGGCCTGGATCAGGTGGCCACTATTCTCGGCCACCGCCTGCTCAATACCGGTACCGACAACCGCTGGCTCTGGCGTGAGCAGCGGCACTGCTTGGCGCTGCATGTTCGAGCCAGTCAAGGCGCGGTCGACGCGGGTTTTTTCGATAAACGGCACTAGCGCCGCCGTCGAGCCGAGGATCTGCTTGTGAGCAGCGTCCATAAAGGTAACTTCTTCGACGTCAACCTGACCTGGCTGGAGGAATTTACGGGCGCTGACACGGCTGTCGGTGAACGACTTGTCGTCATTCAAGCGTGCTCCGGCGTCGGCGATGACTTCGCTGGCTTCCTGGGCAGCATCCAGATAGACCACTTCGTCTGTCACCCGACCATCGGTGACGCGCAGGTATGGCGTCTCGATAAAGCCATACTCATTGACACGCGCGTAGGTAGCGAGGTTCAGCACCAGACCAACGTTAGCGCCCTCTGGCGTCTCCACCGAGCAGATACGGCCGTAATGCGTTGGGTGAGCGTCGCGCACGTCAAAACCGGCGCGCTCGCGGCTCAAACCGCCCGGCCCCATCGAGCTCAATCGGCGCTTGTGGCTCAGTTCGGACAGTGGATTGACCTCATCGAGGAGCTGACTGAGCTGCGAACTAGTAAAGAACTCGCGCACTGCTGCCACCACTGGTCGTGCATTGATCAACTGGCTCGGCGTGACGTTCTCCATATCAGCCACACTCATCCGGTCCATGGCGTTGCGCTGCATTCTGAGCATACCGACGCGGAACTGACGGGCAATCAGCTCGCCGACCAGCTTGACGCGGCGATTACTCAGGGCATCAATGTCATCAGCTGGCTCTTGGGTATTGTTGAGGCGAATAATCTCGCGGATGATGGCCACCAGGTCGCTCATCTGGAAGATACGGTTTTCAGCGGTATTAGCAACGTCCAGACCCAGGCGCTGGTTCATCTTATACCGGCCGACCCGACTATAATCAAAGCGCTTGAAATCAAAGAACATTCGCTCGATCATCTGGCGCGCATTATCAACTGTCGCCAGATCGCCCGGCCGCAGGCGACGATAGACTTCGATCAGCGCTTCATTAGCGCCACGCGCGGTATCTTTTTCAAGCGTTTCCTGAATGTAGCTGGTCTCGCCCGTGTCAATGTCAGCAAATAATTCACGAATTTCTGATGTTTTTGGATGGCCCAAAGCCCGCAGCAAAGTCGTCACCGGCAATTTGCGACGACGGTCAATCTTGACATAAATCGTGCCATTAGTCGCCGTTTCAAATTCCAGCCATGCGCCGCGGCCTGGGATCATCTTGGCACCGTAGTAATTACGGCCAGCTACCGTGTCGGCGGTAAAGAACACACCAGCCGAGCGAATCAGCTGACTGACCACTACGCGCTCCGTACCATTGATGATGAAGGTGCCGCGCTCGGTCATCCATGGATAATCACCGAGGTAGATCTCCTGCTCCTTGACTTCGCCCGTGACTTTGTTGGTTAGTTCGACGGTTGCGTGCAGTGGCGCTTCAAACGTCAAATTGTTTTCCTTGGCGAACTGGTCGGTGGTCTTTGGTTCGTCAAAATGATAACTGCCGAACCGCAGTGCCAACTTCTGACCAGTGTAGTCGTCAATTGGATTAATTTCTGAAAAGATTTCGCTCAAACCATCCTCGACGAACCAGCGCCACGAGTCCTCTTGGTGAGCGATGAGATTTGGCATGGCGATCGCACTGTCTGTTCCAGTGAAAAAGACGCGCGCGCCACGAGTGGTCTGTTGAGCCACAGGCGTTACTCCTCGCATTGATTATAATTGGTGATCACGGCCGGAAGATCTCTTAGTCTCAGCACGAGCCCGAGGTTTGCCCGCCCATCAAGCTCGCCCCTCGCTAAAACTACACTACTTCACTGTGACACATTATGACGCATGAGGCGATGAATTGCAAGAGAAAATAAAGAAAAATTGACTATTGTTAAGCAGCGGCTAGTTCTAAACGAAGGCACACTTCACCCAGTAATCTAGCCGCACGCTCACCGTCAGTGATCGTCGCTAACCATTCCCAGCTTCCATCGGTTTGAAGTTGCGCCGTATGTAGTCGATAATTACCAGCGACACCGCCAACCGAGTCACGTTTGACAATACGGCTAACTTGGTGATTTTGCGGATTAATATCTTTGACGTGACCCGGTAGTAGTAGAGCCCGCTCGTCAATATACATACCAAGATATGCTGGCCGATTATTTGGCCCAGTCTCATGATTAAGTACCGCATTTACCAGTCCCCGAAACAGATCCCAGCGTTTCATATTTCTAGCCCCATACCGCTCGAGATATATCAGATTATTATCCTGTACATCCGGAATATCTGAGACCAAGCCTAAGGCATCGGTTCGACCTACACTTACTGCCGCCTTGATTGATGCATCTGCGAGCGCAACATAAATACCACCCTCGACAAGATCGGCTTGCCTCCGAAGTACTTCGGGCGTAAACTGTTCAGATTGATACAATCGCCTTATCTCGGAGGCGCTGATATCTGGCTTCACATGTACGAGAGACTCAACCCACAAGCAGCGCAGATCATCACACAATGAATCAGTAATATCACCACCACTTAATCGAACTGTCTCAATCATATCCTCTCCTGTTTATGAAATATACTATAAATATCGAGCAATGCTGTCAAGAATCCACGCGTGCACTTCCTCTGGAACTCCGGCAGCTGACAATACCGGGATATTTCGCTCGGCGGCGATGGCCCCATAGGCGTGGTTAACTCTGTCCTGGAACGACTGCTCACGCGACTCAAACGTATCAGGCTGAGCGATATGTCCGCGCTCCGCGATGCGCTGCTGGCGCTGGGTGTCGCTGAGCGTTAAAATGATCATCGCATCCGGCTGCAGGTATCGCTCGTCGGTAAATAGCTTTGTCATCCGCATAATCTCCTCCGCATCTAGCCCGTCGCCATAGCCCTGATAAGCCAGTGTTGAGATGTAATTACGCGCACTCAGAACGATCTCGCCGCGCTGTAGGGCTGGCTGAATCTTTTCGCGCCACAACTCGCGCCGCGCCGCCGAAAACAACGCTAGGTTAATTTCGCTAGAGCGCACCAGATTGCCATTTTTGACAATGCGCCTCAGTTCATTGGCTACCGGCGTCGACTTTTCTGGATCGTCGCTGCCTGGCTCTTCGACCACACACACGACGCGGCCGCGCGCCTGAAAATAATCCGCCAGCATGGCTACTTGGGTTGACTTGCCCGTGCCGTCGTTGCCTTCGATGACGATGTATCGACCGGGACGGTTCATTTGATACCCTCGCTTAGCCCGACGATAGTCACCGGTGCATGACGCCGATCCTTGAACGCCCGCGGCAGCATCGTTTCTGGACGCCAGCTATGGATGAGCTCAGCAAGGTCGTCAGTATGCTGATATTTGCCGCTGATGCCGCCACGCCCGTCAGCGTAGCCACCATCCACCGGCCCGGTCTGGTGAAAAATTAATTGCCCGATGCGCTCGCCGACTGGCAGTACCACGCTTTCGTGCTTGTTCAAATTGTAAATCTCGAGCGTAATCCGATTGATATAGCCCGGATCGATCCAGCCGGCATCAAAACACACCGCCACGCCGTTACGGCCCCACGAGCTGCGGCTTTTCACCTCAGCCGCGCCGCCGTGCGCCCGAATCCCCACAAACTCGTGGGTATGCGCCAAGATCCGCTCGCCAGGGCGCAGTACAATGATTGGATGATCGTCCGGAATATTACGAAACCGCCTAAAGCCGTTATGTTCGCACCACTCGGCGTGCGGTATCGCCATCAGCGGCCCCTTAAAATACCGCGCCACCTCCGCTTCGTCAAATGGATTATAGACACTTGACTGATCGTCAAATTCCTGTTTATAAAAATAATGCCCCAGCGTAAAATCTAGGCTGGCTTCTGACACATTGTCCGGATCAAATGGCGTACAGACGATCGTCCCCTCCTCGATTGCTGCCAAAATTTCCCGGTTTGAATACACGCTCATGCCGCGCCTCCTCTTGTTTATCTTACCTCACTCCCCCGAGTGATTCTATTATGACAACATTTACCCGCTCGGGCAAGCTTTTCGTAAATTTTACATCATGCTAGACTGAAGGTATGGAGAAAGCCATTGTCGTCGCCTATGACAAAAACCGCGCCATCGGACGAGGTGGCGATTTGCCGTGGGGACGGAGCTTGCCAGCAGATTTGGCGCACTTCAAGCGGCTAACCAAAGGTAGCGACGTCATCATGGGCCGAAAAACCTTTGAGTCAATTGGCCGTCGTCCGCTGCCGGAGCGCGAAAACATCGTTATTTCCTCGCGGCCAACCGGCGTTAAAGGTGTGCTCACAGCGGTAAACCTAGAAAGCGCCCTGGCGCTAGCTCGTTACAAAACCTTCATCATCGGCGGCGCACGGGTGTATGACGATGCGCTGAACACACCAGAGATTGACACTATTTACGCCACCGAGGTCAACGCTGCATTCCCAGACGCCGACACCTTTTTCCCAGAAATTGACATGACCACCTGGCAGGAAGTGAACCGCGTCCATCATCCCGCGGACATCGAGAATAAGTACGACTTTGATTTTGTGATGTATCGTCGGATAATTTAGCTGAGCTCAATTCCCAACACCTTTGGATAATTTAGTACGCCAACAAATTGTCCGAACACACTACACCGCAATCGGCGCCTTGATAGGCGGATGATGCTCGTAATTCTCCAGACGAATATCGTCAATGGTGAAATCGTCGATATTCTTGATATCTGGATTGAGCCATAGTTTCGGCAGCGGCAGCGGACGGCGCGATAACTGCTCGTCAACCTGCGTGCGGTGATTGGTATAAATATGCGCGCTATTCAGGGTGTGGATGAATTCGCCGGGCTGCTTGTCAGTTACCTGGGCGATCATCGACAGCAGCAGGGAGTAGCTGGCGATATTAAATGGCACGCCAAGGAACATGTCCGCCGAACGCTGGGTCAGCGCCAAGTCCAACTTATCTTTCTCACCGCCCCCGCCTGGCCGAACATTGAATTGGAACATGGTGTGGCACGGTGGTAGTCCGCCTGACTGTACGATGTCGTCAATTTCCGCCACGTTCCAGGCGCTGACGATGTTGCGCCGCGATGTCGGATTATTCTGTATCATGTCGATGGCATTTTGGATTTGGTCAATCGTCCCGCCCTTGCCGTCTGGCCATTTGCGCCACTGCACGCCGTAGACCGGCCCCAAATTACCCCACGCTTCAGCAAACGTGTGATCAGTCGCGATTTTACCGATAAATTCTTTCAGGCCGGCACGCCACTCGTCGCCGTTGATCTCTGGAATGTCCTGTCCGGTTTTTTCCAAATAATTCTTGTACGGCCACTCGTCCCAAATATGCACGCCGTTTTGCGCTAGATATTCAATATTACCGGTGCCTTTGAGAAACCACAGCAGCTCATGCGCCACGCTGGTAAAATACAACTTCTTGGTGGTCACGGCCGGAAACCCGTCCGCTAAATCATACCGAGTTTGTACACCAAACACTTCCGTCGTGCCCGTGCCGGTGCGGTCACCTTTTTTCACGCCGTTGTCGCGAACCTGCCGCAGTGTGTCCAGATATTGTCTCATAACCCCTCCTCGTCTTTTCCTTAATTATGACAATATCCCAGCATAACCACAAGCGAAAATGGCGGTAGTTTTAACAACGTTACGGCCGTGTTCGATGTATTTACGGCTCGCGGACACGAGGCTTTTTGCGGCCTACGCCAGCTTGCTCAGCACCTTATCCACCAGCCCATACTGTACCGCCTCCTGAGGGCTCATCCAGTAGTCGCGCTCCATGTCGGCCTTGACCTTAGAGAGCTTCTGGCCGGTGTTTTTGGCCATAATTTTCGCCAGCATTTCCTTCACCTCTAGCGTTTCCTTCAGGTCGATTTCCATGTCGGTCACCTTGCCGCGTGTGCCGGAGGACGGCTGATGGATCATCACCTTGGCGTGTGGCAGGCAAAACCGCTTGCCTTTGGCGCCCGAACTGAGCAGAAATGCACCCATGCTGGCCTGTAAACCAATGCCATACGTCGCCACGTCCGGCTTAATAAAATTCATGGTGTCATATATCGCCATGCCATCATAGACGCTGCCGCCCGGGCTATTGATATAGAGCGAGATGTCCGCCCCTGGATCAACGTATGCCAGGTGCAGCAGCTGCGCCACCACGCTGTTAGCGGTATGCTCGTTAACCTCCTCGCCGAGGAAAATGATCCGTTCATTGAGCAGCCGCGAATAAATATCAAACGCCCGCTCGCCGTCGGCCGACTTTTCGATAACGGTGGGAATGAGATACGATGTTGTTTTCTGCATACACAATATTATATAAGCCTAGCTTGCTACTGTAAAGGATCGCCCGCTACTCTATACATTGAGACTTTTTATCAACCGCTCTTGCCCCGCATGTATTAGTTCCTGGGCCTCCTCGGTATGGAGCTGCACTAAGCGGACGTAGACCTGACCCGATTGCTGTCCAGCAGCGACCAGTATACCAAGCTGTTCATCAATATACGCAACGTGTTCAAAGCTATTCTCGCTATATTTAATACTCTCATCCCATATGCTTGGATTTAATATGGCGCTATCACGCCCTCCTGACCATGTCGCAAAGACACCCATCCGGTCAATAAGGTTACTCCACTGCTTTGAGCGAACTATTGGGCCAATGAAAAGTGTATCTGCCTCCGGAACTATTTGGCGTAGTGCATGATCCTTTGGAATGTCTATAGTAATACCGGCTCGGTCAGGCCCGCCATAGCTAATGGGTATCCGGCCTGCGCCCGTCGACGGCATTGTGATGTGACGAATTGACCGCGTTGGATCGAGAAAGGCAAGCTCAGGGGAAGAGAACATTGGTATCGTTGGATCTATCATGGAATCAAATGATGCACTATTTCCCATGACGCTATATCGTGAAGCATAGGGATTTGGTTTTCCACTGTCATCTTTCTCCAGATCATACCCTGCGGCGATAATGTCCTGAATGGAAGCAACATGAGGACTATGGCGCCAATCTTTTACCTCCTTATCACCATCTTGCTTCACCCATGGACGCAGGGCCCAGGCATGACCAAGACCGCGCTCGACGCCCTCCGGAGCAAGCATATGCCCTAACTCGTGTGCAATCGTACCAATGGACACGCCACCCAAATCGCGCACAAGCGCAACTGGAGGCTGTTTATCGTCGTACACGGTTAGACCAGCGTAGTGGTCCTTTTCTGTATCAGCAGAATCGACGATAACCAGCGCCATATCACTTTCCGTTTCACGAGCATGAGCCTGACCAATCAGTTGAAGCAGACGCTGACTATAAGCAGGCTGTTTACCATTCTCAGTTGTTCGTGTTGTATCAGGCGAGTGACCATCTCGCGTGAACCGCACATTAAGGTATAGATGGCTAGTCGTTAGCGCGATACGCCCAAGAGCATCTCGTACCCCAGAGCTAATTTTTTCAATACCTTGATGAGGCTCGGCGTTTTCTGGCAATAATTGCACGGCGACAACACTTCGCGAGCCCGGCGGCGGAGCTTTTCGCTCGTTATTGTGCTGTATCGGTATATTTCGACTTCGTTCTGATCCTAGGCCTTTTATAGCCTCACCGATAAGAATTCCAGAGCCCAAACATGCAGCACCAGCCGCCATACCCCGCAAAAAACTGCGACGACTAACCTTCTCGCCGCTATCGTCTGTCTCTTGGGGATGCCCAGACTCCAACTCTGGACGCTCAGACTTTGAGGATTCACACATATTTTGCCATTATACCAACTAGTTGTAAGTTTGTCAATAAAGCAGGGGCGGCCCTTCCGCCATCCCCTGCTTCAGACTGTTGCTATACCGTCGCTATTTACTATTCAATTCGACCAGCTTGTCGATCGTCTTGTCAGTGATCATCCGGTTTGCGATGTCACGGTGGACATTCGGATCATCGAACCGGGCGGCCAGCTTGGCGTCCTTGCCATACTGCTGCTTGAAGGTGGAAATTTGCCTATCAAGCTCCTCGCGGCTAACCTCTAAACCCAGCTCCTTTGATAGCTCAGCCAGCACCAGGCCAGCCTTGACCCGCTTTTCAGCCGCTGGGCGAGCCTCTTTTTTCTGCCAATCGGCTTTATCTTTGAAACCTTGCGTCTTTAGATACGAGTCCATCGTCAGACCGCGATATGACAAATTCTGCATCAGATCTTGTTCAATTGACCGCAGCTGATCGTCGATCAACAGCTCTGGCAGCGCCACCTTGGAGCTATCCGCCAATTCCGCCACCAACTCGTCCTTGAGCTTTTCCTTGGCCTCGCGCTCTTTTTGGGCGGTAATCTCGCGCTTGATGTCAGCCTTGAGCTCTTTGACATCGGTGAACGGGCCACATTTAGCGGCAAATTCATCATTGAGTTCCGGTAACTTCAGCTCATTTACTTTGTGCAGCGTCACGCTAAACACCACCTTGGCGCCGGCTAGATTTTCAGCATGGTAATCCTTTGGAAATTCAAGATCAAGATCAAATGTCTCGCCGGCCTTGTGACCAACCACACCTTCTTCAAAGCCGGGGATAAACTGACCACCGCCCAGCTTCAGGGCAAAGTCCTTGGCCGAACCACCGTCAAACGCCACACCGTCTTTCTTGCCAACAAAATCGATAATCGCTTCGTCACCTTCTCGAGCTGCACGCGTGACCTCGCTCTTGTCGACAAAATTCTGCTGCATCCGCTCGATGATCTCATTGACGTCTTTGGCCTCAACCTTGACCGTCTGGGCCTTGGCCTTGAGCTTTTTGTAGTCGCCTAATTTGACTGGCGGCACAACGGTCGCCTCGGCGGTGAACTCGACTTCTTGATTTGGGACAAATTTTTTGACCTCAACACTCGGTCGCTCCAGCGCCTGCAGCTTCTCGTTCATAAAGGCCTCAGCCACCGCCTTGGACAGGGCGTTATCGAGCACCTGCTCCTGGAGCGCCATCGGATTGACGTGCTTGGCAGCCACGCTGACCGGTACTTTACCCTTACGAAATCCCGGCACCTTGAGGTCACGCGCCATCTTGGTCAGCGCCACCTGCTCAGCCGCATTTAGCTCGTCCGCCCCCAGCGTAATTGTTAAACAAACCTTGGTATCTGATAGTTTCTTTACAGTCGTCTTCATGACTATATATTATAACAGGGGTAACGCTAAATCTCAAACGCTGCGTCGTCATCGCCGTCGTAGCGCCGATCCTTGACCACGCTGATCATGCGCTCGAGGCTGACTTTTTGCTCGGTTGACTCAATGAGGTTTTTGATCGTGTAGACGCCCGAATTGATCTCTTCTTCACCGACAAACGCTACGAATGGGATATTCTTTTTGAGTGCGGTTTTCAGCTGCTTGTCTAACTTACGCCCGCTGAAATCTAGCTCCGCCCACACTCCCTCGCTGCGCAGCGCGCGCGCCAAAGCATCGGCCCCCTCCAGCAGCGCCGGATCCACCGCGATGATATACACATCCGTATGCGTCGTTAGTTTTGGTAGTAGCTCGTGCACCTCAAGGAACTGCTGCATGGTCGTTGCACCGAGCCCTACGCCAACTGTAGCGACCGGCTCGACACCAAATAGTCCGACCAGCCCATCATAGCGCCCGCCACCGAATAGCGCTCGATTGTTCTCCGGCGAATTATCAAAAAACTCAAACACCGTACCAGTATAATAATCCAGCCCGCGCATTAGTGTCACGTCGAACATCGCATTACCGATGCCTTTCTGACGCAGCAGGGTCATCACCTGGCGAAGCTGCTGAACACTCGGACTATCGGCTAGCCCCTCCGGCAGATCGTCGACGCTGCGCATGCTAATCAGCTGCGCCAACTTTGGCAGGCCCGCCTTGGCTTCTTCTGAGCCAAAAATCTCGATGGCTTGCTCGCGGAAAGCTTCCGGCGAAATCTTATTCTTGCGATCAAGTAGCCGCGTCATCATCTGGGCGCCGATCACATCGAGGCCGAGAAACCCGCTCATCAACTGATTGATCAGCTGGCGATTATTCACCCGCACCGTAAACATGTCTTCGCGCGCGCCAAAGTTGATGATGCTATGGTAGCCAAACTCGATAATCTCCGCGTCCGCCCACGGCCCCTCCGCACCAAACAGGTCGGCGTTCAATTGCCAAAACTCGCGCTCCCGTCCGCGCTGCGGCCGTTCGTAGCGCATAAAATTAGCGATAGAATAGAGCCTCGCCGGCATGGCCAGTTCCTGACGCCGACTGGCCACCATGCGAGAAATCGACGGCGTCATCTCCGGGCGAATTGCCACCTGACGACCACCACGATCGGTGAACAAGTACGTCTGCTCGCCCGCTAACTCCTGCCCCGACTTGGCGGTGTAAATATCCAGCGGCTCGACGAGCGGTGCACCGTACTCCTCGTACCCAAAACTCTGCGCCGTGGCGTGCCACACCTTGAAGATATAATTCTGCAGGCGCTTGTCCTCCGGGAAATAATCGCGCGCGCCCTTGTAACTCTGAGTTGATAAATTGCTCATGGTTGCTTTTATTGTGGCACAATGGGGCAAATTTTTCAATGATAAAGACGAATGAGAGCTTGAAGTGTATCAACCGAGCACATGCTGCTGCAGCCAGCAATACATCGCCACGGTCGCTGCCGCGCCGACATTGATGGAGCGGGTCGAGCCGAATTGCTCAATGGCAATAATTTTGTCCGCCGCCTGCGCCATCTCCTCGGAAATCCCCGGCCCTTCTTGACCGAACACCAGCACCGCGCGCTTCGGCAAGGTCGTCTCTGACATACTGACGCTGCCCGGGATATTGTCAATCGCGATAATCGTCCTGTCTTCAGACCGCATTAGCTCGATAAACTCCACTGTCGAACCAACATACTGCACGTGCAGATACTTATCCGTCATCATGGCGCCGCGCTTGTTCCACTGCCGCCTGCCGATGACGTAAATCTGCCGCACACCAAAAGCGTTGGCGCTGCGGACAATCGTCCCCATGTTAAAATCCCGCTCGGTATTCTCCAGAGCAATCACCAGGCCGTGGTCCTTGGCGTCTAGTTCTTTCATGATCTCCGCCTCGCTCCGACCTTTAAATTTGTCAATCACATTTCGTGTGTCTTGCATCTCTGTTATTGTAGCAAACGTCAGGAAAAAGAGACAAAAAATCTTATCATCAGCCAACCGTGGCTTCTACTGCCACCAAACCTCTCTCTGCAAGCGGCTTGAGTTCGTCAGTGAATTCTTGAGGTGCAGCAACATAATACCAGCCGCCCGCCTACGGAAATAAGTGCACTTCGGCTGTAAATGTGTATGGCTTTGGCATGGCTATCTCCCCTCCTCTGCCATGTCAACTATTACGAATGTTTTGTAGCTTTATCTTTTGTCTTTCCAATTCCACCATTTTTATCCATATCAACCTACTCCGACCAAACAGCCAGCTCATTGCCCGCCGGGTCTTGAAAATGAAAGCGTTTACCGCCAGGAAAATTAAATATCTCTTTAGTAATCGAAGCGCCAGCTGCCTTTACTTTGTCGTAGGTCGCCTGAATATCCGAAACATAGATCACTGGAAGTGGAGCCGTTGCTGGATCCTCGGCATTGATACCACTACCCACGCCGCTGTCGTTTGTGTCCGCATAGTCATCACCCCATTGTTGATATGACCAACCAAATACCTCGGTAAAGAAGTCTTTTGCTGCGCTCAACTCCTTCACGCTCTTTGCTGGAAACTCTATGTAGTCGATATGATTGTTCACCTTACTCATACTGGTATTATATCACGAGAAAAACCGCCCAAATGAGCGGTGATTTTCGTAATTCTGCTTTGGCGGGATTTTGACGCTCACACTCAAATCTATTTTAGCACTGGTATGAATGGGCCGCGATACAACGTTAAAACCACGGGAAGCCGAAGCGCTTCAAAATTGGCTTAGCAGTAGATAACAAGATTTTATTGGTTAGCTTCGGCGGCCGACTTAGCTTCTTTTGGTGCTTCAAGTTTTTTTGTGCTTTCTTTTGGAATTAGTTTTTTCAGGTCTTGATAATTTAGTTCAATCTCGCCGTCCAAATTTTCCGAGATGCCTTTTGGCGAACTTAATGAAACATGAACTTCGTTGCCATCGCCTATAATATTGATTAAACTTTTTGTTGTTTCAGTTGCTTTTTTCTTAATTTCGCTTTCAGGGCTTCCGTTATACTCACCAATGCTCTGCGATATTACATCTGCTCCGTTATCAAGTTGTTTTTTAGCAAACCTATCACAATAATCTTTGAGGGCTTTCTCTTCCATCGCCTCGTCTTCTTTGAGTGTCATTTGATAGTGTATTTTAGCCTCTTCAGTCTTATAGTATTGTTCTTTGGTTTTTAGAACTTGTTGGGCGAGTTTTACGCAAGCCATAATAAAACCATAAACTACCGAACATCTAGCAGCTATCGTTATCCAGTCGCTACCAGTATCAAAACCTGCGAAACTTAATTTACTACCGTCCAAGTTGGCGAACTTTTCAAGTTCATTTAATTCATCAATCAATTTTTTTAATTTTTCTATGTTGTCAATATTGTCTGACAGTTTAATGTTTATATCAAACTCGCTTTGATCATCGTACAAAGCATCAATTAGACCCATAAAAATTGGCAGTTTTGTATTGAGTTGATTTACGTATTGGTTAAGTTGAGTGTATTGGTCATAGTCAAGAGTAATATCGGTGGCGACAAGAGCATTATGTGAGTCAATAATACTTTGGACAGCTGTAAAATCAAGATCGTTCCACGCTTGATTTGATAAGAATTCCAAGACAGAAAATAATTTTTGACTGTTACTAATTACATAGTAGTTACCGTAGTTTTGTTTAATTTCAATGACGATCTCACCCGCTACACCAAGCTCAGACAGCCTCTTCTTAACCTCCCTTAATCTCATATCAATATTGTATCACAACCCGTTTGTATTGTACCAATTACTAAAATAGATGCAGAAACTAAGAAATGTAAATGAAAAAATCGCTCTTTCAAGCGACAACTCCGAAAAAATCCGTATACTGGTGCGGATGAAAGGACTTGAACCTTCACGTACTTGCGTACACTAGCACCTGAAGCTAGCGCGTCTACCAATTCCGCCACATCCGCGTGACTACCGAGTATTATACACGACCGGCTGTCCCTCTGCAAGGAGTTTGCCTAGCTGTTTCAGCCTGCCAACCGACACCAAGCGTTTAACTCTTCTGCCAGCTGCTTCATCGGCACGGCAGTCTTGATACCCGGCGCGAGAATACCCTTTGGATCAAAGATGTGCTTGATTTTTGCATACAGATCACGCTCCTCAGTTGTCAGGGTCGGCTGGACAAACGCCGCCTTGAGCCGGCCCTCGCCACCAAAGCCCGCAAATGACCCCTCGTGACTGGTCACGATCCGCACCATGTCTGAGCAGAGTTTGAGGATACGTTGGCGGTCACTGACCTTTTTGCTCGAGAACACCGGATAGCTATTGATCATACCAGTCGTCGCGTCGATAAACAGCGGCATGGTCACGCCGTATTCTTTCTCGAGCGCGCGCATCGACTTAATAAAGCCGTCCAGCTGCACGCCCGGCAGCCACATCCCAGAGAATACCTGCGGCATAATACCGTGCTCATCGGCGGGATGCTCCGCCAGAGTCAGCACTGAATGCAGCGTAAATGCCTCTTTCATTTCCATATCGCGTAGCTCAACCTGCGCGGCCGTACCACCGCGAAGCGCGCGCAGTAACTTCTTGGCAGCCTTGTTGCGCGCTCGGTCTGAAAATGCGTGAAAGAGCGCCACCACCACACCGCCGCGATAGCATTCTTTCGGCGCCCATGCTAGTTTCTTGCCCTGGGCTGCCGCCCGCGAAAAGAGCCGCCCGTCGATCAGCTCGACCGTCGAGGCACCCGCTTGCAGCGCCGTGTCAACCGCCGCCTGCGCTGCATTCATTGAACTATACGCGGCGCTCACTACGGTCAGTTCTGGATGGATGAAGTCAGCCTTCATAATTAGCTCGCCGATAATACCGAGGCTGCCTTGAGCGCCGACAAACAGCGGCGTGAGGTCAAACGAACCATCGCGCTGCCGCACCTGGGCGATACTCGAAAAGCCGGCCATCTCTGGCGCGCTAGCATCAATCCGAGCAATCAGCGCTTCATTATCGGTTATCAAATTATCCAGCTGCCGGTACAATTCGCCCTCAAACGTCGCCAAGCCTTTCTTCTTGCTCAGTTCACGCTTCGACAGCCGACCGGTCTGTACAATATCGCCACTTGACAGGACGACTTCCATTTGGTGAATCGACTGACTCAACAGGCCGTACGCCGAGGACAACATGCCAGCTGCTTCAGTACTAATCGCACCACCAATCGTGCCATCCTCACCTGTCAATGAAATCTCCGGCAGACCCAAACCCTTGTGCGTTGACAGCACCGCTTGCGCTGCTCTATGAGAAATACCCGACTGGAGGTGGACTAGCTGCTGCTTAGCATCAATTCCGACGACATTATGCATGTGTGCCGCCATGTCGATGGCGATACCGCGCCCGATCGCCGCGCCCGTACTATCCGTGCCGCATCCGCGCGCATACACCGGTAGGACGTGACCCTTCTCCGCCAGTTGCGAACAAAACCGCAAAATCTTGCGCACATCACTGGTGTCCGCCACTCGTGCGATCAACTCCGGCTGCCGCGCCAGCACACTCCCATCCCGCTGCGCATCCGCCAAAGCACCGTCATGCGTCACTACTTCACCCGTCAGATGTTCATTCAAATACGTCGCAACCTTATTCATAGTCCCCCTTTTTCTGTTAGTTTCATGATAGCACGGTCGAAGTGGGGCGTAAAGTGTATTGCTCGAGGGCGACGGGTTGTGTATAATTGAGGGGTAGATGCGCCTGAAAGTACCGTGCGCGTCTTTGACAATTAGCTATGCGGATGTGGTGGAATTGGTAGACACGCATGCCTTAGGAGCATGTGCCTCACGGCGTGAAGGTTCAAGTCCTTTCATCCGCACCAAGGTTTTATTTTTACGGGAGATTAGCTCAGTTGGCTAGAGCGCACGATTCACATTCGTGAGGTCACAGGTTCGAGCCCTGTATTTCCCACCATTTAATATTGATATGAATATGGAATCTTTCTACGTTACATCGACCCATCTTGACATAGAAATGGAAACCGAACCTCATCCGTCTGGTTTGGTTATATTTTCACGAAAGCTATCGCCCAACGGAGAGCCAATAGGACACATAATAGTGTCTCCTGAAAACCATCACACGGATATATACTGTAAGTATCTTGAGGAAAACAAGCCGCTACCATTAGAGCGTAAGAGCTGGGGGATAAGTTTTAATCAAAGCTCCAGCCAAAGCGGCGTAGTTCCAAATTATTTTACACGAGTAGAACCTGCCTATGGAATATGTATACCCCCATCCGACAATATACCTGATTGCCCCACCCTGCTAATAGCTGAAACAAGAAACAAAAGAGTACCAGAATTAGCTCATCAAAGACTGAGCATAGACCCGATACACATTAAGATGGCAATTCAAGCCCTAGGTATAGTGATGGAAAATCCAGATATTTTACATAGGACCGACGACAAGACCAGATTAATGCATTTTTCCGAAGATCAGCTTAATGAACAGTCTGTGACCATCTATTAAAGGTCCTATGGTCAAAACTAGCTATTAAATACAATCCCCCCTACTCTTTTTATTTTCTCTCACTCATGGTAAATTTTATATTTAAGAGGATAACTATACTCGTGATCGGCCTAGTGCTACAATATAACCGTCTTATCAATCAAGGTATTCGAAATTACATACTCCCAGAGAGCATCCCCCACATAGTCATATGATACCATCTCTGCGGAGTAGGTCAAATCCAGCTCATCCTACTAGTTTTTGAATACCTATGCTATATTAAAGAGCAGTATGGAGAAACAATGGCGTTCATCACCACAATCACTAGAGCAAGAATGGCTGGAAGATCAGCAGCTGAAGGGCGAGACAAGGGCAGACGCAACTCCGGAAGAGATGTTTCACAAGAAGACAGCGCGCGATAGGAAGCTTGGAGAAATAGCGACAAAAGAGGATCAGAGAGCATTAGGAGAAGAAACAGTTCAGAGCGGACTAGGGTGGGCTATATATGAGCCAGCCACAGAGAAGACGCCGGAAGATACCACTCCGTTGTTGAGAATGGCCGGTAGATTTGAAGGGCCAGATTTTGTGGCTATTGAAGGGCGAGCAAGAGTAGATGTGATCTATATCAACCCTAAGAAAACTAGAAAGTCTAAGAAGTCAAACCGCAATAAATCAAAGACTCGTCGCCACAACTAAGTAGCAGATAATCGTAGCATCACGTCACCCTAATAAAAAAGGAGTACTTCATGCACCACGGTCGACAAAGGGATTGTTTTATATACTCGAGTGTTGCATAATGGTTGTGTAATTAATCGAGGAGGAGGTGATGTGAAAGAAGGTAGTCCAAAAGCAGGGGCTTTGTTTGATATCCATACACTAAAGTCAATTGAGGACATTGAGCCCGTGGATCGTCCCGCTGAAATGAATAGGCTCGCAAAATTAATAGAGGAGGAGCTTGAGAAAGATCCGAGCATTCCTCGTGCTTTGGGTGAAGTCGCTTCCCGTGAGGGCGTCGATCGCGAGACGATTTTACTAGGATATCGATACTTAACACAAAAGTCCGAATAGAGTATAATTCGTCACCACTTATTCCATTACCTTAAATTTTAATAGCTACACGCTCAATTATATGCGCTTTTAGTCTTGTGTCATGAGGTCACAAAATTATGCTATAATGGCGTAGAGGAAGGTCTGCGATTAACATCAGACCATATTTTTATGAAGGACGCTAGCAAGATTCGAAATATTGCCATTATTGCCCACGTCGACCACGGCAAGACGACCATGGTTGATGGGCTGCTCAAACAGTCGCGCACATTTCGCGACAACCAGGCCGAGATGAGCCAAGAACTGATCATGGATTCGGGCGATCAGGAGCACGAACGCGGTATCACCATCACCGCCAAACAGACTTCAATTTTTTACGGTGATTATAAAATCAACATCATCGACACACCGGGGCACGCTGATTTCTCGGGCGAAGTCGAGCGAACACTGCAGATGGCGGACGGCGTGCTACTGATCGTCGATGCGCAGGAAGGGCCAATGCCGCAGACGAAGTTTGTGCTTTCAAAGGCGCTGGAACTGGGCTTGAAGCCGGTGGTGGTGATCAATAAAATTGATAAGCCGGCGCGGCGAATTGCCGAGGTCGAAGACGAGCTGAGCGATCTGTTTTTGGAGCTAGCGACCGATGATAGTCAACTGCATTATCCGATTTATTATGCCGTTGGGCGCGATGGCAAGGCGTGGCGAGAGATTCCTACCGACCCAAGCGACAACGCTGATCTCACGCCAATTTTTGAGGCAATTATCAATGACATCCCGGCACCGAGCGTCACGGCTGACGGCGGGTTTCAGATGCTGGTGACCAGTTTGCAGTACGACACCTTTCAAGGTAAATACGCCATTGGGCGGATCGCTCGCGGGTCGGTCAAGCGTGGCCTGGCAGTTAGCTTGCTGAAGCACGGCGAAGTGTCAGGTTCAGCGCGAATCGAGAAAGTCTTTGGCTACCGCGGACTGAACCGCGAAGAGCTTGACGAGGCGTTTGCCGGTGACATCGTGGCGCTAGTGGGCGTCAGTGAGGCACACATTGGCGATACGATTGCTGATAAAGAACAGCCGGAAGCCTTGCCGGCAATTGCCATCGAAGCACCGACGCTGAGCATGTATCTGGGCCCAAATACCAGCCCGATGAAGGGGCGTGAGGGCGAATTTACCACCTCGCGGCAAATTGGCGACCGATTGCGGCGAGAACTGGAAACTAACGTGGCGCTGCGCGTCGAAGAAAACGGCATCGGCTTTACGGTGTCTGGCCGCGGTGAATTGCACCTCAGCGTCCTGATCGAGACCATGCGGCGCGAAGGCTTTGAGTTCGAAGTCGGCCGCCCGCAAGTGGTGACCATCACCGAGGACGGCGTCGAAAAAGAGCCGATTGAGGAACTACAAATAGAAATTAGCAGCGAATTCATCGGCGCGATCAGCCAAGAATTAGGTGCCCGCCACGCTGAGATGAAATCGCAGGAAACCACCGCCAGCGGCGCTACCCGCATCACCTACGTGCTGCCGACGAGGGCGTTGATCGGCCTGCGAAACGTACTCTTGACCGCCACTAAAGGCACGGTAATTATGAATTCCCTGCCGTATGGCTATCAACCGCTGGGCGGTAAATTGCCAAAGACCCGCGGCGGCGTGCTCATCGCTTTTGAAGCTGGCACGACAACGCCGTATGCATTGCAGGCGGCTGAGGCGCGCGGCGAACTTCTGGTCGGGCCGGGCACGGAAGTCTACGCCGGGATGATCGTCGGTATGTATAACCGCCAAGAAGATATTGAAATTAACGTCTGTAAGGCCAAGCACCTGACCAACATGCGCTCCAAATCGTCCGATGGTACGGTGCAGCTGACGCCATTTACGCAGTTTAGTCTGGAGCAATGCATCGACTTTATCGAGGACGACGAACTGCTGGAAGTGACGCCAAAATCCTTGCGCCTGCGTAAACGCTACCTCGATGCCAATGAGCGAAAGCGCGCCGCCAAGCGATAGATCCCCCGCCCCGACAAACTACTGATTAATAAAACGTATGAAAACCATGATATTACGGTGGATTATCCCGCAGTAACACGCTATACTTGAGCATATGCTTCCCAAAAAAACGACAACAATTATCAAACGAACCCTCGCGCGTACCGCCCAACGTATTACGCCGATCAACCGCAAAGATCCCGATGAAAAGCTCGGGCAGTTATTTCACGAGGTGCAGTCGCGCCGCGTGTTTGCTGATGGCAAAACATTTGTCGATCTCGTGCCGCGAAAGCGAGCCACCCGCATCCTCCAAGAGTATCGTCTAGCCCGGCGCGATCCGAACTTTCGGCTGGATGAATTTGTAAAGCTGCACTTTTATGAATTTGAATCACCGATCAAAAAGGTGAGTTTTGTTCAAGCGGATTCCGCCAGGCAGCATGTCACTAGCCTTTGGCCACTGCTCATCCGCCACGCCCACAAGTCGAAAGGTTCGCTGATTGCCCTGCCGCACGACTACGTGGTGCCGGGTGGTCGGTTTGCCGAACAATTTTATTGGGACACATATTTTATCATGCTGGGTCTGGCGGTGGATAACAAGTGGAAGCTGATCGACGGCATGATGAAAAATTATGTGTACATGATTCAGCGCTTTGGTTTCATTCCGACTGCTAACCGGACTTATTTTCTCAGTCGCAGTCAGCCACCGTTTTTTGCGGCGATGGTCAAGCTCCTGGCTAGCAAGCCTGGCCGGCGCGCCCCGAGCTTGACGTACCTCGAGTACTTTCCGTCGCTACTCGCCGAATATAAGTTCTGGATGAAAGGCCAACGCAAACTTTCGAGCATTGATTTTATCGCCACCAACCGCGTGGTCGCTATGCCTGATGGTCAGGTGCTGAATCGCTACTACGACGACAAGGCCACGCCACGCCCAGAGAGTCGCCGCGAAGATATCGAAACCGCCAGGAACAGCCGCTCCGCCAACAAGGCCAAGGTCTATCTCGACCTGCGGGCCGGGGCTGAGAGCGGTTGGGACTTTAGCTCGCGCTGGTTTGATGATCCGCACGACATTGAGACAATTATGACGACCGATATTGTACCGGTAGATCTGAACTGTTTGTTGTATGAACTCGAGATGACGATCGCGCATTGTTACGGCGTACTGCGTCAGGCGCCGCTCAAGAAACGCTTCATTCGCCTGGCCGAGCGCCGCGCCGAGAGCATCCGCCAGTATTGCTGGAATGAAGCCGACGGCTTTTTCTATGATTATAATTTCCGCACCGGTCACCAGACGAGCCACGCCACGCTGGCCGGCGTCTTCCCGCTCTACAGTGGCATTGCCACCAAAAAACAAGCCAAGCACGTGGCCGAGAAATTAGAACGCGAGTTTTTGCGCGATGGTGGACTGCGGATGACGCTGATTGACAATGGCCAGCAATGGGACGCGCCAAATGGCTGGGCGCCACTGCAGTGGGTGGCGGTTTGCGGTTTGAAGCGATATGGGCTGGATGAGCTAGCAGAGGAAATTAGAAAGCGCTGGCTGGCTTCGACTGAGCGCGTGTTTGCCGACAAGGGCAAGATGATCGAGAAATATGACGTCGATAGCGAGTCCCGCATTGGCGGTGGCGGTGAATATCCGTTGCAAGATGGCTTTGGCTGGACTAACGGCGTGTACGCGGCGCTGTATGATCGGTTTGATGAACGCTGCCCGAGATAATCTAACGTTTCGGCGGACGCGGAATATCTTCTGGGAGAAATCCCTTTTCGTGCTGGAAGCCAGCCTGCCATTGGTAATCTTTATTGTAGCCTAGCTCTTTCATCAGCTTGGTTGGGGCGTTACGAAGGTGGAGTGGCACCGATGAGTTTGGGTACTTGTGCGCCAGAGAAAAGGCGTCATTCATCAGATCAGTAATTTCGCGCGATTTCTGGCTGCGCGCCAGAGCGATGGCGCAGTGAAATAAATTGTATTTGGCTTCCGGTAGACCAACACGCTCGACCGCTTCAAAAGTCGCCACCGCCAGACTCAGCGCACCATTGCCAGCCAGCCCAATGTCTTCTGACGCAAAAATCACCATCCGCCGAGCGATGAACTTCGGGTCTTCGCCAGCATCAATCATCCGCGCCAAATAATACGCCACAGCTACCTGGTCGCTGCCGCGCAGCGACTTGATGAACGCCGAGATGATGTCATAATGCGCGTCACCCTTTTTGTCATAGCCCGGCAATCGCCGCTGGGCCGCTGCCTTGACCACCTCGGGCGTGACTTTCTCGCCAAAACTCAGCGCCAATTCCAAATTACCTAAGGCCACCCGCGCGTCGCCGTCCGCCAGTTCCGCCAGATAGTCCAAAGCTTTTGGCGACACCCGCTTGGTTTGTTTCAAAACTTTGAGCGCCCGCTTCAGCACCAACACAATTTCATCTTTGGTCAGTTGATGGAGCACCAGCACTCGCGTCCGACTGAGCAGCGGCGTGATCACCTCAAAGCTCGGATTCTCGGTGGTCGCGCCAATCAAGGTGATCAGCCCACTCTCGACATGCGGTAAAAAAGCGTCCTGCTGCGCCTTGTTAAAGCGGTGGATTTCATCAACGAACAGAATCGTCCTGAGGTTCAAGTTCCAATTTTGCCTGGCGTGCTCAATCACCTGTTCAACATCTTTTTTGCCGCTGGTCACGGCCGATAGCTCAACAAACTCCGCATTGACTTCACGAGCAATAATCCGCGCCAGCGTCGTTTTGCCCGTGCCTGGCGGCCCCCACAAAATCAAACTGACCGGCTCGCCACGCTTAACAATTTGGCGAAGCAACTCGCCCTCGCCCAGCAAATGACTCTGCCCGATTACTTCATCCAGGGTTTGCGGCCGCATCTGCTCCGCCAGGGGTTGTCGCGCATCCATTACCACCAATTATCCTCTCGCGGCCGATACTGCGAAAAGTGCGAGAAACAATCAGCCGGTCGCCGCCCGAGCGGTTTTGCCCGCCAGCGTAACCCTCGATCAATCTGCTGAGCACTTCCGCAGACTGCCGCAAACTCCGGTGACGCCACGTACTCTCGCCACGTCATCCCATCCAACGGCACATATTGCTCCAACATATTCAGCGTCGTTTGATGCATGCTGTTTGCCTCCGCTTGACCAGCCTTGCGACCAGACCAGCGCCGCTCAGCCGCCGTCATTTCCGGTGGCAACGCGCAGCCAGCCCAGTGTAAAACCTGCGCCGCTGCTCTATTGACGAGACCGGAGCCGCCAGAGCAGTGACTAGTCAGTCGCACAAGTGCCGCGTGACGTTCCGCCTCATCAGTGGTGAGCGGTATGGCCGATGTACGACCAGTTTTAACCGCCATCTCATGTGCCAATAGCTTTTGGTCGAGCTCCCTAAGCAGCTCATCTAGCCGCTCGCTGCTATCTTTGATAGTATCGACTAGTGGTGGCAGATTGTCGACTGCCTCCCTAAGCAGCTCAGGTCTACGCTTGCTATATTCGCGCAATCGGACAGCTTGAGATATCCGCCACAACCCCCCTATTGCCACCGCCATGCCACCAAGAATTATCGGCTGCTGGCCAACTTCTGGCAAGGCATTATGCCACGCCTCGCTTGGCAGAGCTATCAGCATGCCAGTAATCACACCCATGGTACCACTGACCTCACGCTTATCACACTCAGCCGCCGAGTCGCCACCGCCGATAATCTCAGGTGTCAGCGATCTATTAAGCCTCTTGTTCCTGTTGTCCGCCATCATCATTTTTATTATATCATGCCATAAATTCGCCCCGCCAAGGTACGATGCGCTATACTAGGGTAATGGATAGATTACGCGTTCTCCTCATATTTGGCGGCGAGTCATCCGAGCATGAGGTCTCAATCAATTCCGCTACTAATGTGCTAGCGGCGCTGGACATGACACGCTACGATATCAAGTTGTGCTACATCGACCGGGCTGGTGAGTGGCGACTCGTCGAGACGATCGAGGCGCGCAACCAACCAAGCCCACGCCTAACGCCGCAGCTCGGCCAGCGGTCGCTGCTCATCGACGGCACTGACCCGCTACCGATTGACGTGATAATTCCGGTGCTTCACGGCAAAAACGGCGAGGACGGCAGCGTGCAGGGCCTGGCGCAGCTACTTCATATTCCCTATGTCGGCCCGAGTCTCCTTTCGGCGGCCGTCACCATGGACAAAGACATGACCAAGCGGCTGGCGATCGGCGCTCATGTCCCGGTTGTGCCGTGGCGAACGCTAGCGAGTGATGCACCGCGACCGACCTTTGCCGAGATAGCTGATGAGCTTGGTACGCCTGTTTTCATCAAGCCATCCCGCGCCGGCTCGTCCGTCGGTGTCAGCAAAGTCCACTCGGCCGAAGCATTCACCGCCGCGCTTGATGAAGCCTTTCGCCACGACGACACCGTATTGATAGAACAAGCGATCACCGCCCGCGAGATTGAGCTGGCCGTCCTCGGCCGCGGCACATCCGCCCGCGTCAGTATTCCCGGCGAGATTCTTCCCGGCGAAGAGTTTTATAGCTACGACGATAAGTACAGCACCGCTAGCACTTCGCGCGTCGTTATCCCCGCGGACGTTGACGAGTCAGTGGCGACAAAACTACAGCGCCTCGCGCTGGCCGCCTACCACGCGACCGGTGGACACGGCATGGCGCGAGTTGATTTTTTCCTTGATCCGACGGGCCAGATTTTTCTCAACGAAATTAACAGCATCCCCGGCTTCACCAACATCAGTATGTATCCAAAGCTATGGGAAACTTCAGGCCTCAGCCCACGGGCGCTGGTTGACGAGTTGATTGAGGAGGCGCTTGCCAGCCATTCTATATGTGGCGTATAATCTCCTTATAAACAGGAGGTAGATATGGAAATAGTAGCAGTAATTTTAGTCATCGTACTGATGTTTGTGCTGAGCGGCATAAAAGTGGTCAATCAATACCAGCGCGGCGTGGTGTTGACGCTCGGTAAATTTACTGGCGTACGCGAGCCGGGTCTAAGGGTTGTGATACCGATTTTTCAAACAATGATGATGGTCGATGTGCGTTCCACGCCAATTGATGTGCCAAAACAAGAAGTCATCACCAAAGACAACGTCACTGTCGGCGTTGACGCGGTAGTTTATTTCCGAGTAATTAACGCCCCAAAAGCGGTACTGGAGACGACCAATTATATTTATGCCACCAGCCAGTTTGCCCAAGCTGCCCTGCGCGATGTCACCGGTAATGTCGATATGGATGATTTGCTTGCCAAGCGCGAGGAGATTTCACAGCAGATCAAGGAAATTGTTGATGCCGAGACGGATAAATGGGGTATCGATGTCGAGAATGTTAAGATTCAGAATATTGAATTGCCTGGCGACATGAAGCGCGCCATGGCCAAGCAAGCCGAAGCCGAGCGCGAACGCCGCGCTAACATCATCAACGCCGACGGCGAAAAAGCTGCTGCTGAAACGCTGGCGCAGGCAGCAGAGATCCTGGCAAAAACCCAAGGCGCGATTAACCTGCGCACCTTGAATACACTGGAGCGCATCTCCACCGAACCATCACAAAAGACAATGATGCTCTTCCCGATTGAACTGATTGATGCGATTCGCGGCGGTAAGAAATAGCACGCCTCGCACGGTTGATTGCACATGATGGAGCTGCTTCAAACGTCCCGCGGTACGATCGAATATCGACATGACATGCACGGCTCGTTAACGGTTCTCATTTTGAACGGCGGTCACACGACTGCCGCCATGCGTACGGGTGAGGATTACTTCGTTAGTCGCGACTATTCAATCCTCAGCGTCAGCCGACCCGGCTATGGTGGGACAGATACAGCGCTTAGCGAAACCTATGGCGAATTCGAACAGGCGACAAACGAGTTGCTAGAGCAGCTCGGGATTGAGCGTGTCATCCTGGTCGGCATATCGGCTGGCGGCAGAGCGGCGATGCGGTTCGCCGAGCTTCACCCCGACAGCGTTGATAAACTCGTCCTGATGAGCGCGGTGAGTTTCAAGAAATGGCCTAGTCAAAGTACTCGTATGGCAGCCCGTATCGCGTTTAATCCTGTGCTCGAACATGTAACGTGGGCAGTGATGCGCTGGCTGCTCCGCAGATGGTCGCGAAAAATAGTCAGTTATTTGTTTCAACAACTCACGACATTGGACGCGCGTGACGTGCTTGCTAGCTACCCGCCGTCGTCTATCGATGCAATCGCGTCGATGTTTATGCAATTTCGCTCTGGCAGTGGGTTCATGAATGACATTAGTCGGCGTTTGATGAAGGGTAATCCCGAAACTATCACACAACCGACGCTTATACTGCATAGTAAGTATGATGGTTCGGTTCCGCTCGACCATCCGCTTCACACCGCGAAGCAGATCAAGCACGCCGTACTTTCCATCAATAATACCGAATCGCACGTGATGTGGCTGAGTCCTAGGTGGATGGAAGTCGAAAATACGCTCGATGAGTTTCTCGCTTCAAAGTGATAAGGGCGCCGCTTAAATCATTATTCTGCCAAGTTCAGCGATTGCCTGGCTTCTTCGTTGCACGAGGCGGTCGCGACATTTCGGGGGCTGGTCGAGCAACGAAAGGATACACTTAGACATACAGCTGCGGACGCCTGTTGAGATGTTGCAGAGGTGGTGAGGTGGTGAGGTGGTACGATAGATATACACGATCAGCAGACTATGTATTCAAAGTGGCTATCGCTACTTGAAAATAATGGCTTGGCAGTGTCATAATATTACAAATATGTTAGAGTTTGGTTCAACCGAAGATAAGACCGCATTACAAGCAAGTCTTAATAAATCACGAAAGTTGTGGCGCAAGATACTAGATATAGCCCAAAAAAGCTAAGTCATCATAAATAAACTATCTAAGAGCAGTAAAACGTAAGGAGAGCAATTATGAGTAAACAAAACTATACCGAAGAATTTAGTGTCAACAGCGATCAAGTTGTCAAGAAGGTCAAACAACTCATCAAAGAAGGTAACGTCCGCCGCGTCATCATCAAAAACGAAAAGGGCGAAAGTATCATGGAATTCCCCGTCACTGCCGGCGTCGTTGGCGTACTGCTGCTACCAACCCTCGCGGCTCTCGGCGCGGCAGTGGCGTTGATGGCGCAGTGCACGATCGCGGTGGAGCGATGGGATTAGCGCCAATCTTTATAAATAACCTACTGGGCTCCGCAGCGCAACCCTTCAGTCCGAAAACCTTGTTAATCAACCAGCCGACTGTCCAGCCAATCAAAGACTACGCTATGCGCCAAACGTAAATTATTCAGCTGACAATGAGCGTCGGCGCCGCTTTGCGAATCGAACTCATGCAGCGTCGTATCAAGTTCGCGCCGGATAAATTCATCGTAGAGACATCGCGTTTGCCGCTGGAGTTCAGCACCTTCGCTTTCCCCCATGAGAAACAGCGACGGACAAGTAATAGCTTGGTGGTCAACAACCTTTGCCTGTTCGAAAACTTCATCGATCGCCGAGCGGAAGTCGCTCGTGCCGAACTGCCAAGCGTATTTTTTCAAATTGATATCGGCGGCTTCATTGATGTTCCCCGCTAATTTTAAGGCGAGATTCATCAGCCAGCCGGGCGCTTTGAGCGCTGCGCCGAACTCACGGCGGAACAGTTCTGCCACGTCAAAAATAGGCGTGCTGGCAATCCATGCGCTAATCCTCGCGTCTTTTGCGGCCGCTTGAGCAGTAAAATACCCGCCGCCGCTAACGCCGTATAGCACAATGTGACGCGCGTCGGGATTTTCGGTTTGCAGCCAGTCAAGGCACGCGGCAATCGGCTCGCCGGCGTCGACGGTAAAAGTGAGACCTCTGGCGGGATTAGAGCCTTGACCGGGTAAATCGACCATCAGTACATTATAGTTCCGCCGCCATCCCGGCCAGCCGGCAAAATAGAACAAATCCTCCCGGTACGTATCACCGCCGCCGACCATGACCACGGTTGGACGGTTATTGTCGCAGTAAAGATAATAGACGGGTAAATAGCCAGTTTGATACGGAACGCGCACAGGTTTGATCGGTATATTTATCGCCCTGACCGCACCGGCGAAAGCGTTTTCCATAGCGCAAACAAGCTTCGGATATTCCGGAGAAAACGGATCAATGAACTGCAGTACTGCCCGATAGGCATAGGTTGCACCAAAATAGCAGTCGGCGGCCATTTGTTCACCGGTGGCTGCCTTTGCCAAGCGAACGAGATAATCGGCATGGTCCGTAAAACAGGCTCGCCACTTACTCGGTTTCCCGTCACGCCCGATCTTATGCGCCAGATAAAACAACTCTCCATGCGACATACCGAACAGTTCCGCCACGCCGAGCATCCAGTTGAAAAAGAAATCGGTATCGTCATTGTCAAAGAAGATTTTAGTCGATTGCCGTTTGAGGATCTTTTCGTTTTTTTGCATGATATAACTCCTTTGGACGTTTTTTGAAACGAATAATTTTATACAGTATCGTGATCAGGCAAACAATCCTTCATCGACGTGGTGCGGATGGGGAGAGTCGAACTCCCGTCTCAACCTTGGGAAGGTCACATAATAGCCGTTATACGACACCCGCGACGAGAATATTATACCTGATTCTCCGCCAAACTACTAGAGTATTGCAGCATTTTCTTGACGCTTACGCTAAAAGTTTGACATATAATGTTAGTGCGCTATAATAGACACATGACGAAGCGAAAACTGGTTACAACTAGCATAGCAACTCTTATCGTTATCGGCGGCTTGTCGCTTGGCGCACTGCACTTCTTGTCGCAGGTAAATAACGCCCCGCCCCAAGCGACAAAGTATGCCGATCGAACTGGGTCACCGACTGGCTCGCTCAATACTGGCAATCGCCCCCTCGCCGACACCAACTCTACGAGCGATAATCAGCAACCAAGCAAATCTAACCAAAATACCGACAATAAACCAACACCAGCCGGACACAATTGGGTAACGCAGACCATGCGTCACAATCACGACCAAGCCCAAGCAGTAAAACAGCAACCTGAACGCCAACGTGGCTCTCAAGATTCGACTCAGCGAGCTAACCAATCCCCACGCAACAACTCGTCAAACAATAATTCGGGCAATAAAAATTCCGGCTCCCCAAGTCAACCACAACCGGTCAAGTCCGGTGACTCAGCAAACCACGCAAACCATGACCAGAATCAGGCAGCAATTGATGGTTGGCAGATTGATTACTTTGAAGGCTTTGATTCGTCGATCAAGCAAACTAAGTGGGTACAGTACGGCTGGGGTGATCCGGCGGTTGGCCACGGCTGCATGGGCGTGATGTCGCAGCGTAATTCGTTTACTCAAGACGGTAAATTGGTCATTCGTACTCAGCACGAGAACGGCCAGTGGAGCACTGGCGGCGCCGGCTCGGGCGATGTATTTACCGCTTCACGTGGTCGCTGGGAAATTCGTGCCAAATTCCCGAAAGCCAAAGGCGTTGGTTATGCATTCCTTCTCTGGCCAAAGGACGAGGGCTGGCCACCAGAAGTTGACTTTGCCGAAGGACGCGTCAATGGTCCTCGCATTGAGGCAACGTACCACTGGGATCCGGATAACAAGCAAAAGCAAGCATTCCTTGATAATCACGACATGCATGGCTGGCACACCTACGGTGTTATCGTTGAGAAAGATTATATGATTTTCACCTTGGATGGCAAAGAATGGGGCCGCATTAATCACCCAGATGTGACCGACAAACAGATGTTCCTCGGTGTGCAGGCTGGAGCAATGGATCCAAACGGCATTAATAAACATACCGAAACCGTTGATGGTAGCGTGCCTAATCCACTCACGCCAGCAGTAGCTGATATCGAAGTTGATTATGTAGCACACTATGTGCGGAAATAGCGACTTGCCAGATAACGGTAACTTTAGTACAATGAAATAGCAAGTTTGTGGCTCTTTAGCTCAGTTGGTAGAGCAGAGGCCTGAAGAGCCTTGTGTCCCCAGTTCGAGTCTGGGAGGAGCCACCAAACATTGCATTTTATTTGCGGCTTTGTTACAATAAACCGTGAACCACATGCGGGTATAGCTCAGTTGTTAGAGCGCTTCCTTGCCATGGAAGAGGCCAGGAGTTAGAGTCTCCTTACCCGCACCACAATGGAACTTCCTGAGATTTGGTCGCCCGAACGGGCGGCTTTTTATAATGTTGCAAAGAGTAAACTTGAGTTTATACTGTTTCATTTGCCCAAATCCCCCATCTCGCTTATACTTAAACTATGAAGACTTGGCACGATGTCGCTTCTCTGTATCAGATTTATCCGCGTAGTTTCCGGGATACTAATGGCGATGGAATTGGCGATTTGAATGGCATTACCGAAAAGCTGGATTATTTGGCGTGGCTGGGCGTTGACGCGATTTGGATTTCGCCGTTTTTCGTCTCGCCGCTGATCGACTTTGGCTATGATATTGCTGACTACCGAGCGATCGATCCGACATTTGGCGGGCTAGAGGATTTTCAAAAATTACTAGAAAAAGCCCACACCCTGGACATCAAAGTCATGATCGACCTCGTTCCCTGCCACACGTCTGATCAGCATCCGTGGTTTCAGGAAGCGCGGTCATCGCGCGACAATCCTAAGCGTAACTATTACGTCTGGCGTGACGGGCGGGACGGCAATGAGCCGAACAATTGGCGAAGTCTGTCGGGCGGTAGTTCGTGGGAGTTTGATGAGCAAACCGGTCAATTTTATCTCCATTCATTCCTGAAGACACAGCCGGATTTGAATTGGGATAATCCTGCGGTTCGGAACGAGATAAAAAACGTGGTGCGATTTTGGTTTGATATGGGCGTGGACGGTATGCGGGTTGACGCGATTTGGGGCATTTCGAAAGACCCAGAGCTGCGTGATGACACTGTGAATCCTGATTTTCACGGCAATCCTGAAGCTTACGGCGCGTTTATCCACGACCACTGTAAAATGGGGCCGTATTTTCAAGAATACCTGCGTGAGCTGGCGGCGGTTTGTGATGAATATGACGATAAGCAGATGGTGTTTGAATTTTATCCGGACGAGAAGTTGGGCGATATTTACCAGCAGTATCACAAGGTACTGACGGCTCATCCGAAGGCGTCGGCATTCTTTATGGAGTATCGTCAGGACGAGTGGCACGCGGAACACACTGGACAGAAGATTGAGAATTATCTGCAGGCGGCAGATTCAGCCAAGCCATTTTTCTGCGTCGGCAATCACGATCAGCCGCGCATTGCCTCGCGGCTCGGGGCGGAGCGAGCGCGAGCCTTGCACTTTCTCAACCTGCTCACGCCGGGCGTCAGCGTGATGTATTATGGTGATGAAATTGGTATGACCAATGGCGAGCTGACCGCTGATGACATTCAGGATAATTTTAGCCCTGCTCATTCTATCATCGACAGCCGCGACCTGGAGCGTACGCCGATGCAATGGGACGATACGCGGTTCGCTGGATTCTCAAGCGTACAGCCGTGGCTGCCCGTTCACACCAACGCGATAAGAACCAATGTCCTGACGCAGGCCATGCACCCTGACTCACTCCTGCACCTGCACCGACGGCTGCTTCACCTGCGGCGGAGTATGCCAGTATTGCAGCACGGCACGCTCGAAGTGATTAACACCGGTAATGGGTTCGTGCTCGGTATCAAACGAGAGCTGGATGATGAGCGGGCTTATATTTATATTAACTTCGCTGATGCACCACAACATTTTTTTATCCCAGAACATACCGAGATCATCGCCTCAACCCACCCCTATTGCTCTACCATCGACAATAATCAGCAGCTAACAATTCAGAAATATTGTGGGGTTTTATTATTGCCACAGAATAATGGGTAGTAGCTATTGCTTATGTCTTTACAGTTTGAGTATACTGTTCTACAATATCTGCAAGTTTAGTTAATAACGAAGGGTAACTATGGCTACAGACTTCCAGGAAAAAGCTTGTGAGAAGGCTTTACGTGAGTATCGTAAAAAATATTTAACAAAGAAAGAAAACCTCAATGCTGATGAGTCAACGGCACGCCTGATGGTCAATAGCCTGCTCAGTATGGTGCTTGGATATACTCTCATTGACGAGATTAAAACAGAACATATGATTCGTGGTACATATGTTGACTACGTTGTGCAGTTAAATAAGAAAATTCATTTTATTGTTGAAGCAAAGGCCACCTCTATTGACCTCAATGAGCGCCACCTCAAACAGGCTGTTGACTATGCCTCAAACGAAGGCGTTGACTGGGTGATCTTAACTAATGGTCGCTGCGTCGAGCTTCACCGTGTTATCTTTGAAAAGCCGATTCGCTCACAGCGTATTTTTGCCTATGATTTAACCAATTTATCAACAATTAGAACTGCAGCAAAGCACCTAGTGAACCTCACCAAGAAATCTGTGCTAAGAGGTGATTTGGATAAATACTGGAAGCGTTTTGATGCGCTAACCGAAGACAACATGAGAAAGGCTATCAAGTCACCCGATGTTATTCGTAGCTTGAGACTGTTCATCAAGAAAAAGTCGACTATCAACTTTACCGATGCCGAGGTTGCCAAGGCGATTGACAAACTAATCAGTTAATTACCGTGCTTTCACCAAGGCTAGACCTGTCACCCCGCCAACAATCCCCTGCTAATATAGCTGCGCCCACGCCGCAATATATCTATTAAGTCCATTTGGGCCGAGCCGCCCTGCACCGATACACTTCAACCTCAACTGCTGACCCAAGCCATTGACCGCAAAGAACGCTGTTGGATCAGGACCACGCAGCACTCGTACCGCCCCCTCAATTGGCCGATCATTTAACTCAGCCTTACCGGCTACCGACACCCAGCCGATATAGAATAGCAACTTATCAAGCTCATCACCACTACCCTCAAACTGAGGCTGCAGCACCCCATATTCACTTATCTCCTTCTTATAATAAGCGCACCTTTGGATAGTTATTATCACCGAGCATACCGGTGTCCATAATCTCCAGTCCGATCTGCGTTCCGTCAGGATGTACCGCAAAAAACTCTGTCTCTAGGTGCGCTGGACCACTCAACATTCGCACGTATTGATCATCGATTGGCAGACGATGGACTATTGATTGCTTTACCTAACCACTCTCGCGTTCACGCACTACCCAGCCAATATGGAATGGCGGCTCAGCCCGCAACACGGAATAATGCCGCCAGCCAACGAGCCCTGGCGCATGAAACAGAAATGAAAAGCGGCCCGGTAGTAGTTCGTCTGTCTCGCCATTCGTCGTCACCGTCAGCGCTGGATCTATCAGCGACGGATCAATATCACGCCGGCAGTGCCACGGATGTGTCTCCTGTATACTGTCTCGGCGAAAACCGCCCAACATAAACATCAGCGGCCGCATCGCTACGTCCGCTATTTTCGTCCACATAGGTAGAGGCTCGGGGCGAAGAGCTGAGTGATTGTGGCTGTCTCGCTGCTTCTCCATCATCACCTCACTGGTGTTAGTCACTTATCTCCTTACGGAAGTAAGTGAGGTGCGCACCCCCATAACTACGATTGTCCACCACAACAATTCCGTTCTGAATTGGCACCTCACCTATTCCTGAGTGTGATAATACCATATGTCCACCCGGTTTGAGAAGTCCCATCAGTCGTGAGACTGTGGAAAACTGCGGGTTGTGGTACGGTGGATCGACAAAAATAATATTAAACTCCTCTGTTACGCTCATGCTTTCTAGCCAATTTGCTACCGTTGTTTTTATTACAATAGAGTTTTCACTGGCGCCCACGGTGCTAATATTTTCAGCAATCACACGCTGGGCGACGCGGTCTCGCTCCACGAAAACCACCGACTCGGCGCCGCGGCTGAGTGCCTCCAAACCAATAGCGCCAGAGCCCGCAAAAGCATCCAGCACCCGCGCACCGCGGACTGTTTCGCCTAGTGAATTAAACATGGCTAAGCGCACTCGCTCGCCCATGGGATGCGTCGTCGAGCCTGGCGGCGCCTGGATAAACCGCCCACCAAATTTACCAGCGATGAGCTTAACGCGCACGCTGTTCCTCAGCCAGCCACACTGCGCTCAGCCAACCCAACACCACCGCACGAATGATCAGCGGCATCAGTTGACGGTTGGTCTGCCGCGCTAGTTCCGTCGTCCAGCCAGTCTTGGCGAACTTTTCATACATAGCCATATCCGCCACCTCATGAACGCAGCCGAGATAAAACGCCCGAAAGCCCGCTCGGCGCACCTCCTCAATGTCGCGCTGCTGCGGCAGGCCAGTGGCAAATCGTTGATAGGCCACCACACTAGCAACACCCGCCTCAAACGCCAGATGCATAGTCATCACGCCCTTTGCGCCCCAAAATTCCCAGTTATTGCGCAGGGCTTTTAGCACCGTTTCGCCCGGTATGAGGCTCTTTTTGATCAGCGAATTACGGGTCTCCATACCCTCACCGCGCAGCTGGGCCAATTTTTCCTCCAGCGGAAAATGATGCGGTGGCGTCAAGCCATCAGTGATCGCGTGCGCCATCCACGCCGCCTCAAACGCCGCTCGCTCACAGTTATCAGCACTGAGCGCCGCTGCCAGATTAGTAATGTGTTGATCAATCATCTCGAGGAGCGCCACATCATTCGGATCATGCGGGTCAATGAAGTGCCACGGCTCATCAACGGCCGGACTTTTCCGCTTGATACCATCGGGGCCATTATTACCCTCGAAGTGCAAAATCTCCTTGCTCGACGGAAAGTTGCACCATGACGGCAACAGCTGCACGATGTGTCGCCGCGCGACCCGATCAATTTTTTGATGAACACCCATCAGATTGCCTGATTTGGTGTGAAATGTGGTTCCTGAATACATACTTATCTCACTAATTTAGCGTGGTTAATCGCTGATAGCGACTGACGGCACGCGCCAGATGGTTATATTGTAGCAAATCCTGCCCCTCTTTGACAAAGCGCTCGGCCTCCGTTTGCGCACGGGCAATCAGCGGCGTATCGCTCAGCGAGGCAATTTTTAGGTTGAGCGTGCCATGCTGCGCTCGCCCGTAAATCTCGCCAGGACCGCGTAGTTTCAAATCAACTTCCGCCAGGTAAAAGCCATTTTGGGATTTCTCAATTTCCCTGAGGCGCTGACTCGGTTTATCATGACCCGACATCATCAGATGACAAAAGCTCTGGTGCTCGCCACGTCCAACCCGCCCGCGTAGCTGATGAAGCTGGCTGAGCCCAAAATGATCGGCATTTTCGATAAGCATGACCGTGGCATTCGGCACATTAACACCGACTTCCACCACCGTGGTACTCACCAACATGTCAATGTCACCGTCCGCAAACCGCTGCATGACCACTGCTTTCTCCTCTGGCGGCAATTTACCGTGTAATAACCCAAGGCGACGATGATGAAAAATCGTTTTTGCCAATTTGTGATATTCCGCCTCGACCGATTTTTTGTCATTGTCAGGATTATCATCAATCAACGGACAAATGACGTAGGCTTGGCGACCCTGAGATAGCTCATGGTCAATCGCTTCGTAGAGCTTCGGCGCTGAAGCTGGCGACCAAATTTTTGTTACAATCGGCTGACGGCCGGCCGGCAGCTCGTCCAAAATCGAGATGTCCAGCTCGCCATACAAGGTCAACGCCAAACTCCGCGGAATCGGCGTGGCGGTCATGCTGAGCAGGTGCGGCATGTAGTCTGACTTTTGCAGCAACGCCTGCCGCTGCTTGACACCGAACCGATGCTGCTCGTCGATCACCACAAACCCCAGTTTATGGTACGCCACTTTTTCCTGAATCAGCGCGTGCGTGCCAACCACCACGTTGATATGGCCGTTGGCTAAATTATCCAGCAGATGCCGCCGCTGAGCGCCCTTGACATATCCCGTTAGCAGCGCCACCGACACGCCGAACGGCGCCAATAATTCATCCAGCGTCTTAGCATGCTGAGTCGCCAAAATCTCCGTCGGTGCCATGATGGCCGTCTGAAAACCAGCCTGCGCCACCTCCGCCGCCACCAACCCAGCGACCACCGTTTTACCCGAGCCAACGTCGCCCTGTAACAAGCGGTTCATCGGATGTTCGGACTCCAAATCTTGCAAAATCTGCCAGGCGGCGCGGCGCTGCGCGTTAGTCAAGGGAAATGGCAATTTCTCAACAAATTGCTTAACGACCGGCTGATTGAACGGGATACGCCAACCAGTCAATTTGGTTTGTTCCTGCTTATTCAACTGCGCCGCCAAGATCATTTCAAACAATTCTTCAAAGGCCAAGCGCTCACGACCGCGGGCAATTTCCTCATGGTTTTTCGGCGCGTGGAGAGACTTGATAGCTTCCGCGCAGCTGACTAGTTTTTGCCGCTGGACAATGTGCTCCGGCAGCGTCTCGGGCAAAAACTCCATGATGGGGCGCAGATTCTTCAGCAAATCCTGCACAGTTTTTGGGCGGAGATTTTTGATGGATTTATAGACCGGATGAATGCCCAACGTATGGTGGACGTCGGATGTATCAGTTGACTTGGCGAGCTCGACCGACGGATTGCTGATCTGATAGCTGTTATATTGCATACCAAATTGACCAGAGAACATGAATTCGGCGTCGGATCTCAGCTGCGATTCGCGGTAGGGCTGATTGAACCAAACGGCCTTGACCTTGCCAGAATCATCCGCTAGCACCGCCGTGGTGATCCTCAGACCCCGGCGAGCAATCCGCGTGGAAATCGACTCGCAGCGCGCCCGCACCGTCACCTTGCCTGGCTGAAGATCAGCGATATTGACCGCCGCCGAATAATCATCGTACGCCCGCGGCAAAAAATCTAGGGCATCCGCCACCGTCTCTAGACCCGCCGCCGCCAGCGCCTGGGCGGTTTTGGGACCGACGCCTTTGAGGTGTTCCAGTGGAGTTGTTAGCCTCATCTACGAAACGGCGTTGATACCTTCCAGCGCGTAGGCGGTGTCTTCCCAGCCCTTCACCTCAATCGAGTCAACGCCCATTTGCTTAACTGGAAAATCATTACCGCCTTCCTGTAGCTTGTCACCAAAGAATAGTGCTTCTTCCTTTGACCAGCCGTTCAGCTCAAGCAGCTTACCAATACCGTAGGCTTTATCAATTCCTGGCAGCGTAATATCAGTGCTGGTCGTACCGCCAATCCTCACCTCCAAACCAGGCAATTTCTCCGCCACCTTGTCGCGATATACCGGGCGAATATCTTTATACTTTTCCGCCCAGGCATACTTATCTTCTGGAGTCGCCTGCTGACCCAGTGCCGACATAGTAATTTGACTGTGGCGATCCTCAATAATTTCACCCGCAGGATTATCACACCAAATGCCCATCTCTCGAGCAACCTCCTCCAGCGCCGTAGTTATCTGAGCTTTTTGTTCATCAGATAAATCATTCGCGTACTGCATCTTCCATTCATCATCAGCAGCATCAAATCGATAATACCTCGTGCCACACGTCGGCATTGCGTGGAATTTTTGGAGTAGTTCGGGCTGAACATCAAGTCGGTCAATCACTTGCTTTTTGATCTGGTGGAATGTGCCGCCCGTGATGACACACATCTCATAGTTTTCAAGCAACCGACCAAGGATATCTGCCATCCGATCGCTAATTGGTGACTTGGTAATAGCTAGCGTGTCATCCAAATCAAACCCGATAATTTTTTTCATTATTCCTCTCCTTCCATATTTTCTGCAACTAGAATAAACGTATTTTTACCTTTTTTCAACAAAGATTGATTGTTGATGGCTCGGTCATTAGCCAGTTTTTCGCCGTTAAGGCTGATGGCGCCAGATTTGAGCAGGCGTCTGGCCTCGCCGTTAGAACTGACCGCACCAGAGACCACCAACGCTTCAATCACGCCGACGCCGACATCAACACGTGGAATTTCTTTGGCCAGGGTGTCCAAATCATCGTCCGACAGTTGCCGAAAATCGCCGCCGCCAAACAATACTTCCGTCACCCGCTCCACTGATTCGCGCCGATTAACACCGTGGACGATGTCGGTAACTTCGCGCGCCAAGACTTTTTGGGCTGAGCGCGCACCTGGATTGACGGCGTGGTTTTCGGCGATGGCCTCAATGGTGTCACGATCAAGCATGGTGAAGATCTTCATATACTCGATGGCGCTTTCGTCATCAACGTTCAGCCAAAATTGATAGAATTTGTAGACGCTGGTTTTGGTTTCATTCAGCCACACGGCACCACCTTCGGACTTGCCAAACTTGCGCCCAGTTGATTTGTTGATGAGCAGCGGCGCGGTCATGGCGTAAACTTCGGCATTTTCTTTTTTACGAATCAATTCCACACCTGAAACCAAATTACCCCACTGATCAGAACCGCCGATTTGTAAATTGACACCGTGGTGTTTGAACAAATGCCAGAAATCATAGCCCTGCAGCAAGGTGTAGGTAAACTCCGCAAAACTCAGCCCCTTGCCATTAGCGATACGCGCCTTAAAAAATTCCCGCGTCGTTAACTCTGCCATGTTAAAATTCTTGCCAATGTCGCGGAGGAACGGTAGTAGTTCCAAATTGCCCAGCCAATCCGCATTGTCCACCAAGGTAAAATCGCGTCCCGCAAAAATTTGTGACACTTGTGCCTTCAAGGCTCGCTTGTTGTGCTCAATTTCCGCATATGAAAGCAGGCTCCGCTCCTCGGTGTCGCGCATATCACCAATCATGCCCGTGCCGCCACCAACCAGCAAAAACACCCTGTGACCGCGCTCCAAAAAATGCCGCACCATCATATAGACCGCCAGATGCCCGACATGCAAACTGTCAGCCGACGGGTCTGTCCCCAAATAGAGCGTAAAATTTCCCGAATCAATACGCTCATCATCGGTGAATGTCGCTTGATTCCAAAACCCGCGCCACTTTAGCTCCTCTGATAATTGCATATTCCTCCTTTTCTGGATAATAGTATAGCAATTTTATGATTGAAGCGAAACATAGGCGTGATATAATGATAGTGTGAACAAGAAACCCTCAGATAAGCAGTCGGACGCCAGCGCAAAATCAGCGCCGTCACGTCCGCATCCAAAGCCGGCAAAACGGCTGAGTGTCTATGCAAACTTGGCGAATAAGCGTCGGCTCAAGAAGGATAAGCGCTCCCGCGAAAAAGCAGAGTATCTGGCGAGTTTACCAAAGCACCCCGTCAAGCGGTTCTTTTACCGCCTCCACCCCAAGCGCGTCTTTCGCTATTGGTTCTCCAAGCGCGGCGGCTTGATGGCGCTCAAGATCCTTGGCGTCGCCATTGTTGCAATGATTATCCTGATCGGCGGTCTGTTTGCCTACTTCCGCAAAGATCTCGACAAGATCCGCCCGGGCGAACTCGCCAAGCGTGTCCAGACAACGGTCACCAAGTATTATGACCGCAATGGCGAGCTCCTGTGGGAAGATAAGGGTACCGATAATTATAAGCTGGTGGTCGAGGCCGACAAGATTAGTGATTACCTCAAGAAAGCAACCATTGCCATTGAGGATCGTGATTTCTATAAGCATCACGGTATCAGTATTAGTGGCCTGACTCGCGCTATGTTTAGTACAGCATCAGGTCGACAAGTTCAGGGTGGCTCGACGTTGACACAACAGCTCGTCAAGCAAGTTTTCTTTGCCGAGGATGCCGACAAACGCGGCCTCAGCGGTATTCCACGCAAAATCAAGGAAATTATCCTGGCAATTGAAGTTGAACGCATGTACAACAAGGATCAGATTCTCGCGCTCTACCTCAACCAAGCGCCATATGGCGGTCGGCGTAACGGCGCAGAGTCGGCCGCTCAGACGTACTTTGGTAAATCCGCCAAGGATCTCACCTTGGCCGAAGCAGCCCTGCTGGCTTCAATTCCGCAAAACCCGAGTACATTTAATCCGTACAACATCACTGGGCGCAAGATGCTCCTGTCACGCCAGCATACAACACTAGACTACATGCTGGAACAAGGCTATATCACCGAAGCGCAGGCCAAAGAGGCCAAGCAGTATCCAATTCTTGACAAGATCAAGCCCGAAACCGAACAGCTAGCCGGCCTCAAGGCACCGCATTTCGTGCTCATGGTGCGCAATCAACTGGAGCGTGAACTTGGCAAGGCGGTCGTTGGCCGCGGTGGACTAACCGTCAAGACGACACTGGACTGGAAGATCCAAGAAAAACTCGAGACAGAGATGAAAGCTTTCTTCGACTCAGGTCGCCCGGGCCGCGTGAGCATCAGTAACGGTGCAGCAACCGTTGAAGATGTACAGACTGGACAGATTGTCGCCCTCGCTGGTAGTCGTGATTTCAATTATGCTGGCTTTGGGCAGGATAATGCCGCTACCGCCTTTATCCAGCCGGGCTCAACCATCAAGGCTTTCGACTATGCCAAACTGTTTGAGAATCGCGGCAGTAATCAGCAAAATTATGGTTCGGGCTCAATCCTCAGCGACGAGAACATTGACAAGATTTATGGCGCCAAGCTGAACAACTGGGATCGACGATTTATGGGAAGTATTTCTATTCGCCGCTCGCTAGCGCTTTCCCGTAATATCCCAGCGGTCAAGGCAATGTATATCGCAGGCAACGGCTCGCCAAAACCAACTGTTGACTATATTCACAACATGGGCAATACCAATTATTGCCAACAAGAAGAAGCGGCCGGCGGCTACGGCTTGTCAGCAGCCATTGGCGCCTGCGGTACGAAGCAGACCGAGTTAGTGAATGCTTATGGTACCTTTGCCCGCATGGGTGTCGCCAAACCAAGCACCAACGTCCTCGAGGTAACCAACAGCCAGGGCGATACGCTAAAGAAATGGAAAGACGAGAGCAAACAGGCAACCGACCCGCAAGTCGCCTACATCATCAATGACATCTTGGGTGACGCGGACGCGGCGCGCGACCTGCACGGTTATGGCGCGATGAATGTGCCTGGTGTTAGAACCGCCGCCAAGACCGGTACTACCGACAAAAACGGCCACGCCAAGGATGTCTGGATCGTTAACTATAGCCCGGCGCTGGTCATGGGTATGTGGCTCGGTAATTCCGACACCAGTACCATCAACACCCCGAACTCGGCCTTTGGTATGCCGGTGGTGCGTAACGTCATGTCATTTGCTCACAACGAAGTCTATGCCAAACAGGGCAAATGGAAGCCAAATGATTGGTTCAAGCGACCAAATGGTATCCAACAGCAAGGCAAAGAGCTCTATCCATCGTGGTGGAATAAAAAACAGGGCGAGACTACTGAAAAGATTAAGTTTGACCGTGTCTCCAAGAAAAAGGCGACAAATTGTACGCCAGCCGACGCCATCGAGGAAATTGAAGTCACCAAAACCATCGACCCTCTCACCAAAAAACCATCGTACTCAGCACCCGAGGGTTACGACGCCAACGCCGATGATGATAAGCACAAGTGTGACGACGCCAAGCCAAGTGTTAGCCTATCGCTTTCTGGCTCTGGCTCCAGCCGCACCATCACCGCCCGCGCCACCAACGGCACATTCCCGCTCACCTCAATTGACATCCTCGTTGATGGTCGCAGCGTCAAAAGCGAGTCGATCTCCGGTAGTGGTGGCAGCGTTTCGGTCGATATCAGGGTCAGTAGCCCAGGTCGGCACACCATTCAGGCGATCGCCCGCGACGAAGGCTACTATACTGCATCAGACAGCGGTAGCTTCTCGGTAGGCAGTGGCTCAAGCTCCGACTAACTCACGCCCCTTCCCCTGTGACACATAAAAACCAGACCGCTTTAGTCTGGTTTTTACTTCTTCTTAGTCTTAGCGCCTATTGCTCATTAACCATCCGGATCAAGTCAGCCTCACGCTGCGCCTGGGTCTTGGGGCGAGTCGAACGGTGACTTTGAGCTGCGGCGCGTGGGACATCAGGTTTCGCTGCCTTGCTGGTTTGCGGCCGACGACCAGTGGAGCGCTGCTTGGGTTGTTTGGGGGCAGCTTGAACTGGTGACTGTTGCGCCGCTTCTTTTGCTTCTTTTGGCTCGGCGCAAACCTTCGCAAACATCATCTTGCCAGCGTCAGTTTGTAGGCTACGAATGATTTCAATGCGCTTTTTCTGGCCTAGGAACTTCTTCGCCTGTTCAACGACCACCATGGTGCCGTCATGCAAGTAGCCGACGGCCTGATGAGAATCCTGACCTTTTTGCGTCAATTCAAGCACCAGCTCATCGCCAGGCAGATAGCTCATCCGCAAACTCTTGGCTAGCTCATTGATATTGAGGATCTGAATTCCTTCGACTTGCGCCACCTTGTTCAGGTTGTAATCCAGTGTCAAAATAGCAGCGTTCATTTCCTTGGCAAGTTGCAACAGCCGGTTATCAACACCCTCAGGAATGCGCGTCGCATCGTCAAGCAACGCGAACGAGCCACCCAACACATCTTTGAGTTCTTTCATGGCGTCCATGCCAAAGCGAGCACGTTCGCGCTTGGCGTGATCAGCGCCGTCAGCCAGTAGTTGCAGTTCGATCAGCACACTGCGCGGCACGATAATCTGCCCCAGTAAGAACCCAGTCTTTGCCAAATCAACCACCCGGCCGTCCATCAGCACCGAGGTGTCAACCAAAATTGGCTTTTGCGTACCGCTGCCTGCGTGCCGCCGCGGCTTGACCAGTAGATATATTTCCGCCATGATAGCCAGCAGCATGATAATGATGATAAGTTCAATTGTTTTTTCCATATTAATTTCCTTTTATAATAATGATAATGTTATTGTAAATAATCAATCAGTGCCTGGCGTAAATCACCGACGCCACGTACGAATGCGTCCTTGTGGGTTTTTGGCGCAATGGCATAAGTGAAACCGAGCCTCTTGGCCTCTTTGACGCGGGCGTGCCAGCCTTGAGCCGAGCGCACTTCGCCGCCCAAACCGACTTCGCCAAACACCACCGCTTCGTCGCTGAGCTTGCGACCAGCTGAAGCTGAGGCGATGGCCATGGCGACCGCCAAGTCCGCCGCTGGATCGCTGAGCTTCAAGCCGCCGACCACATTGATGTAAATATCTTTGTCGGAGAGATTGAGTTTGGTGCGCTTTTCCAGCACCGCCACCAACAAGTTCAAGCGGTTGAGATCAAAACCGCTGGCCGCGCGTTTGGGATAACCGAAATTCGTCGGATTAACCAACGCCTGAATTTCCACCAGCAGCGGTCGCGCACCTTCCATGGTCGCCAGGACGATTGAGCCGTCGAGATTTTGCCGCTCAGCTAGCAAACTCGCCGACGGATTAGCTACAATCCGTAAGCCATCCTCATGCATCTCAAAAATTGCCGCCTCATTAGTCGAGCCATAGCGATTTTTCTGTGCCCGCACCACCCGGAAGCCGCCGTAGCGATCGCCCTCAAAATTCAGCACCACGTCAACCAAATGTTCCAGGACTTTCGGCCCGGCAATTGAACCTTCTTTAGTGACGTGACCGACCAAAATCACCGCAGTGTTGGCGGCCTTGGCAGCGCGAATGATGACGTTGGATGAGTTGGTGATTTGACTGACTGAGCCTGGCGCTGAACTAATCTCCGCCAACGACAGCGTCTGAATGGAATCGACAATCACCAGATTGTACTGGCCAGTCTGAATGGAGGCGGCGATGTCTTCGGCGCTGTTACTGGACGCCAGCTGCAGGCTTTCTAAATCAACCGCGCCCAACCGCTCAGCCCGCAACTTGACCTGCGACACCGACTCCTCGCCGCTGACATATAGTACCGGTTGCTGCCGAGCAACAAAGGCCGCGACTTGTGCTAGCAGGGTGCTTTTACCAATTCCCGGCTGCCCCGCCACCAGCACTACGCCGCCTGGCAAAAAGCCGCCGCCGAGCACCGCGTCGAGGTCGGCGATGCCGGTTGCCAACCGCGCCTGTTTAGTTTCAGCGGCCGTCTCGCTGAGCTTGAGCGTAGCGAGCGCTTTACCCTTACCGCTACTGCGGGCTACCGCCGAGGCGCCAGTATCAACTGGTAGTTGTTCAACCAGTGAATTCCACTCGCCGCAATTGTCGCACTTGCCGACCCATTTCGGATAGCTGGCGCCACACTGCTGGCAGATGAATTGCGATTTTGCTCGCGCCATCATTTGACCGCCTTTTGACTGTCGAGGCTTTGATTGAGCTGATCAATCTTGCGCCCCAGTGCGTTTAATTTTTCCACATCAGTGTTATAGGCATCGACCTTACCCTCAATAGTCTGCCGCTCACGACGAAGCGCCAGACCGCGCTGACTCAGCCGGGTTCGCTCAGCCTGAAACTCAGCTTGCGTCTGAAAACCGCCCGTCGTCGCCCGCTGATTAAATGCCGCTACATCTTGGTTATAAGCACTAACGCGTGCACTGTACGACGTCGTCAGCTGCTCAATTTCACGCTTTCGCTTATCGAGACTGGCCGTGAGAGCGTCAGCCTCGGCCTCGGCACTGGTGAACTTCTGATTATACTGAGCGTGCAGTTTTAACAGCGCCGCTCGATTACTAAAGTACTCGGCATAGTGCGCCTCCAGCTCCGACCCGAGATCGGCAAACTCTGTACCCAAAATCGAATGCAGCTCATTGGCACGCGTACCTGGCTGAGCACGCTCATAATATGCCATCCGCTCTTCGAGCTTTTTGGTCTTGACCTTGGTATAAGCCGCCTCTAGCAGCTCGCCCAGCCGCCGATGCTGCTCCGCCGAATAGCGCGACCAGGCTACGTGCAGCATTTCGTGCGCCGCCGTTACCTCTTTGATACCGTCTAGCTCCGCGTTCTGCACGTTATAAATGTGAATGGTCTCTTTGGCGTGGGCGTAACAGCCGACGATCGGGCTGGCCTGTTCGACACGACGGCAATCTTGATTAAACTGCGTAGCGTTTTCTAGTCGCGGCTGGGCGAGATAAAAGCTAAATTTAGCCTTATCAGTCATCGTTGCCCGTTGCGCCAATGTTGCTATGTCCTGGCTCGGTTGATACTGCCAGACCCTGATATGATCCAGCACTAGCTGGCGATTGAGTACCAGCCAGCTACCGCCGGCCACCAGCCCCACAAACACCACGACACCGAGGAAATTACGCAGCCTGAACATTGATCACTACCTCACGATTTTTTGTACTCGCTGTCAAGACCGCACCGGGACGGGCCTGACGAGACAATAAGACATCACTGAGCGGATCAGCCAACATCGTCTGAATCGTCTGCCTGAGCACCCGCGCGCCGCGCTGCTCATCAAATCCGTTGTCTATGATACAACGCTTAGTGCTCGGCGTGATGACCAGCGTCATCTGCTGCGCCTGCACTGCTTCTTTAAGCTCACTCACGAGATTATCAAAAATCTTACCCACCACCGGCCGAGTCAAGCTCTTGAAATTCACCACCGCATCAAATCGCCCGATCAACTCCGGCCGCAGTAGCTCCTCCAGCTCGCGCCGCGCCGCTCGGGCATTGCGCTCATTCATATCGTCCGCCCGTGAAGTATGTTCACCATGCGAGCCAAAGCCCAGCTCACCGTCACGCACCATCGCCTCAGCGCCGACATTGCTAGTCAAGATCACGATCGTCTGCCGAAAGCTCACCGTCCGCCCGTGCGAATCGCTGAGCTTGCCGTCTTCCAAAATCTGCAGCAGCAAGTTCAGTACATCTGGATGCGCCTTTTCGATCTCGTCAAACAACACCACGCTGTACGGCTGCCGGCGAACCTTGTCGGTCAACTTGCCGCCATCATCATAGCCGACATAACCAGCCGGCGCGCCAATCAGCTGACTGGCCGTATGCCGCTCCGAAAACTCACTCATGTCGATCTTGATCAAACTATTGTCGCCGCCAAACACTTCCCGTGCCAGTACGCGAGCCAGCTCCGTCTTGCCCACACCAGTCGGCCCGAGGAAAATGAACGACCCAAGCGGCCCCGACCGCCGACTCAGCCCAGCTCGCGCCCGGCGAATGGTTCGCGCCAAGGTCGCCACGGCCTTCTCTTGACCAAGCACCGACCGGCCCAGCCGCTGCTCCAGCGCCACCAGATCTTTACGCTCATTCACCGTCACTTTTTCCGCTGGCACGCCAGCCATCGCCGCCACCGCTCGCCGCACGTCATCCTCGGTCAGTCCCGGTAATGCTGGATTGTCAGCCGGCAGCTGCTCGGCCTGCTGCTCCAGTTGTTTGATGCGAACCTTTAGTTCAGCTGCACGCTGATATTGCTCAGCTTCGACCGCCGCATCGAGCTTGCCCACTAGTTGTTTGATCCGCCGCGCCAGCTGTTGCTGTTTGGTTGGCTTGGCTGGCCGCCGCGTACTAACCAGTGCCGCCGCCTCATCAAGTACGTCAATCGCCTTGTCCGGCAAATGACGCTCCGTCACGTAGCGCTGACTGAGGGCTACGCTCAGCTCGATCATCTCATCAGAAATCCGCAGCCGATGATGGGTCGCCAGCCGACCCGCTAGCGCCCGTACCATGGCTACGGCCGCCTGCTCATCCGGCTCCGCCACCGTTACCGCCTGAAACCGCCGACTGAGGGCCGCATCTTTTTCGATGTGCTTGCGGTACTCGTCAAACGTCGTCGCGCCGATCACTCGCACTTCGCCACGCGCCAACGCCGGCTTTAGGACGTTCGCCGCGTCCATCGACCCCTCGGCCGAGCCAGCACCGACCAGCAAATGTAGCTCATCAATGAACAACATAATCTCCTGATGATTACGCGCTGCCGTCACCACTTTTTGCAGGCGCTCCTCAAACTGACCGCGAAATTTCGTACCGGCGACCATGGCCGTCAGATCGAGCTGAATCAGCCGCTTGCCGACTAAAAACTCTGGCACCGTCCCCGCCGCAATGCGCTGCGCCAGGCCCTCGACCACTGCAGTTTTACCGACACCCGGCTCGCCGATCAGCGCTGGATTGTTTTTACCGCGCCGCCCGAGCACCGTGATCAGCCGCTCCGTCTCGGCTTCCCGACCAACCACCGGATCGAGCAGTCCGCTCCGCGCGCGCTCGGTCATGTCAACTCCGTACTGGTCAAGCAGCTTGAGATCGGCCGACCGACGAGTATGCGGCGCCGTACCTTCCTTCGACTCATCCTGCATCGCCTCCAGCTGCTGCCGATCAAATACGTCCTCCAATGTACCGCGCAGCTCCTCCAGATCTACATTCATATCGCTGAGCAACTTCGTCGCCCGAGCCTTGTACTGCAGCAGCATGCTATAGACGATGTGCTCAGTACCGATGCGCTCCTGTCCAAACTCCGTCGCTAGCTGCCAAGCCGTCCGTATCGTCTCCAGCACCTCGGCGTTCATCCCTTTGTGAACAACCACCACCACGAACGACTGCGCCGTTAAGCCCAGCGCTAGCTCCGCCCGATCCAAGGTTACGCCATTCTCCGCCAAAATCTTTGCGCCCAGCGATGAGTTTTGCGCCAGTACGCCGAGTAGCACATGCTCAGTGCCGACATACGGACTGCCGCTATTATGCGCCAGCAGCCCGGCGCGCTCTAAACTGGCCCTAGCGGTATCAGTCAGCCGAGATTCCAACTCGGAAAAATCTTCCGGCATATCGCCCTCCTTTCGTTTTCGGCGATTATCAGGAAGCAGCCTATTCCGCCACCTCCTCAACCGCACTCATCAAGCTATCCTCAATGTTCTTACGAGGTTTTGTCTCAGGTTTAGCAGCCGCCTTTGCCTCGATGTCTAGTTCATAGCCAGTCAGTCGTGACGCCAAGCGAACATTCTGCCCAGCCCGGCCGATAGCCACTGATTGCTGATCTTCGCTGACGTAGACGGTTGCTCGCTTTTCGTCTTCATTAACCGTCACACTCAGCACTTCCGCTGGGCTCATGGCATTGGCGATGAAGCCAGCCGCGTCTTCTTCGAACGGAATGATATCAATTTTTTCCTGCTCGCCAATTTCGTTCATCACCGCCTGAACACGCGTACCATGACCACCGACAAAGGTACCGACTGGGTCAACGCCTGGCAGCGCTGATGCAACCGCCAATTTAGTACGACGGCCAGCCTCACGGGCAATGGCTTTGATTTCCACAGCGCCCGTTTCCATCTCTGGCACTTCCTGGCTGAACAAGAAGCGCACAAATTCTTCATTGCCACGGCTCAAAATCAGCTGCGGACCGCGACCTTCACGCTCGATGTCCTTGATATATACTTTGACGCGGCGACCAACACCGTAGTATTCGCCAGGAATCTGCTCAGACTGCGGCATGATACCGACTGCCTTGCCCAGCTCGATCCGCACCACGCGCGGCTCAACCCGCTGAATCGTACCAGTCACCACCGTGCCGATTTTATCCTCAAACTCTGCCAGCACCACCTCACGCTCTGCCTCACGCAGCCGCTGCAAAATCACTTGCTTGGCGGTCTGGGCTGCCACGCGGCCAAACGTCGTCACGTTGTGGGTCTCGACCGTTACTTCACTCCCTAGCTCAGCCGCCGAGTCAACGGTTTTAGCTTCGTCCAGACTCATTTGATTGACGTCATTTTCGACTTCTTCAACCACCGTTTTGACGACCGACACTACAGCCGTGCCACTGTTGATGTTTAGGCTGGCGCGCACCAACTGCTCACGGGTACCGTTGTCACGCCGCCACGCTGACGCGATAGCCTGCTCGATCACCTCTAAAACGGTTTCTTCTGGCAGGTTCTTTTCCTCGGCAATCGTCCGCACCGCCAACGTCAACTGCTTGATATTCAAATCTTCCATTATTAGCTCCTTTACGCTATGTTATTATACTACGTTTCATTGCAAACGCCCAAGAGACGAAAAACTCCGACCTGATCGGCCGGATATGTTCGTAGTGTAGCATACCCAGCCAAGCGGCGTCAAGTTCAGCCGCCCCATTCACCCATGTCAGCCTGCGAATGGGTATGCGACCCTGGGAGCGGTAGCGGCGCATGACTATTCATGCATCCTTTGACAAAAAGCATTGACATTTTCTACTAATAGTGATATATATATATCAGCCTTTTGACAATCTTATACGGATTTGTCAACTGCGCTTCGCTATCGTAGATCAGATATCTACGGTGGCTTGAGGCGCGGAACGGCCGCACCTCAAAAAGTGGAAAGGCGTAAAAATGCTCGAGATTTTGACCGTTCTCCTTGTCGCTATTATCGTCACTGGAACCATGATGATCCTATTTTCCGAAAGGGATCTGGTCATAGGTCTGAACGGAGTGATGCTACTGCTGTTCGGGGTATCAGCCCTCCTCGCCACAGCAAAAATGACAGCAGCCGCACAACATCGAAGCCTTGAGTGGCTCTATGGGTCACTCACTGCCTTGCCCAACTGGGTCCTCATCGTAGGCGTGGTTGTAACTGCCGCACTGTTCATCACGGCACTTATTGTCGTGATGGATTGTCTTGCCGATCTCCTCTGTTGGTGGAGAAGAAATCGCCGCTGAGGTGCGGGGCGGGATTTGATACAACTTTTCGTATCTCCCGCCCCACTCACATCACTGAACTTATGTTATAGAACTTATGACATTGCTGGCTGTTGGAGGTAGTGGCCGACGTCCGCTACCAACTCAACCAGGCGGTTGGAGTACCCCCACTCGTTATCGTACCAGACCATGATTTTCACCATGTTGCCACCAACGACCTTGGTCAGCGGCAGATCAACGATACCAGAATGCGAATTACCGATAAAGTCGCGGCTGACCAGCGGCTCTTCAGACACACCCAAGATCCCTTGATAGAAACTATCGGCGGCAGCTTTCTTGAACACCTCATTCACCTGCTCGACCGTCACGTCACGCCGCAGCAAGGCCGTCACGTCACTGAGAGACACCACCGGCGTCGGTACGCGCACACTGAGGCCGTCGAACTTACCGGTTAGCTGCGGCAGGGTTTTGGTCACGGCGATGGCCGCACCGGTCGTTGTCGGCACGATATTCTCGGCCGCGTTGCGACCCTCGCGAAGGTCCTTGGCCGGCGCGTCTTGCAGGCGCTGGCTGGCAGTGTAGCTATGCACCGTTGTCAGCATCGATTTCTCGACGCCAAACTCCGCATCCAAAATCGCCATCACCGCGCCCAAGCTATTGGTCGTACAGCTGGCATTAGAAACTATCGGCGTAGCGTCCTTGATCTTGCTGTCATTGGTGCCCAGGACAATTGTATCGACGCTGTCGGACTTGGTCGGCCCGCTGATAACCACACGTTTAGCGCCAGCAGTCAAGTGCTTACCCGCACCATCTTTATCTGTAAAGAGTCCCGTCGATTCTATCACCACGTCAACATCCATCTCGCCCCACGGCAAGTTCATTGGATCTTTTTCCGCCAGCACTTTGACATGTTTTCCATCAACGACCAATTCGTTTTCTGTAAAATCAACTTGGCGGCCGTATTCCCCGTAATTACTATCGTGTTTGAGTAGGTACGCTAGCGTCTTAGTATCCGTCAAGTCATTGATCGCCACAATCTCCAGATCGCTGCGCTCCCAGGCAATTTTAAAGGCGCTGCGCCCGATCCGCCCGAAACCATTAATCGCTATTTTCGTTATCGCCATACAAGTATCCCTCCCGAGTAGCATTAGCTTTTTCCTAATTATACTACAAAGTTGTATAATGAAACCATGACGCGCGAGGAATTACTACATCTAGCGGCGCCGCAGTACGATGAAGTGCCGGTACTGGTGTTAGATAGCGCTATTGACTACGCTACTAAAAAACATGCCGGGCAAAAACGCAAGAGTGGCGAACCCTACATCACGCACCCGCTGGCGGTGGCTGGGATTTTGGTGGAATGGGGCATGGATATCGACACGGTAATCGCTGGTGTGCTGCATGATACGGTCGAGGATACCGATGCGACATTGGATGAACTGGAGAGTTTGTTTGGGCGCGACATTGCCTTTTTGGTTGATGGTGTGACCAAGGTATCGCAGGCGCGCGCTGGCATGCGTAGCCTCGATAGCTACCTGCCGCACACCAAGGACAACCTCGCCAAACTGATGATCGCGGTCGGCGAGGACATCCGAGTGATTATTATCAAGCTGGCGGATCGACTGCATAATATGCGTACGCTTCAATATATGCCGCGCGACAAGCAGAAGAAAATCGCCCGCGAGACGATTGAGGTGTTTGCGCCGTTGGCGGATCGACTGAATATGGGGCGGGTGCGCGTGCAGCTGGAAGAGCTCAGTTTTCGATTTTTGATGCCCAAGGATTTTCAGCGTACTAAGAGCCTGATGGATAGCCGCCTAAAGAAAAGCCAGCGCAAACTCGCCAAAGTCCGCCGCGACGTTACGGCGCGCCTCAAGAATGAGAGTCTGCAGTTTGAGATGGACGGCCGGGTGAAAAGCGTATATAGCTTGTTCAAGAAGCTCGACCGTGTTGGTGATATTGATAAGATTTACGACCTGATCGCCCTACGGATCATCGTTGATGATTTAGCGACCGGCTATCTGGTGCTGGGCGTGCTGCACGAAATGTACCAGCCATTCTATGAGCGCATCAAAGATTATGTCGCCAATCCTAAACCGAACGGCTACCAGAGCTTGCACACGACGGTACAAACGCCGACCGGACAAATTGTCGAATTCCAAATTCGTACCCAAGACATGCATGAATACGCCGAGCGCGGCCTGGCAGCCAGCTTTCATTATAACGAACAAAAGATGTCCGATGCCTACCGCCAGGGGCGAATCGCCGCGCTGCCGACGGATTTGGCATGGATTCGTGACCTACAGGAAACGGCGGCCCGAGCACGCGAGGGTAAATCATTTGATTCAGAAAAATTCCGCATGAAGTTGTTTGAGGATCGCATCTTCGTCTATTCGCCCAAAGGTGATATTTATGACTTGCCGCGCGGCGCCTTTCCGCTGGATTACGCCTATCGCATTCACTCCGACATCGCAGCGCACGCCAGCGGCTTTAAGGTCAATGGCGCCATGAAGCCGTTCACCTATGAATTACAACATGGCGACGTCGTCGAAGTTTTGACCAGCAAATCTGCCAAACCCAAACCAGCCTGGCGCAATATGGTCATCACGCCGCACGCCAAAACCAAATTACGCATGCAGCTGTCAAAAAGCGGCGGCGTGCTCGCACACCTGACCGGTTTAACCGACGGCGTTTCGTCGTTGTTTCGACGGTAAGCAAAGCACTCACACCTCAGAGGCTGCGGCAGACACGACACCTCCTCCGCCAGAGACTGTGAAACGTTCGTGAGTAACGGACGTTTCAGCCGAACGCTCGCGAGAAATCTCCAGCGGAGATTTGAGCGAAGAGTGTGCTCTGGCGGCGGACGGTGGAGTGGCTGCCACGGCTTGGATTCCAGCCGTCTCCTCCACGTCGAATGCATCCGGCGGGCGCCGTCCGCAGAGCTATCGACGTGTCGGAGAGGCTGATAATTCCGCGACAAACACGCATACCAGATTCTTAGTAAGATGTGATATCGCTTTGCTTTACAAGATATGTAGTATTACGCCTGCTCGTTCCAGCGCTCGATCGCCGCCGCCACAACCTGCTTAGCAGCATCAACGCCAGCAAATTCCTTGACAATGGTCGAGCCTGGCTTCTTCAGATCCTTATAGTGATTGAAGTGGAATTCAATTTGCTTAATCAGCTGTACTGGCAGATCCTCCAACGACTGAATGGCGTTACCATTATGGCGATCGTCGCTTGGCACCGCGATAATCTTATCATCAACCTCATCGTCATCGATAAACTTCATCACGCCAAGGATCCGCGCCTCGACCACCAACCCGGTCGTCAGTGGCGTATCCGTCACCAACAGCACGTCCAACTCATCGCCGTCCTCATCCAGTGTCTGCGGAATGAAACCATAATTAGTCGGCTTGGCAAAGATCGCCGGATCAACCCGATCTAGCCGCATGACGCCGGCCTTCCGATCCCATTCAATTTTATGATTTGACCCAGCCGGAATCTCTACGACAACGGTGATTTCGCCGTCCTGATAGTTTCCCGGGGTTACTACTTGGTTAAAATCCGCCATGATCTACTCCTCTCTGGCTTTTTCTTGTAAATATTCACGAATCTGCAACGCCGCGACCGCGCCCTCGCCAACCGCCGAAGCGATTTGCATGGTCGCACCCGAACGTACATCGCCCGAAGCAAAGACACCAGGAATGTTGGTATGCAAATGTTCGTCGGTAACGATGTGCCCGCCGAGGTCCAGCTCAACATCTGATTCCTTCAAGAACTGCGTGTTCGGGATGAGGCCGATGAAGACGAACAAACCGTCTGCAGTAAATTCTTTTTGTTCACCGTTTTGGGTCGATTTGACGCCGTAGAATTTGTCGTCTTTGACGATAATTTCATCAGTCGTCGCACCGATATGGACGGTAATTTTACCCTCATCAACATACTTTTGTAATTCTTTTTGCAGGACATCGCTGGCGCGCAATTTACTGCGTACCAGTAGGTCGATGTGGCTGGCATAGCGAGTTAGAAATATCGCTTCCTGCACCGCCGAGTTGCCGCCGCCAACGACGATCAAGCGCTTATCGCGGTAAAATGCACCGTCGCACGTTGCACAGTAATGCACGCCGCGGCCATACAATTCATCTTCGCCCGGCACGCCCAGCTTGCGGTGATTTGAGCCGGTCGCTAGCAGCACTGCTTTGGCTCGCACTGGTTGACCATCAATCGTCAATTCCAATTCGCCGTCAACTTGCTTGAGTTCCGTGACATCGCCATACTCAATATCCGCACCAAACCGCTCAGCCTGCTGCTGCAATTCGGAGGCTAATTTCATGCCGGTCACGCCCTCAGCAAAGCCTGGATAATTATCGATTTGATCAGTGATGGCCGCCATACCGCCAACCACGCCGCGTTCGTATAGTGTTGTCGGCACGTCTTCGCGCGATAGGTAAATTGCTGCAGTGAGTGCGCTTGGACCGGCACCGACAATGATAATCTCTTTAGACATTCAACCCCCTTGATCTATAATATCGCTTGATAACTTCTGGCATCTCCGGCCGTGGAATCTCCGTTGGTTTCTCGATAGCCATGACCACAAATTTGAGTGGCGCATTAGCAGGAATTTTATCACCCTGACCCTTGTCGCCGTAGGCTTTGTCAGCTGGAATTGTCAATTCACGCACGCCGCCAATTTTCATACCAATCAGCCCCTCTTTCCAGCCCTGAATCACCGACGTATTCGCCGGACCGTTCACTACAAATGGTGCTTTCAATTTACCGCTATTGATCGACTGATCAAAAATCTCACCCTTGGCATTCCAGCCAATGTAATAAGCCGCAAATTTGGTATCACCCTTAACTTCTGCGCCGCCGCCCTCCACCAAGTCTTCTTTGCCGAGCTCTTTGATGTCACCAGCCTCAAACGCACCAACTCGCGCGCTAAACTCAGCAAATTTAGCGTAATATTTTTTGTTCAATTCCGCCGTCTGAGCATCAACTTTCTTTTGCCACTCCGTGGTTGCTTTTTTATAATCTTCTTGCGCTTGCTTTAGCTCGGCCTGATCTTTGGCGTCATTGCTTGGCTGCACCATCATGGCGATGAACCCGCCAATTGTCCCAACCGCTAATGTCCCCGTGATGATCCATATACCGAGTCGCTGTCCCCTCGTCGTCGCCATAATCCTCCTTTATCTTACCTTGAAATTATATCAATGTTTCTTCTCGGCCGCAATGTCATACCGCGCGAGTTCGTCATCAATCCCCAAACCGGCTGTCCGCTGTAGCTTGAGTAAATCAGCATAAATGCCACCCGATTTCGCCAGCTGTTTCGGCGTACCGATCTCGTCGACCCGGCCATGTTTTAGCGTCACGATCCGATCCACCGTAGCGATGGTACTCAGCCGGTGAGCGATAATCAGCGTCGTTCGCCCCTTCATCAGTCGCTCCAGCGCCTGCTGCACTAGGTGCTCGCTCTTACTGTCAAGGTTGCTTGTTGCCTCGTCGAGAATGAGAATCGGCGCATCCTTGAGTACCGCCCGCGCGATGGCGATGCGCTGTTTTTGACCGCCAGACAGCTTGAGGCCACGCTCGCCAATTTGTGTATCGTACCCTTTATCAAGCCCGCTGATAAAGTCGTGCGCGTTGGCGGCCTTGGCAGCGGCGATCACCTGCTCATCCGTCGGCTCGTCGGCGCCATAAGCGATATTTTCACGAATTGTGCCAGAAAAGAGCGCTGGCTCCTGAAATACCGTGGCGATATGACGGCGCAAACTCTTTTGCTGCACCGCGTCAATGGCCATATCGTCAATGGTAATCTCGCCACTATCTGGCTGATATAGGCGCATCAGTAAATTCGTCAAGGTAGTCTTGCCGCCACCCGACTCGCTGACGAGAGCAACATGCTCACCGGGACGAAGCGTGAACGAGATGTCGGTCAACACTGGTTTTTGCGGAGCAGAGGCGTAGCGAAACGAGACGTTGCGAAACTCGACTGCCCCGCGGCTCACGACTAATTCCGGCGCGTGAGGCACATCTTCAATTGCTGGGCGTAGCGTCATCACACCAACAAAATCCCGACTCCCAGCCAGAGCTTTCTGGAAATTATCAACGATGAAACTCATGTTAAACAGCGGCATCCGCAAATTATTAATCAGCGTGATCAACAGCACCATATCGCCGATCGAAAAACGCCGCTCGGTCGTCTGCACAAAAATGTAGGCAAAAATCATAAAGAAAATGACCGACAACACCACGCCGCGCACGATGTCCATGCTGTGCCAATAGCGCGATTGCTTGCGTGTGATGGCGATTGTTTTGCGGTAACGCTTGGCAAAATGACGATATTCGAGCGACTCACGGACGTAGCTTTTGACGACTTTGATCTGAGCAATGACTTCGGCGAACCGGCCGCTGGCCATATCCGTCTCATGATTTTTACGGTTCTGAAAGGCCTGCCATTTCTTGCTGGTCAGCGCCGTCAGCCACATAAATAGCGGATACATAATGACCACCATTACCGCCAACTCCAGGCTGTACACCAGAACGATGCCGATGGTGATACCTGTCGTGAGCAGCATCTGGAAAAAGTTATTGGCAAACATGTTCAGGAAATTCGTCGTTTCGGTAATCGCGCGGTTGAGGCGATTGATAATCGTCCCAGTCAGCTCGCCATCAAAATAACTTTGTGGCAAGCCAAGCAAGTGATGATAGTACCGCGTCGACAGCTGCTGTTTGAGCCGCGTGGCCATCACGTCGCCCCAGTAACCGCCAAGGTTTCGCACCATCGTATTCGTCACGTCAAGCGCCAGCAGCACCAGCGCCAAGAAAATCGCCTGCTCAATTCCCACCTTGCCGCCCTCAACCACGTCAACCATCAAGTTGGTTGCCAGCGAAATCACGAACGGCACCGCGATGCCGGTCAGTGCCACGACAACCGAGCTGATACTAACCCCGACGTAGTATCTGCCCATACCGCGCGCATACCGGAGCATGTGGATTAGCGGCTTCATCAGACTGTTTCAGCGCCCCATCTGTCTTTAGTTGTCTGTTCAATCCGCTGCATCACCGGCGTGATATCATTATCCACCAATGTCCGTGCAAGTGAAGTAAACGTCAGCCGCCACGTCATCGTTTTCTGCGCCGCTTCATGCTCAGATTGATAAATGGTGAGTGGCTCAATTCGCACCTCCATACCAACGTCCCGCACGGCCTCATCCAGTGTCTGCAACAGTTGCTGATATCTGATGGTGGTCGGTAGTTTGAGCGAAATGTCGCGGCTGGTTGATGGATAGCGGCTGAGCGGCTGATAATGACTGTCACGCTTGGCGTAAACGGTCTCCAGGCCAGCCATGTCCAAGCTCGCTGCCGCCACGTACGTTGGTAATTTGAAGCTCTTGATGACTGACTGCTTCAATTCGCCGACTATGCCAATGAACATTCCATCGGTTGTCTCGACCAGTGCACTGCGTGATTGGTCAAACGGTGCCGCGACTGGAAGCGTAAGTTCTTGTTCAATTGGCTTGAATACCAGATCAGCACCAAGCTCACGCGCCAACTGCTCAACCAAGCAACGAATTTTGTAAAATGGCGCGCCTGCTGCCGGCTTTTTGGCGGCGTAGACGATGTCGGTGAACTGGCTGGCTTCTGGCAAACCATCTTCGCCTAGGCCGTGCATTTTGCCGTGGCCCTTACCCATTTCAAACAAGGCAAATTCATCATGCCCGGCCTTGATGTTGGCGTGAACCTTGTCGAGCAAACTTGGTAACACCGTCAAGCGATAATATTGCAAATCAGGACTAAGGGCGTTTGATAATTTATATGCCTGAGTGACGTCCTGCTCGGCGTTTTTCAGGATGCGTTCATGAACGAAGCTGTAGGTCAAGACTTCATTGGCACCAGCACGCGATAGACTACGGCGAACGGCGTTTTTCAATTCGCGGCGCACATTTTTTGGCGCTGGTTTAATACTACGACGCGGCAATTGACGCGGCAGTTTATCAAAGCCATAAAGCCGCCCAACCTCCTCGACGATATCCTCAGGCAGCTCAATATCGGTGCGCCAAAACGGGCTGTAGACCAGCATGCCATCCTCACCATACTCATGCCCTTCATCAACGAAAAACTCAACGTTTCCTAGCAGCGTATTCATTTCACCATCGGCAAAATTTACGCCGAGCCGCTCTTCAATAAAGCCGCTCGGTACTACTAACCCGCCCCACCAGCGCATACCGTCAGTTAACATAGACCGGAGGGATTGATGATTCTTGAATAATACAGGGCTGGCTTGCTCACCGCCAACCATGTCCATGAGGCGCTTGAGTACCGGGTCAGTTTGTGCCGATGACTGACCCTTATTAAACCGTGTCAACGCATCGGTAAAAATACCGTGTCGCATAGCGGTGCGGCGCAGTGCATACATATCAAAATTAGCGCATTCCAAAACGATGTTTTTCGTGCTATCCGAAACTTCAGTGTTAACACCACCCATAATTCCCGCGAGACCTATCACACCCTCGCCATCAGCGATGACAATGTCGTCCGTCGTCAGCTCATACTCCTTGCCATTCAGCAAGCTAACTTTCTCACCAGCACGAGCCAGCCGCGCCCCGAGTGTAGACCCGCGTAATTTATCATAATCATATGCATGCGTTGGCTGCGCCGTCATGAGCATCATGTAATTTGTCGCGTCAACAATATTGTTAATTGGTTTACCGCCCATCGCCACCAGCTGACACTGCAGCCATAGCGGACTCGGACGCACCTCGATATTTTTGATAGCTACCGCTGAAAACACCGGCACTACTTCAGTCACCTCATTGAATATCTCGAGCTCGAGACCGTCGCCACCAGCAAATTCTTGAATCACATTGTACCACTCGGGACTGGTAAACTGCTGATGAAAAATCCCGGCAATCTCGCGCGCCACACCGAGCTGCCCGAAGCAGTCCGGCCGGTGCGTAAACATCTTGTTCTCAATGTCCAGCACATAGTCATCCAAACCAAACGTTTCAGCGAAACCAGCTCCCGCGGTTAGCTCAACACCCGCCGGTACGTCGTGTTCATGAATTTCAATAATTCCCTCGTGATCCGTACCAATCGCCAGCTCGTCCGCCGCCGCCAACATACCTTGGCTGAGCACGCCGCGCAGTGGTCGCGCATCCAACACGAACGGTTCATCGTCATCAAAACTCGCCGGCACCGTGCTTTCTGGCGGCAACCAAATCGCCCACATATCCGCATGCACATTCGGCGCGCCGCAGACCACCTGCACCAGCCCGTTGTCGTCACGCGGCACATCCGCCGCCACGCCGCCATCATCGATCTTGGTCACACTCAACCGATCAGCATCAGGATGCTTGACGCATTCAACCACCCGAACGATTCGCGCGCCGCCATACTTGGCCTTGAGGTCAATCACTGCTTCGACGCCGCCAAGCTGCTGATTGACCCGCGCCACCAACTCGTCCACTGGCGGCAATTCAAAATTAATCAATTGTTTGATAATGTTTAGGCTGACTTTCATATATATCAGTATACCATTCTAATCAATGGTATAGTCAAACACCTTGATGGGAATACCTTTTTCCCTGGCTTGATCAATCGTAAACGTCGTGCCAGGGCTATTATTGACCCGAAATGCTACCAACTCATCTGCCAAGTCAACAATTTGGCAATTACGCGCATGAAACGACTCGGCGTTGACTTCGGTAAAATCGGTGGTATCATATATGACGCCCGGCCTATTTTTGGCAATTTTTTGCAACAGAGCGACCGTAGCAACTACGTCGTCCGGTCGGCATTTGCCAGCGGCAGCGCGATCATACAGCGCTTTGCAATACAGACCCAACTCTACCGGCAGAAATACCCGAAACCGTGCCGCCTCCAGACCATATTCATACGCCAGCCGCGCCGCTTCGTGATCAGCACCAGTAGCGCCGCCCGACACAATCCCGCCGCCTTCAGTAATCTTTTGTCCAACACACTGCTCAATGTCACGGCGAATCGTGTCATTCACTTCGCGCGTACCGACAACTCCGAGCCACTTCATAGTTTGCCCCGTTGACTAGATATCACCCTTGAGCGGCAATGATCTGCGCCTGAATCCGGTCAAGCTCCGCCTCATCCATCTTTGGCCCCTCGGTCGTCGTCAGCCAGCCGCGATAGCTCTCGTGGAACTCTGCATTCTCCGCCCAGACGTCAGTCCGCCCCGCCAAATCACCATGTAGCGGATACAGTTTGGCGTGCACATGCGCTACGCCCGTTCCCTCGAACACCAGCGCTACCCGCGGCGTATTAAACGCTCGTTCTAGTAGCCGCGCCACTTGACGCACTGCTCGCATAAACTCGAGATATAGCGTCTCGTCAATCGCAAAAATATAATCACCCGGATTATGCTTTGGAATGACCACTGTCACCCCCGGGGTATTTGGAAACGGCGTGAGAAACGCCAGGAACTGCTCGTCCTCCCAAACCCTCCATGATTTTACGGTGCCTGATACAATGTCGTCGAAAATTGTATGGTTCATAGTTACTCCTTTCAAATAATTATAGCAAATAATTTTAAGCTAAAGCAAAATACAACGTAAGGCTACATCCCGCGTTATGTCCACAACTTCCTATCAGGTTTAGTCCTAATGGTTAAACTATTGCTGCAGAGGTAATCTATTATTTTATGCCATAATTTTGACAAAATCCATTGACGTTTTGTTCTATTATTGATATATATCAGCCTTTGCGTCCGCAAGGGTCGGCGTTTCGCCCAAAGCCATTGGGCTTGAGACGCTCCACTTCGCGAGATAATTATCTCGCCTGACTCCAAGAGGAGTTATTATGGGAACTAACAGCCAGTACGAGAGTGGTATGGGCCGCATCGGTGGAGAGGTCATGTACTGGGACAAGAACGATGACGGTACTACCAACATCTTCCCCGGTGGCATGCCCGGCGCACGGCCGCACGACCACATCGTCGTGAATGAGGACGGTGGTGTCGAGTATATGCGCGTCGACGGCGAGGTCATCAATGACTACCGCGACTACCACGGCTGATTCCTACTAAGCGGTTTGTGGCTTCCGTACAAAAAGCCACTTTTCCTTTATAATATGTCATTGATTATGGATAATCATCATACTATTATTGAGAAATTTACCGGCAAGCTTCATGAGTGCGCCTCACGTGGTCATTTTGAATTTACTAATCTGCCTATGGGGTCATATGATTTCTTTTACATCGTGACTGAAGATAGATGCTTTGCTGGTGAAGTATGTCTTTTTAAGACGCGGTCTGTGTTGTATGACCCAATGAGCCGCTCAAGTGAAGCTTCTCCGATAGTTGGCGTAGAAGATGGATCTGGTAAAATTGTAGACTCTTGCTTCTCGTTGTATAGTCAACCAGATAATTTTATATTCTTCGACGGAGACTTCAACTATTGCTTATATAAGCTAACACCGTAAGCTTAATGCTTTTTCATTTTTCAGGAACATAGACCAAACCATCTTCATCAGCGGAAGCTGTCGCCCAGCTACTCATGATTTCAGAATGATAGTCTTCAAATACTTGCTCATTCGTTGATTTTGGCCAGTTTGTCATGGGATTTTTCGTGTTTGAGAATTGCAACCTGGATTACGCAAAGCATATTTACGGGCAACCAGTCTGTTTTAAGAATTCATCAGTTCAGAGCGTAGATTTTCGCGGCGTCAAAGCTATTATCGAGGCAGGGGGGCTGTGCCTTTCGCGGTATGAAATACGACGAGGAAACACAATTTATTTATGGTAGCGGCAAGTTGGCAGCACGATCACACTTTGTGAATTGCCAGTTGGACAAGGAAGGGCGGAAGTTTTTGGCGCAGCAAGGTGTGGAGTTTATAGATAACTAAAGATATAATGATAAGCTGAAAGACGAAAAACCTATGACAACCAAACTTCTAGAAATCGAACGCAAACGTCAATTAACCAGTGGCGCAAAAGAATTAATCAAGCAATTGCAAGACCTCGGTTTTGAGCCAAAGAGTAATCTCCACGAGATTGATACATATTATTCTCGTCCTGATGTCGATTTCATGCAGACGGTTGAATGTTTGCGGATTCGTCAGCGCGATGGTTTTGCCGAGGTGACATATAAGCCTGCGACGACGACTGCGACACATACGAAAAACGATGTGATCATTAAGCCCGAGACAAACCTGCCAATTCAGCCCGAGAGCGCAACGGCTGCCAAACAACTGTTTGCTAACCTTGGCATGGTAAAACTGGTCGAGGTCAACAAATACCGGCGATCGTTCCAATCACCAAACTTTCCAAAAGCAACAGTAGCTATTGATGAAATTAAAAACGCCGGAACGTTTGTGGAAGTTGAGGTTTTGTCAAGCGATGAAACTGGCGCGCTGGCGATGATTAATGACATTGAGACCAAGCTCGACCTTGACTCGGCAGAAATTGTTACGCGGCCTTATCGAGACATTTGTATGGGATAATCAAGCTACGTTTTTATCAAATCCACGCCTCGCCCCACCGCCCAACCGCAGCAGTACATTATACAAAAACATGATAACTCCCCAAAAAATAACACTCAGATAATTACCCCAATTAAAATCATTCCAAGGATTGCGAGCCGGGCTGTCTGTCGGGTCGTATGCCACAAATCCCACTACGGCCATCACGAGAATGATCAAGAGTCCGGAAATGACAATTTCACGCACGTAGCTGGAGCGCTGAAATAGTGATAGCCTCAGGTTATATCGAGCGTCTGATGGCAACAACACTAGTAACACTATAACGATATATGATGGGATGGTTATTATACCCTCGAACACATCCCACGGGTTCACTTTCATGATATCAGGCTTCACTACCTTTACGATTTCTTGCATACCCAAGGACACCCCGAAGAATAACACCAGTATAATCAGTACTAGTCCAATAGAACTCCATCGCCTAGTCCACATTGTTGGCTCCCGTTATGACATTGGTGGCTGCTTGATACACCTCGTGGATTTTGCCAAAAACCTGGTTGTCATATTCTTCTCGATCTTCAATGCTGCTGTCTGGCAGTTCAATTGTATTCTTGAACTGCGGCTGCATGATATTAACCGATGTCACTTCCATACCCTCTTCAATTTCAACGTCGTAGACCTGCTTTTCGATACCCGGAAACTCCTTTACATAGTGATCAATGTACGCGCCAGGAGACAGGAACTTACCTCTACTCGGCCGAAAATCAATGACGATAGTACCAAGTGTATCAGTACGATTATCGATCAAAGGTGCGGAGAATAAACTTTTCGCTAGCTGGCTGATTTTATTATTGTGTTCTATGGCTTCGCGAGGAACAAATATCTTCGCGGATTTTATACGATGCGCCCGCCTGATTAACTCGATGGCGTCTGGATGACAAATCACCGTCCCGATAAATGCTGTCTTTTCAGAGAGCGAGAGCTTTGTGATGCGGTTATTTATATAGGCTAAAATCTTTACATTCGTAGCAACATTTCGGTTGTACTCTAACGCCATAATTCCTTTGTCTGCATAGTAGAGGAAATGCACCACCTGCACCGGCAGCTGCCCATCAGGAAGCGGATAACGTTTGACAAGATCGTCATCGTCCCTGCCTATGGTAATCACGTTCGATCCGTACACGGCAACGATGCCAGCATAGCATTTGGATAGTTCGCTGGTTTTATGCAGCTTATCAAACTGCAAGAGCCGCATGAATGACTCATCGTCATTTGGATTATACTGCCAATTCCTATCGTCTTCTTCGAGCTTCATCAAATCACGAAGAACATCCTCAAACGGATAGCTGCCGTATCCCTCATCGTCGCGATTGGTGATATTGTAGAGAAAGACATTGCGCTTAATCATCTCATATCTCCGAATGGACTAATTGACTGAATTAAAACTGCTCCAAAAAGTCTAATCGTCCGCTCTCAAAATGCCGCACGTCCTCGATGCCGTATTTCATCATCACCAAGCGGTCGATGCCGCAGCCAAAGGCAAAGCCGGTGTATTCATTCGGATCGATGTTAGCAGCTTTCAGTACATTCGGGTGAATCATGCCGCAGCCCAAGAGTTCGATCCAGCCTTCGCCCGAACAGACTTTACAGTCCGGATTTTTGCCTTCGCAAAACGGACAGCTCAGCGCAAATTCAAAGCTCGGTTCGGTGAACGGAAAATAAAATGGATTGACGCGCACGTCAAGTTGCTTGCCGTAATATTCCTGTAAAAACTCCTGCAAGGTGGCAATGAGATTGCCAACGTTAACCCCCTTAGCGACATACACGCCCTCGACTTGATAGAACGTGTGCTCATGCCGCGCGTCCAGATCTTCGTTACGAAACACTCGGTCGGGTACAATAGCAGCAATCGCCTCGCCACTCGCCAAATTGTCATGATATTTCTTCAACACGCGGTTTTGCATGGTCGAGGTGTGCGCCGGCGCGATCAAGCGGTCGCCATTGGCGTCAGTTTCCTCGGTCATGAACGTGTCATAATCATCACGCGCCGGGTGGCCTTTCGGGAAGTTCAGACTCTCGAACATATGGAATTGATCGTCAATTTCACGCGACTCTTCCGTCACAAAACCCATGCGGTTAAAAATGTCAGAAATACGCTCAATCTCGGCGCTCAGCGGGTGAACCGTGCCGCGCTCACTCGGCAGCAATTCAGGCCGTGGAGCATTGACATCCATCGGCGCCGTTACGTCAATTGGCGGTAAATCAACTTTTGATAATTCAGCTTCACGAGCCGCGATCACCCGCTCCAATTCCTGCTTCAAGTCATTAACCTTTTTACCAAACGGCCCGCGCTCCTCACTCGGTAGCGTCGCGATAACGCCGTATAGTTCCCGCAGCTCCGCGCTCCGCAACACGCTGCGCGGTTCAGCCGCCTCGGCTACGCGCGATAATAATAGTGCTCGAACTTCATCCAATTTTTCCATGTCATCGCCCCTGCATCAAAAACATCCCAACAACCACGGCCGCCATGATCACAATTATAATCCAAGCTGGCGCCAGCGTCGTCGTCTGCTTCGTATCTTCCAAATATTTCACATCTTCTACGCCGTCCAAGCTAGCTTTTTCCTGCAGACCCGACGCTTTGGCCTTCTCGCGCAGCTCCGCCGCAATGCGTTCTTGGAGCTCACTACGACTATCTTGTTGATTTACAAATAATCCCATAACCTTAGTATAGCAGATATGTTATAATGGCAGTAATAGTACAGTAAGGAGGGACTATGGCCACGAAGAAGACTACTAAAAAGGCCGCGACTGCAAAATCCAGTCCAAAGAAGACGACTGCTGCAGCTGCTACATCGAAAACAACCGTAACGCGTGTCACCAGCAAGGCTGAGACGAAAAAGCCAGAGGTCAAATCGACTGCTGCTAAACCCGTCAAGACTAGCTCACCACGTAAAAAAATAGAAGCCAAGCTACCGCGCAATCTCGTCAACATTGTACTAGCCGAAGTTGCTGGCACGTTCATCTTGACACTAGTCGCCTTGTTCTCGGCATACATGATGACGCCGTTTTACGTTGGTCTAGCACTGGTAGTATTAGTGCTCAGTATTGGTGCAATCTCCGGTGCGCACATTAACCCAGCCGTCACGTTCGGTCTCTGGACGATGCGTAAGCTTCGAGCTATACTCGTACCGTTCTACTGGGCAGCACAATTCCTTGGCGCAATGGCTGCCGTTGTCTTGATGGGAGCAATTTCATCAGGTAGCTTCGTCATTAACTTTGACCAATTCACCACCTTCTCGTGGGCAATCTTTGCCGTTGAGCTCGTCGGTATGGCGGTCTTTATGTTTGGCATCAGCGCAGCCCTATCACGCACTGATCTCAAGAACACCAGTAAAGCCGTGGTCATTGGTATGTCATTGACACTTGGCTTGGTGGTTAGCGGTGCATTGCTACCACTCGCCCAAAATGCTGCTGTCCAAAAGTACCAAGAAGAGCAAGCAAATGCGACTCGGCAAACTCAGCAGCTAAAGGATCAGCGCACCTACCCACGCGAAGTATATATCAGCGGTGCGACACTGAACCCGGCAGTCGCCCTGGCAGTGACTGAAAAGACTAACTCACAGCTACAAAACGCCTCAGCACCAGCACAAAAAACAGAGAAAATGTATACCCGCCTCAGCCTTGAAGTAATCGCTGCGACGCTCGTTGGTGCAGCACTCGGCGGTAACTTGTTCTTGCTCATCAACTACCGCAATAAGGAAGAAGAGTAAATCATAGTTCTACCATAACGATATCCCGCCTCTTTTGGCGGGATATTTTTTGCGTTAGTCTTCCTGCGCCGGTCGGTCGATTAACTCTGGCTGTGTTTGGTGGTCGCCGCCAGCGATCCGCACCACGTCTTTATCAATCTTGCCCAGCTCTTTGTACGAATTATTATAATGCCCGACAGTGGTGCTGAGGCTCTTGCCCATCTTGGTCATCAGATCGTCAAACTTTTTGATGTGCACACCCAGCTGGCCGACACGCACCTGGATGTCCTTGGCTTGCTCTTCTATCTGCAGGCTCCTCAGGCCCTGTAGCACCGTCTGCAAATACGCCAAAAAGCTGGTCGGACTGACGATAATCACCCGCTTGTCACGAAAGGCATATTCGATCAAATCGCGACTCGAACCGCCCGCACCAACATTGTTGATGAGCAGGTCATAATACAGCGACTCACTCGGGATGAACATAAAGGCAAAGTCCATGGTGTTCTCACGCGGGCGAATATATTTGCTGGTTTCGTCGATACGCCCCTTCAGATCAGCCTTCACCTTATTCAGCCACAACTCGCGCTCAGCCTTGGTCTCGGCGTTAATCATCCGGTTGTAATTTTCCAGACTAAACTTACTGTCTACTGGCAAAATCTGCCCCTTGTCTAGAAAAATAACTGCATCAACAGTCTCGCCATCCTTGAAGCGGTATTGCATCTGGAACTGCTTGGCAGGCAGTACATTATCCAACACGCTTTCCAGGTAGAATTCGCCGAACACACCACGCTGCTTCGGGTTTTTTAAAACGTTCTGCAAAGTTTTTAGGTCAGTCGCCACGTCGACCACCCGCTTATTCGTTTCATCCAACTTGGCCAGCCGCTGTATTACGTCAGCCACCAACTTGGCACTTTCCGACAGCTGCTTTTGCACCGATGTTTGCACCTGAGCATTGCTGCGCTCCAATTTATCACTGACCGATTCATTCAGCTTGGCGATAGTTCGCCCCAGCTCCACCACGTCAGTTTTGATGAGCTCGACTGATGATTGCTGTTTCAGCTCGCTTAACTTCGACTGTAGCACAAACAGCATCGCACCCAAACCCATAACGATAATAGCTAAGAGAATAATGATAATGATTTCCATACTCTTAGTGTACAGGGATTACAGAGACAAGACAACTCGCGCCAACAGGACGAATATAGCCAAAACGATAATCGCCGCCACGTTGCCGCGGGTCCGGTTCAGCCACATCGCGGTTGCGTATACGAAGCCAAACGCCACAGTTGTTACCATCAGCGACAACCACCATACCTCAGCAGTCGAGACGCCGACACCCCACAGTGCGCCAACCGCAGCGAGTACCACGAGCAGCGGCCGCCTGACTCGATTGAGGGCGATAATCGGTACGAGCATAACGCTGACCAATACCAGCGCAACGTAGGCACCAATTTGCGCACTGTTCGTACACATTGATGGGTCGGCCGTCGGGCCACAAATAATCTGCTTTAGGATAAAGCGATCAAGCGCCAGGGCAATCAGCCATGTCACGACACCGCCAACCATACCGCTGATGACAACTCGCCAGAACACCGCCGGCGTCACGGGAAACATATAGCCTGATTCTTCCTCGTGAAAAACTTTCTCAAACCACTTCACAATAGATACAACTATACCAATAATTTGATAAAATATCAACCCTATTTTGCAGTGCGTGACGCCTGTCGCAACGGCATGTACCAGAATATGCCCACCCAAGCGATAATGAGCCCCCCAGCCACATCAAGCGGCGTATGCACCAATGCCACCACCCGCCCTATACCAACCAGTAGCGTCATCACTAAACAGGCCACGGCCCACCCTCGACACTTCGCGCCGAACCACACCGCCAGCGTGATGGCCATAGTGAACAGGGCGTGATCAGACGGGAAGCCCGGATTATCCAAAAACGAGGCGCCAGCACTCACGCCCGCCAGTTCAAACGGACGGAGGCCTGATGGCTGATATAGCAACCCGATAATTTTTGCTGCGACGAACGCCGTCAGCCCCGCCATTAGCACTCGTGTATACACTTGATGGCGCCGATCTCGCGGTACGTGTCGGATGAGCGTATACATCCCGATCAACACCACCGGGATCACCAGCCCGTCGGCAACAATTTTCACCATCCATGAAATATCCATAAGCCCCATTATACCCTGCTGGGCGTCGGCGTCAAACCCTGCGCTCGACCCGCTGGCTTGCGCCGCTTTACCATCCGTAGTATAATCAGACACGCGTTGGGGATTCGCCAAGTGGTAAGGCACCGGGTTCTGGTCCCGGCATTCGGGGGTTCGAATCCCTCATCCCCAGCCAAGAAAAAGGATTGACGTTTTGTCAATCTTTTTTCTTACGCTTTGGTTTGGTATGAGCCTGATGGTCAGTTGATGTTTCTTGAGATTTTACCGTGGTCATCGCACCCTGGCCGAAACCACTTGCCCATATTGCCAAAATCCACACGCCGGCCAGAAACAGGAGCGACCAGCTACCGCCCGGTAGGTCAAACGTCGCCCCAAATATCATTGATACTCCGTGACAGAACGCCATGCTTTCTAGCAGCGTCAACAGCAGTAGCGCCACGACGCCCATCACGGCACTTACTTTTCTCAGTCTAGCCGATATATCCATGGCGAGTAGAAATGGTAGCGCCCCAACCTCTGTGACAACGAGAACGATAGCGCACACTGCCGCCAGCATGCCCGGCAGTCCAGCGAGCATTGATGGAAACTTATCAAACGAGAATAGCTGGCTCAAGACGATGACGAGAATGTATCCAGCAATAATTCGCCGCACGATCTGCACAACTGACATTGGCTGCTTGGTCACTGTTTTCTTCATAGATACAGTATACCGCCCTCTCTTAAAAAGCTCAAGCTTGTTGTATTATTTACCAAAATGCTTGCTTTTTTGATAAAAAACACGTACAGTGACAACAAGCGAACGATACAAAAACAAACACTACTGACGTTTCTTTCGCTCTACGACATCCACCACAACAAAATACCGTTACGAGTGTGTAGCGGTATTTTCCGTTGTTGGATAAATCACAACGCTATATATAGCGTATACGTGCTATAGTAACAATATGAAAGAATATTGTGAGTCGCGAGGGTTTATTGAGTTTGGTCCAAAAAATACCGCGCCAGTGCCATTACCTGCCATTAACGAAATTGAGCAGATTCGCAAGACATATGACGAGCAGGCAATTACCGAGCTCGCGACTTCAATCGTTCACGAGGAAGACAGTAATACTTGGTTCGATATGTACAATCCTCTCCTAGCCGCCTACCTCACACCAGAGGAGGCGGAGCAATACCTCAAGGAACACGCTGCGTTTCATGAAGGATCTCAATCAATTGATAGTCTCACGCCGGACCATGATGGTAACTACATCATCCTAATCTCTGGGCATCGTCGTAAACGCGCTATCGAGCAGTTACTGAGCCAACATGGCATTGCGCCGGAGTGCACCCTAGTAAATGTCAATCTTCGCCGTGGCATTACCTTTGAGGAAGCACTCGTTGCTCAAGTGCGCGAGAATACGCACGAGAAAGTGTCGCCTACTGAAACCGCCAAATATATCGAGCAACTACACGCCTACCTCGAGAATAAAGAAGGGGCACAGCCGACCTACAGGCGACTGTCTATGATGACCGGTATTAGCGAGGGTATCATTAGTACTGCGCTACGGTTTCAACGCTTACCGGAAAGTATCCAAAAACTTGCTACCACTCATGGTGATATCCTCCCCTACTCGACTCTCGTCAAACTCGAGCCGCTAATGCGCAAACGAGGTGAGCTGTATAAGAAGTTGCTCTCGCTCGGGCAAACCATGGACGGGGAAGACTGTGAGACCTATGTCGAGAATCACCTTCATATCGTGGCGAATACCATTGTTGAAGACCTCCTTGGCGCCAAGAAGCGCAATCACTATATTGAACAGCAGATTAGAGACCTAGAACTACGAATTATCAATGCCCAGCCCAGCTTTGACCTTATAGCAGAAACCAGCTCTGGAGCTCAGCGAAAGGCATCAGAGACCCGCCTCGGTAAGACAGCCGTATCGGCCATGCGGCATGCCTGTCGAGACGATCCAAGAAATATGCCGCCCGAACAGCTAGCTGAACTCGAGGAGTTCGTCGCAAAAGCCAAGGCATTAGCGACTCCTGCTGTCAATGGCTACGAACAAGAGTCGCTGCTATCCGCCTAATCAACAGTTGCTTTTTGCGACTGCTGTTTGCGCCACTCAGTGATTTTGCCGTGATGCCCACTCAGTAAGACTTCCGGTACTCGCAAGCCATTAAATACCTCTGGCCGAGTATACTGCGGATACTCGAGCGTCTCGCCGTCCGAGAAGCTCTCAATCTCCGCTGACATTGCACCGCCCAGTACACCTGGCAGCAGCCGTACGATTGAATCAATAATGGTCATCGCCGGCAGCTCGCCACCAGTCAGCACAAAATCACCGATACTCCACTGCTCATCAACCAATTCCATAATGCGCTCGTCAACACCCTCATATCGCCCGCAGATGATAATGAGCCCCCGGCCATCATCCGCCGCCACATGCGCCATCGTCTGCCGCCAGCGTCGACCGCGCGGGCTCATCAAGACAACCTTTGCGCTCTCATCTCGCGACCTCGCAAACTCCACCGCCCGCCATAACGGCTCAATCATCAGTAGCATCCCATCGCCGCCGCCATATGGCGTATCATCCACCTGGCGGCGCGGGCCCAGACCAAATTCACGCAAGTTCACTGTCTCGAGTGAAACGATACCATCTTTTTGCGCCTTCCACATCATAGAATTTTCAAACACCCCAGAGAACATTTCGGGAAACAGGGTAATGACTTGAAATTTTCGCATACCCTTCATTATACCGCGCCCACATAAAAACCACCAAAAAACCGCCCTTTAGCTAGGCGGTTTTTTAGCACAAATAAGGCTCTCAATGGTTACCCATTGCTCGCATAGAGCTGTTCTCGCATATTGTCTGTGCTTGAACTAGTTATGATTATATATCAAGGTCGTCCAGTTCTGCAAGCTCTTTTCGAGCATTTTCTGCATAAGAAGAGCTATTTTCCACAGTTTCATCTGTTGAGTTGTCCACAGTGTTATCATCTGAAGCGGCAGTCGTAGCTTGCTTGGCGCTTGTAAAGCCATCATTATTGACGATTTTCAGGTTGTAGCGCGCATCATTTTTCGTCCCCAATGCCCTGAGCAGCGTCCGCAGACTTTGCGCTGTACCGCCACGCTTACCGATGACCCGACCGAGATCTTCTGGGTTGACCGTCAGTGTGAGTAACACTCCCTTTTCGTCAATCAAACGCTCGACGATGACATCTTCTGGATGTCCAACCAGCGCCTTTACCACGTATTCTACAAATTGCTGATCTATCGTTGACATACTGCCCCTCCTTGGAATTAACTGTACTCCTAGTATAGCATAGGCGATTTGCCGAGGGCAACTATGGCAATTGGCACTTTTTGGCGCAGTGGGCAGTAATGTTCGCTTTGTGCTCAGCTTCGGTCTTCGCAAAATAGGTTACATTGTCGTCGCCGCTCAAGAAGTAAAGGTAATCCTCCTGAGCCGGATCGGCCACAGCATTCAATGCCGCGAGACCGGGTGCGGCAATTGGCCCAGGTGGCAGCCCCTTGTGAATGCGCGTATTGTACGGTGAATTGAGCGTATGCGAGCGAGCCACGCCAGCCTTGTCGGCGGCATAATGATACGTCACGTCTGACCCGAGCGGTATATCCTTTTTCAGGCGATTATAAAATACGCTAGCGATCCGCCGCATGTCCTCGCAGGTCGCTTTACCCGGGCAGCCAATTGACTCACGCTGAATAATTGAGGCCAGCGTCAACCCCTGATACAGCGACAGGCCCCGAGCTGCAAATTTCTTCTCGAGATTATTCTCAGTTACCACCCGATCTAGCTCACTGATGGCCCGCTGCAAGGCTTGCTGGGCAGTGGCGTCTGACGGCAAGAAGTACGTATCACCATAGATATAACCCTCGAGATCGGCGGTCGCTGGCTTACTTTTTAGTACCGTACCGGTATAGGTAGCAGCAAAAGCGGCCGTGATCTGCTCATCATTGTAGCCAGCCCGCTTGAGGGCGCTGGCAACATCGGTCTTTTGAGCGGCAGGCGTCGAGGTCTTATCGCGCAGTGTTGCCCCTGGATAAAACAATACCGAGCGCCGATCCGGTTTGCCACCGAGTAGATGCTTAAGCACCGACGCCACATCTTGATCTTGCGTAAAACTATACACGCCTTTATTGAAGGTGCCGGTAACATTATTTAACTTGAGGTAAATCGTCATAGCAAAGGCACTACGAATAATTTTTTTATCTTCAAGTTTTTTGGCGATAACCTGCGCTGTGTCGCCACTGGCGATTTCGACACTGATTTTTTGCCGCGCCCCGGCATCGACCGGACGAAGCATTTGTTTGTACCAAATGACGCCGCTAAGCAGCACCACACCCGCCACCGCGACAACTGCCGATACGATAATGAGCCACAACCGCCGTTTTTTAATCTTCAACTTCTTCATCCGTGCACCTCCAAATAATCTTGCAAAATAATACTCGCCGCCTCAGCGTCAATGTCACCCTTATCTTTGATCTTGCCAGCCAGGCGCTGTTCGGCCTGAACGCTGGTTAGCGACTCATCCTGATAAGCAATCTCGGCATCAATGTCCAGCTGACCCAGCCGCCTAACGAAATCGACCACGAACTCTGTTTGCTGCGTTGGTTCGCCGGATTGATTACGCGGATAGCCGACCACTACCAGCGAAATATCGTGCCGCAGCATAATCTCTGCCAGTTCCTCCATGACCCGCTCGTCATTAGCCACCCAGCCAAACGGTACCGCAATCCGCACCTGTGAATCGGCCATCGCCAGACCGATCCGCTTCTCGCCCACATCTAGCGCTAGAAAGTTTTTAGCTTTCATTGAGCTTAAATTCGATGCTTATTCGTTTGGTATCATTTGGTACGGTGCGCACCCAGAACGGAGAGAATTTCACATCAACATTTTCGATACCTTTGATGGCTTCGAGCGCCGACTGAATGTCGCCATAACTTTTACCGCGTGACTGCTCTTTGACCTTTTCTTCATCAATGGTTGGACCGACGACGGCATTGGCGGTGATATGAGCGATGAAGTTACCGCCCCGGCCACTGAACTGCGCAAACTGCGCGCTATCAACACCATCTTTATAGATCTTTTGCGACTGCTTGCCCTCTAGCTCCTTGTTGGCGGTCGCCTTGAGGTAGGTGCTTAGCTCTGATTTTTCGATACCAACCATTGAGGCAGTCACCACCGTTTTGAGTGTCACCGCGCCGGTCGCTTCACTGTCAACAGCAACACTTGGAGTTGGCGTGCTACGCTGCTCCTGGTAGCTTCCCTTAATAATGGTGGTTGATCCGCCAAATGACTGCTCGACCTTAGCGCGAAGAGAGTCGGCCTTTTTTTCGTTCAATAAATCACTGGCGCGCTTAACGTCATCGCTACTGACCACCGTCACCTCACGACTGCTGCCCCCTGAGGTCTCGCCAACGAGGGCAGCATTGACCCCTGATGGCATTCCCGATACTGAGCCGCTTTCACCGTTATATTCCGCCCCGATATTTGCAGCTGTCACCATGACCGTTGAGCCTGAGGCATTGGAGCGACTAAACGTCACCGCGCTATCGGTCGTAAAGGTCATCCCACCGCTCGTACGAATCGAGGTGCCAGCCGGAACGGTCTTGTCCAGCAGGCTGATCGAGTCGGTCGCGATACGCAACTTACCCTTAGCCCGCTCACCGACTTTCTTCTTGCCAGTCGCCGAAAACTCAACGGATAGTTCTACTTTTTGCTCCTGCTGGCGCGCTTTAATCACGTCAGCGGTCGGGTCAGTCACCCCGTCAGTCCTGAGTGTTACTTTCTTATTTACCGTCACCGTTGTTGTCTTGGCCGTGATAATCACTCGTGCATGCGGCGCAAACCAAATCGCCCATACCAAAAATCCAATAAGTAGCAGCGCACCGCCGCCGATCAGCAGAAACTTTTTACGAAATAGATTAAAGTTCGGGACTTTTGGCGCTGTCTTGCTCTTGTTGGCGTTATCCGCCGGTTTTGAGGTCTCGTCGTCTTGCTTTTTGGATGAATCAGCGATGGCTGAATCAATCGCTTTATCCGTTTCATCAACAGGTTGCGCGCTCTTTTCTAGCTCGCCAACCGGTAGCTCGCGCCCGTCGATGACGTCATTTTCGTCGTCCACCTTCAGTACCGGCACCTCGGCCATTTCTGGCTTGCTCTGGAGCGTCTTGGCCACCGGAATTTTGGCTGCCGCCGCGAGACCAGACAGAATCGTATCACCAGTAATCAGTACGACTCGCTTATTAACCGACGCGGCTGTCCGAGCAATCAGCCGCATATTAACTGCGCTACGCAACACGCCGACTCGCTTGGGTGGCACCAGCGCAATAATTCGCTCCTTTGACGTCTTTATCTTGCCAACAATGGCAGTGATATCATCTTCGACGTCAATGTAAATAACATCTTTATTCATCTATATTTTAAGTAATCGGTTAACTTTATCCATCAAGCCATGAGCGTCTTGATTACTTACCATTGTATCATATCCAACTCGCAGCAGGCCCATCACCGTGATAAATGTATGGTCGGTGATATCGCCGGTTGTGTCAGTGATACCGATGACATCGGATGGCTTGATATGTTGAATGGTTGGCTTTTTCGTAAATGGTAGTTCCTTGTACCACGGCTGATTGGCCAGTGCATCGACGAGCTGCTGCAAGCTCGCACCACCGCCGCACAACAAAATTCGGTTCGGCAAATGATCAACGCTATCAAAATCACCGAGCGCCAACTCAACGCCCGACAGCCATACCTCAAGGGTTTTGTCAATCGCCCCGTCAAGTTTGCGCTTGAGTGTTGGTTTGATGTAGCCATTATCAGTATTTACCTTCAGCTTTTCCGCCTCTTTGTAGCCCAGGTCCAGATCCGTCGCAATCATCCGCGTAAAGCTCCGCCCACCGATGCCGAACATCTTGGTGCCCTCAACGCCGCCGTCATTGACGACCGCAATGTCAGTCGTGCCACCACCGCAGTCGATCAAGATCGCCGTAAAATTAGAATTCGCATCTGTACCGAGCACACTTCGGCTGACTGCAAACGGTTCGGCCGCCACGGCGATTAGCTCCAGCGCTAACTCGTCGGCCACCTTTTCCAGCGCCCCGATATGTACCATTGGTGCAAATGCCGTATAAATCTGTACCGCGACGTCCCGCCCCTGAAAACCGATCGGGTTTGACACCTTGTAGCCATCAATATGAATGCTGACCAGTGCTGAATTAACCAGCTTCACCTCGACGTCCTCGTTGCCAGTTTCCAGTGCAATCTGCGCCTGCGCCTTGCCCTGTGCTCGTTCCTGTACCTTCTCAATGATGAATTCCATCTCGGCAACATCCAGTGGTTTATCGGGCTGCGGCCGGCGATAGCGAATTGTGTTGGTCACGCCCTTGACCAGCTCACCGGCAATACCGATGATCACCCGCTTGGCCTGAACACCGGCCTTATCCTCAGCCTCGGTCAGTGCCGCCTCGCAATTGGTCACCACACCAGCGATATCAGCGATCGCGCCTTGGTGCATGTCGCCCAGATTCTGCTGCGCCCGACCAACTCCGATGATCTCGATATCATCATCCTTGATCTCGGCGATCAGCGCCTTAATATACTCCGTACCAATGTCGAGACCGACCAGGTACTGGTGTTCATCTTTGTCTGTCTTCTTGAAAAGCCTATCTAACACCATAGTCTTTATGATTATATACCATTTGGGTGTGGATTGGCTAGTTTTGACAAAATATTATTTAGTTGTATAATACATATTATGTATTCTGCATTCCGTCATGATGGTGACACTTTATCATACACTGCGTCACGCAAACTGTCCGCCGAGCAGCGTGATACCTTAAAACGTGAAATTATCGGATTACATGCTGATACTGTTAACAATACCTGTACACCCAGTGCTGTACACATCACAGGCACATATCGCGAAAAGGATACGATACTGCACCTAGCTGCTCTGAGAGAACTTATCGCCAGCGGCCTAGCCTTTGCCGCTGACCTTGAGCTACGGGAAGGTCAATTCGGAAGACGGCTCGTTCGGCCAAAGCATACACCAACCTGGACAGACCTCCTTAGTAATGAAGATATCGTGGCCGCCCTTGGCGGAGTCGACTCCATCCGCACAAGCGAATACTATACAAACCCCACACGTAAGGTTAGTGACAACACCATGTGGCAGTTGCTTGATGAAATCCCCATGATAGAGAAAGATCGTCTTACTCGTTTTTGTAGTGAATTTTTTGAACCAGCTGTTGGGCTTGGAATGACCGATGTGGTCGCGATTGATGCTATATATAAAAGGACGCGGTCAAAATCCACCTCAAAACCACGCACCAAAGAGCGATATGTACTGCGCAATAGTAAAATTCTAGGGGAAGTCGGACAGCAAGCAATCAAAGATACCCTCACCGTTGTCGTAAACCCGTATACCGGTGTAGTTGATGCCCAGACAATAATTAGTCCATCAACGACGCACGGACACCTTCTCCAGACTAATCCAGACACAATAACTGATCGCGCAGTTCAAGCCTGCAAACGGCTCAGCGAGACAATTCGTACAGACAACGACCCGTTTGCTATATTGGAGCAGCTTGATAGATAACGCCTTTAGCCCACGATATCCTACCTCTATACAAAACTACAATCAAGAAGCGTCTGCAGCGCCCTCACTAAGAACAGCCTTAATCCGCCGAATCCCAGCAGCACTCGCCTCTTCTTTAGTGATGGTGAAGCGCTTACCGCCCTCAGCCAAGACGCCAGTGTGTTCGACGTGTGGGCCGCCGCAAACTTCGAAACTAACGACATTATCGCCCTCGCCGATAGAATAAACTTTCACTTCATCACCGTAGCGCTCGCCAAAGGCGCCGATTGCGCCCATATTCAGCGCCTCGTCAGTCGGATAGACGGCAAAGCTGACTGGTAAATCAGCGTCGATCCAAGCATTGACTTGATCTTCTACTGCCTGTTTTTCCTCTGGCGTCAATTTATCGTGATTGAAATCAAAGCGTAGGCGCTCAGCAGTGATATTGCTGCCGTGCTGTTGCAAATCCGGTGCATCGAGGACTTTGCGTAGCGCTGCTCCCAACAAGTGCGTCGCCGTATGATATTTCAAATGAATCGGATCGTGACCCTCCAGGCCGCCGCTAAATTGCCCCTTGCGTGCTGTCTTGGAGCGTTGGCGCTGCTCAGCCATTCGCGCATCAAATTCAGCGCGCCAATTATCAGAAAGCTTGATGCCTTGTTTATAGGCCTCCTCGGTACTCAGCTCCACCGGAAAGCCAAACGTATCATATAGCGTAAATAGCTCTTCGCCAGTTAAGCCATCGTCGATATAATGCTGCATCTGCTTTAAGCCTTTGCGCAGCGTTTGGCGGAAGGCTTTTTCTTCCTTGACCAGCACAGCGATGATACTCTCGCGGTTTTCCTTAACCTCTGGGAAATCTGCTTCATACAAATCAGCAATCACCGGCACGATTTCCTCGAGGAAATTCTGCTCAATTCCCAGATCGAAACTATAGCGAATCGCCCGGCGCAGTAAGCGGCGCATCACATAACCCTGCTCCTTATTGCTCGGCACGCAGCCATCGACCGCCATAAAGGTAGCAGCCCTCAGATGATCAGCGATCACCCGCATACTTTCGGTATGTGAAGCGTACTGTTTGCCGCTCAAATCCTGCAATTTCTCGATGATTGGCCATAGCAAGCTAATCTTGAAAACGTCCGGGTCGTTATTAGCTGCTGCCGCAATTCGCTCCAGGCCTGAGCCATGATCAATGTTTGGCTTTTCTAGTGGCTCAAACACACCGTCCGCCACCTTTTTGTAAGCCATAAAGACATTGTTGCCAATCTCCATAAAACGACCACAATCGCAGTTCGGATGACAATACTCGCCAAACTTCGGATCATGCTCGATAAAGTCAAACTCATAAAACATCTCGCTATCCGGCCCACACGGATCACCAATCGGCGTAGTTTCCGGCCCACCATTACGACTCCACCAGTTCTTGCTGCTATCATAAAAGAAAATCCGCTCACCCGGATGAATACCGCGCGCTGCGCCCTGCTCCTCGCTACCAATATCGGCTAGTCCAGCCTCGATGCCTTTTTCGACAAACTTCTGCTGCCATAACTCGGCCGCTTCAGTATCCCTGGCGATATTATATTCCGGCGCACCAATGAAACATGTCACGTATAGCCGCTGCGGGTCAAGCCCAATTTCTTCGGTCAAGAACGTCCACATCCAATTGATCTGCTCTTTCTTGAAATAATCGCCCAAGCTCCAGTTGCCAAGCATTTCAAAAAATGTCGTGTGGCGGTTATCACCGATATCATCAATATCCTGCGCCCGTAAACATGTCTGCGAATCAGCGATTCGCTTGCCCTCAGGGTGTGGCTCACCCAGCAGGTACGGGATCATTGGCTGCATGCCCGCACCGGTAAATAGTGTTGTCGGGTCATCGGTTAGAATCAGCGGCGCGCGCCTAATGACTGCATGAGCCTGTTTGCTGTAAAAGTCGAGGTATTTGAGGCGAATTTCTTGAGCGTTCATAGGAGCAATTATAGCACAAGTCGCCTCAGATACTCTGGATCTTTATGAGCGTTTTTTCCGCATCAGCAGCACTGCACCGCTGATGATGGCAGCAACACCAGCCCCGATCGCTACCAGCAAACTCGTACCAGTATCAGCTAGTTGACTGCCCGCTCGGCCTTGCGAAGCGCCCGGCTGCCCTGGTTGACTCGGCTGACCCGGCTGGCTAGGAGCACCTGGATTACCCGGCGCCGTTGGCACAGCGTTCCACTTAGCGTATAGCGTGAAGTTAGAATTTGGCATCGTATGGACGTTAAAGTCCCACCGCATCAGATAAGTTGGATCAGCGTACCACCCAGCAAAGGTATAGCCAGCTCGCGTCGGATCAGCCGGCCGCACCGCTTTGGCAGTGTAGGCGACCGTTTGGGATGGTACCGGTGAGCCTGAGCCGGTATCAAACGTCAGCGTGTAGGTCGGGCACTGCTTGGCATCGCCATTGATCGTCCAGCCGTGACCACCATCGGCCACTGCCTTTTGCAGTGCTGCATGCGCCGCCTCCGCCGTACAATATTTCAGGCCAGCCGCACCCAGCGTCACTGGTGACTTGAGTACTGCATTATTCCAGGCAGTCAGTGTTGCATCGTAATTTTGCACCGATAGCGCCGTATTATCAAGCATATTCGCCCCGCCAGCATACGGATTACCCGTAACATCCTGCAGCGAGGTCAGTTGCCAGCCAGCCAGCGACTGGTTGAATGCCCGCGCATTAGCCAACATCCGCACCATAGCATGTGCCTTCGTCATATTCCACAGCCCGATCGGCTGATTGAACGAATTTGCCCACTCGAACATGCTATCAGCGTATTCAAGTTTTGCAGTATTCCAGCTGGCAATCGACGAACTGCCACCGTTATTGAACGCCCCCGCATACGCAAACATATGGCCAGCACTCGTCACATTTCCCACATTCCACGAACCGATGTTTTGGTTAAACTGTCCGGCGCCATGGAACATATTAGCAGTTGTTGTCACATTTGATGTATTCCATTGCCAGTTGGCACCCTCACCCTTGAGCGAGTGAGCCGTGTCGAACATGCTCTGTAAGCTCGTTACGTTCGTGAGATTTGGCACATCAGTCGCCTTGACGTCCATATTCTCAGCGCCCCGAAACGCCGAGTCCATGCTGCGCCACGCGCCCGTTCCCCACTGGTCAACTGACATAATTTTCAAACGATCACCGGCATTATTTACATAAATCTGCGGGAATGTACCGCCGATACGAATCGTGTGACGACCCTCGTCGCTGTATGTACAGGTGTGACTACCTGTCACGCCCACAGCGTCAGGAATGCCGTCATTGTTACAGTCGACCGTATAATTGTATCCCCCACCCGTTACCGGTATGGTAAATTGATCGGTATTTGATACGCCCGGCTTCATGGTGTCAATCGTCACGACAAAATCAGTATTGTTAATTGGATCAGCTTTCGCTGGCTGCGTCATCGCCAGTAGCGTCGCGCCACCAACACCAAGCATCATAACCCCTGTTGTTAGCGTCGGCAGCAAGCGCCCGCGTCGTTGTAAATATTTCATAAAACCCCCTATCATGTTCATGTTACTTCGTTGTACTATTACCTCAAATAATACGCGACTAAGCCCTCCATCGTCAAGAAAATCCCGCCCTCATCGCGGGCGGGAAATGTCTCAGTTTATCACGTCGTATTATTCAGCGCCTGACTCATCAGTATCTGACTGAACTGGCTCTTCTTTTGGCTGGTTTTTACGAAGCTTCTCTGGATTGCGGATGGCTTTGCGCCTATCAGCAGCTGGCTCTTTAACCCACTTTGGCAAGGCGACGCCAGCTTCTTTCAATAACTTAACAACACGCGGTGTTGGCTGGGCACCATTGTCCAAATATTTCTGTGCTAATTCAGCCTGAATATTTGCTGCTTTAGTGTGTGGATTGTAGCTGCCGACATACGCGACCACGCGACCGCTTGATGGATGGCGCTGCGCCTCTTGTACTGCCAGGCGGTACACCGGATAGCCCTTGCGACCCAACCGTTGCAAACGAATTGCTAGCATGTGTGATTTCTTCCTTTTCTTACAACTCTTTGATTAATGTATTACTCCTAGAGAGTGTACACTATTTCGCTATGTACGTCAATTCTGTCTTGAGTCTGCTATTGACTTTTTATGTCTATCTGTTATAATATCCAAATATGCCACATGAACATATCCAACCAAGAGAAATCGATGATACAGATTTTATTATTTCGGGTCTGCTTGGCGAAGGCGGCTCAAAAACAGTATTTGACGCAATCATTAATGGAAAAGAAGGGCGCTGGCGATACCGAATAGTATTGACGATCCCGATACACAGGCAGAGAAATGGAACAGTGTATTACAAGAACCCGAAAACGCGAAACTACTATCTGAATTAGGACTTCTCACTGTTCCTGAATACGAAATAATAACCACTACTATAAACGGTCGGGAATTACCAGCACTAAGCATGACACCATTTTCTAACCTTCCTTTTAAGGTCTTTGGCGGCAAGGATGGAACACAGACATATACACACGGTCCACTTTCTCATATTGAACATTTTTCAGATATTTCTTCCTATATCACTGGTTTTGGCGCCGATATCGCCACGCTCACACAATCGGGAATCGTCCTGTCACGAGACAGCATATCGTTTGCCGCTTTGCCCGATGGATCAATGCGCTTATTCTTCTACGATTTACAGGGTATGACAATTAATGATGACTCGGTTAATAAAGATGAGCTTAGAGAGGATTATTCAAAACTAGTCGTCTATATGTTAGACAACATATTCGACTACCAGCAGTTGATGCGTTTTGAAGCGCAGGGCTACGATTTTCGTAAGCGCATGAATCTATCACAGAAACTTCAAGTAATCGCTAATTAACTTTTTATCATTCTTGACGCAAAGTGTATAATTTACCCAACAAAAGCCGTAGCCAACAGAGCAGAAAAAGAGGAACGCCATCTTGAGGCACCCGGTATTAATTGCCATCATGATCAATCCAGAGACGGAGCGATAGCAACAGTAATCTATTAAATGACTTAGCAAATAATCCCGCCACCCAAACATTCCTCGCCGTCATATATTACGGCTGACTGACCTGGGGCGACGGCGCGCTGCGGTTCAGACAGGGCAATCGTTATTTTCTCGCCATCATTATTATTCACACGTGTAACTTCCGCCTTGATCAATGGCGCTCGGTGTCGCACTCGGATGTGGTAGGTGCCGTCTTTTGGCGGCTGGTTAATCCAGTGAACGTCAGCCAGTGTCAATCCTTTCCGCCACAAATTATCATCATCAATTGAGCGGGACACGTAAACTTCATTCTTGGCCATATCTTTGCCGACGACATAGTACGGCAAGCCGCCACCAACATTCAGGCCATGCCGCTGCCCCAGGGTATAGAAAATTGCGCCATCATGCCGGCCGACAACCGCGCCCGTTGGCTGGTCGATGATATCGCCAGGGCTCGTCTCGACATATTCTGACAAAAACTCACGAATTCCCACTTGCCCAACAAAGCAAATCCCCATCGACTCCTTTTTGCTGGCCGTCCACAAGCCCCGCTCTTTGGCCATCTGGCGCACCTCAGCCTTGGTAAAATCACCCAGCGGAAACATGGTTTTTGCTAGCGCCTCGGACGTCACGCGGTACAGAAAATAGGTTTGGTCTTTATTGTCATCGTGAGCCCGGAATAGTCGACCCTCGCTCAAACAAGAATCTGCTCTGCGGGTGGCGCGAGGCGGGGTAGCGCCCGAAAATGTTTTCAGCTCACCCGAAAAATTTTCAGGGGCGGACCGAGCGACAGTACCCGCGGGAGAAAAAGTGCGTGCATAATGCCCCGTCGCAATATACTCCGCACCCGCTGCCAACGACGCTTCCAAAAATAACTTAAACTTCACCTCTTGATTACACATTACATCAGGGTTTGGCGTGCGACCCGCTTGGTATTCGCGGATCATATAGTCAACGACATTTTGCTTGTACTCTTTCTGAAAATCAAACACTTGAAAATCAATTCCCAGCCCCACTGCCACGCGCTTGGCATCAGCCACATCTTCCGCCCATGGACAGTGCATACCCGGCAAATCCTCTGACCAATTTTTCATATAGACGCCAGTGACGTCGTTACCTTGCTCGACCAATAGCGCTGCCGCTACCGACGAATCAACGCCGCCTGACATACCGACGAATACCCGAGCCATCAGCGCGACACTCCTAAGGCAAATAAACCGATCCGCAGCAATTCGCCGACCGCCAGCCACCAGCCCCACGGTGTCAGCCACCACCATGCACTCCAATGCTTATCCTGCGCCGCCGGATGCGCCCGCAGTTCAACGTTCGGCAGTTGTGCTGAAAACTCGGCCAGTGCCCGCCGCATGTGATAGCCGCTGGTGACCAGAATGACACGCTTGATGCCACGCTGCGCTATGATGTTTGCCACTTCTTGGGCATTCTGCTTGGTGGTTTCTGAACGTTCATCCATCACCAAGGCCGCAGCTGACACACCCGCCGCTTCGGCTTGTTTTCTCATGGCGGCGGCGTTAGACGGGCCGGATTTATCGGCTGCAGCACCGGACAAGATAATAGTCGGCGCCCAGCCAGCTTGATATAATTTGACTGCCTCAGCCGTGCGCGCTTCCGTGTCACCGCCGCTGATGACAATGATGGCGCCCGCTTTTTGACATTGCCCCGAGCCCGGGCGTGGACAATCTTTCAAGTCATCCGGCGACAAATAATAGCTCAGGCCGACAATGACTGCGATCGCAATTAATACCAAGCCGATTAACCGATGAATCACTGCATCCTCGCCTTCTCGCGCCGCACCGCCTCAATAATTAACTCTGCCGCCTGACACACATTAGTCTCATCGTTCAACCGCCCTAACGTCAGCCGCAGACTACCATCAATCACCGCATCACTCAGTCCAATCGCCGCCAAAGCGTGTGATTTTGTACCGGCATTAGCCGCACAAGCACTACCCGTCGCCACCAGCACGCCGCGCGCTTCCAGTAAAAACACTAATCGTTCGGCGTCAACACCAGGAAATGAAATATTGAGAAAATTAACTAGCGATTTTTTCTGATCAGAAGAAATAATCATGTCAGGGAAAGCCTCTAATAGCTTTTTTACTAACGTATCACACAGTCCTCGCAGCCGTTTTGCTTCACCGCTTCGACGCTTGGCGGCTAGTTCCAGCGCCGTAGCAAAGCCGACCACACCAGCCACATTTTCCGTGCCGCTACGCAGACCCGCCTCCTGCCCGCCGCCAACGATATTTGGCTGTAGCTTGACGCCCGGCCGTATCCATAGCAAACCAACCTGTTTCGGCCCGTAAACTTTTGCCGCCGATAGCGTCAACAAATCAACCCCCAGCCGCTTAATTTTTATATCCATCAGCGCCGCAGTCTGCGAGGCATCGGTATGAAACATGAGCGGCGTTGATTCGCCATTTTCCTGGCGCCGCACGCGCTCGAGCCTTACAACCTCCGCGATCTCTTCAATGGGCTGAATATACCCGAGTTCATGATTCGCCAGCGCGATGCTCATAAAACTAACGTCTGGCGTCAGCAGTTTTTTAACAGCCTGCGGATCGATGCGTCCATTTTTCATCGGTGGGATAAGCCGAACGTCCGAGCGCGCTTTTGCAGAATTGACAACCGAGCTATGCTCAATCGCCGAGACTAAACTCACGCCAGATGCCGCGGTAAACGCCAAATTGATAGACTCCGTGGCGCCAGCCGTCATCACTAACTCATCCGCGCCCACACCCAGCACTCGCGCAATACGCGACTTTGCCTCGCGGTAGTCGCGCTTGACAGTGACCGCTGGTGCATATGGACTGGACGGATTAAAAAACTTTTCAGAAAAATACGGCTGCATTGCCTCAACCACCAACGGATCCATCGGCGTAGCAGCAGCGTGATCAAGATATATCATAGAAGATTCCACACATACCATTATACCAAGCAGCCCAGACGGCGACTACACCAGCTGTCCAGTTTTCGGATCACGATTATATAGTTGGCGCGCCACTCGTTCATGATATTCATTGACTGCCAGCACAAAGTTTTGTAATTCCTGCCCTTCGAGGTAGTTATACTGATAATTAGGCTGAATTTTCAAGATGCCCTTCGGCTGCACCTCGTAGCGCGTCGTCAGTTCGTGGCGCTTGCCGTCCTTACTCATCACTTCTTCGTGCCAAATCCACGTCGTTTTATCGAGGTTAAAGAATGTCCGCCGGACAACGTGGTCAGGCTTTTCACCAAAAATCGTTGCCCCAATTTCACTCTCCAGTTGAATCAGTTCGCGCTCAGTTAATTTCTTCAGTGGCCGGTCCTTACGGGTAAGTCGCAGTAGCGAGCGCGTCGATTTCGGGACTTTTGGCGCCGAGGCGGCGTGAGCCGGCTTTACCGATTGAGATGAGCGTGAAAGGCGTGTGTTATCCGCCAAGACGAGACCAAGGGCTTTTTTGAGAATCGTTGGCATAAATCACCTCCTTTCAGGCTGCTCGTCTATAATATTTCTATAATCCTTTGGCATGACGTCAGACGCTCTGAGTGTTCTTGCTGCATCTGTATTATAACCCACTCGATACTCCCCAATGAGCCGACCAATTGCTGTAACAGTTTGCAAACATTCCTCAACCCAGCTCTCCAGTCTTCGTCGCTCCTCTAGCGATATCTTTGCCGGCTCGGCCGTATCAGCCACCACCTCGGCACTACCGCGCACCGCCGCTTCGGATAGACGCGGCGCCACTCGCTGTGATCGCTCTGGGTGTGCTTGCGTCGCCAAATCCAGCGCTTCGGCCCGCGCCTTTTGAATCGACATCATTTCTGTGATTGGTCTTGGCTGCTGATTCATTATCTCTCCACGTTTACAAGCCAAAAAGCTTTACCGTGTTATCGGTCGCTGCCTTTTCGAGGTCACGAAGCACTAGCTTGCGCTCCGCCGCCCAATACTTTGCCACCAACTCCACATATTCTGGCTTATTCAGCTTACCACGAAATGGCTTCGGTGTCAAGAACGGCGCGTCGGTTTCTAGCAATAATCGTTCCAACGGAATGGAGGCGAATAATTCCTGCTGCGCTTGGTCTTTGGTGAACGTGCTAATGCCATTCAGGCCAACATACAACCCGCGCGCAAATCCCTTCTCCAAATTGAGGCACGTATCAGTAAAACTGTGCAGCACGCCGCGCACGCCATGAAAATTATCAAAAATTGGCCAAAAATCATCCCACACTGATACTTGGCCAGCTGCACCATCACGAATGTGAAAGCTAACTGGCAAATCATAATCTATTGCCAGCTGCAGCTGCGCCTCCAGTGCCTGGATCTGCACATCGCGCGGACTGTGGTTGTAATAATAATCAAGCCCAATCTCGCCAATCGCCACAATTGGTGAATCCTCCGCTCTGGCCTTCAGTAGCCGCTCAACGTCGCCCCAGCCATCTTTGCTGTCGTGCGGATGAACGCCAACTGCCGCCCAAGTATAGTCGCGACTTGCGGCAAACTCCACTGCTTGTCGGCTGCTGCGCTGGTCGGTACCAACACAAATCATGCCGATACCCGCTGCAATTGACTGCTGGTATAATTCCTCGCGATTGTCCGTGAAAAATTCGGTATCGTGCAGATGACAATGCGAATCAATCAAGCGCAAATTTGCCGCTATATTACTCTCCGTTACTGGACTTACCATTACTTACCTTGAGTTTCTGCTTTTGGTGCGCGCGGATCAGGCGTATGGAGATGGAGACGCGGGAACAATGGCGTCAGCTGTGATGGCACGACACCGCTGGCAAACATGTCGTGAATTTTCTCGGCGGTTTGCGGCATAAATGGACGAAGCATATCAGACACTTGCAGTAATGTTCCGCAAGCATGCGCCAAAATCTCGCCCAAATGTGCTTCCGCCTCTGGATCCTTGGCGCGCTTTTTGGCAACTTGCCATGGTTGCACGCGCTCAATATATTGATTCAATGAACGGATAATCTGCCAAATCTCATCAATTGCTAGATTAAAGTTCAAAGATTCCATATCAGCACGGTACGGCCCCATATCGTGTTCAGACTGCGGCGCATCGCCAATAACGCCGGCTTGATAACTCTGCACCATCTTTGCCACCCGCTGCACCAAATTACCCAGGTCATTGCCCAGCTCGCCGTTGTAGGCCGCTTCAAATTTCTCCCAGGTAAAGTCACCGTCATCTTGCGTCGGCACATGACGCAGGAAATAATAGCGAAAGGCCTCAACGCCGTAGTGCGGGATGATGTCAGCTGGACCAATGCCATTACCGAGACTCTTGCTCATTTTAGTGCCGCCAACGTTGATAAATCCGTGTACCAACAGCACCTTTGGCAGTGGCAAGTCCAGCGCCATTAACATCGCCGGCCAAATCCCGGCATGAAAACGAAGGATATCCTTGCCGATCACCTGTACATCTGCCGGCCAAAACGCCTGCCATTCCTCAGCTCGATCAGGATAGCCGATGACCGTGATGTAATTGCTTAGCGCATCCAGCCAGACATACATCACCTGCGTGTCATCGCCTGGTACTGGCACACCCCAGCTCAGGTTCTTACGCGGACGCGAAACCGACACATCTTTCAGTCCATCTTTCATCAATTCCAAAAACTCTTTTTTACGGAATTCAGGCACAATTTTCATCTTGTTTGATGCAATAGCCTGACGAATGTTCTCCGAAAATGCACTGGTTTTGAAATAATAATTTTCCTCACGCAGCCGCTGATATGGCGCCTGGTGATCAGGACAAATGCCATTATTTTCAGCCGCCTCCTTGTCAGTGACGAATGCCTCACAACCTTGGCAGTACCAGCCCTCATACGTGTCTTTGTAAATATAGCCAGCCGCAGCCAGCTTCTGCCAAATATACTGCACCGCGCTAACGTGATGCGGGTCAGTCGTGCGGATAAAATCGGTCGCCGAAATATTCAACTCAGCGATCATGTTCTGGAAATTGCCGTGCATTTGATCGACGTAAGCTTGCGGCGTCTGGTTTTGGCTGGCAGCCTTGGCAGCAATCTTATTGCCATGCTCATCCACACCCGTCTGAAAACGCACCTCGCGACCGTTTTGCCGCTGATACCGCGTCCAGACATCTGCCAACATATAGTCCATGGCGTGCCCAATGTGCGGCAAACCGTTGACATAAGGAATAGCAGTAGTAATGTAGGCGTGTTGTTTAGTCATGATACTCATTGTATCATCATCTGGAACAATTTTCACCGATATGCGTTCGCCGAGGGCTCACCCGCGCATCATTGCTACTACTGCAATTCGCCCCGCCGTATCACCCGATGAGTGCGAAAAATAATTTGGATTGTCCGCTGTATCAATTGGCGAAATGACAATATTATTAGCCGGAACGCCTGCCTGGACGGCCAACGAACGATTGAATCCTTGCATGTCCAGATAAATTCCGTCAGCCGTTTGACGGCAGAAATTTTGCCAATTCGTATCATTTGTATGATTAAAATAATCCATACGGTAATTTTTCTGGGTGATACTTGGCGACATCCAAATTTGCAAATCTTTTGCCTGACTACCACGCTCGGCAAAATACTGGACTGCCCTTGTCATCAACTGTGCGACCGTTGAATGTCGACCCAGATGCGCCAACATCAGCGCCCGACGTTTTGGGTCATAAATGACCGTAGCGATACAGTCCGCCACTGGCAAAAATAAACCGACACCAGTCGCTTCGGTATATAATGCGTCAGCAAAAATCCCCTCGCTGTTATATTTGACCGTATCAGACTCAGCAACTTCGGCGATATTATCAAACGTTTGTCCTTGGTCATATGAAACCACTTGATAAACAACGTCGTCATACTTAACACCGATTTGATCGCAAAACCGCCGCCGATTTTCCAGCACCTCAGCTACGTGGCGACCGCGAATACGGTTGAGCATGGTGCCGTCGTCTTTCGATGAAACCGCAATGAGCAGATTAGAGGGAAAACACGTCGGCTGATCTGCTGTAATCATTGCGTCCGCCACTCACTCAGTAGCCGCCGCCAATCGTCAATCGCCAAATCTTCGGCACGGACACCAGGTGAAATACTAGCCGTTTTCAGCAACTGTTCGGCGGTGTCTTTACTAACACCCAGTCCACCGCTCAGACTGGAACGTAGCTTCTTACGCTTGGCCGAAAAACCGGCTTTGACGATGCGGAAAAAATCTTTTTGGTCTTCAGAATCGACTAGTGGTTCGGTGCGGGTTCTCAATATCACCACCTGTGAATCAACTTTTGGCGGCGGCGTGAAAAATTGCCGCGGCACTTCAATGTCGAGTTCTGCCTCGGCAAAAATCTGGGCACTCACTGCCAAAATACTCATCTCACCAGGCTCCGCCGCGATGCGCTGGGCGACTTCTTTCTGTACCAACAGTACCGCCAAACTTGGTTTATTTTCCGCCGTCATCAACTTCTCGACAATTTTACTAGTGATATAGTAGGGCACATTAGCGACCGCTTTATAACCAGCTGGTAGTTGGTTCAAATCAAATTGCAAAATATCTTCATTGATCACTTCCAGGTTTTTACCAGGAAATTGCCCCGGCAACTTGCGTGCCAAATCCGCGTCAAACTCCACCGCCACCACGCGCCCGGCTCGCGCTAACAATCGACTAGTCAACGTGCCAAGTCCCGGCCCAATTTCCAACACCACATCATCCCCACCAAGTTCCGCCGCCTCGGCGATCTCCGCCAAAATCTCTGGGTCGCGCAGCCAATGCTGGCCTAATTCTTTTTTCGGCCCACGAGCTGACGCCATCTAACGTCCGTCCCCATTCGTCCAGTCAGTCGCCAAATCAAACCCATGCGGATGCCGCGTCGCAAAACCGCCAGTATCATACACTTTGCCAGGGCCCATGCTAGTTTCTACCACTGAGCAGCGCGGATAATTACCGTAATTTGCCGCTACTAAAATATAACCGTCCTTATCCACCTTGGCACCATCCGCCCGCACCGTGTAGCCACCGCCGCCGCACGCATTGATGACAACATTCATCGGTAAATCGTAGTAGGTCTCGCGGTGTGCCACGCCGCGTGAATCAGTAAAGATATGCGCACCCTTTGACTTCGTCAATGGATTTTTTAGCTTGGTGCCGATCACTTCGATTTGCTTTTTGGGCTGTTTGCTGATACGGCTACTTATTTCCTTACGGCTAATCTCAACACCGCGCTCGGCCTGAGCCTGGTAAGTCACGGTACGAATACCCTTTTCGCCCAACTGCTTAATCTCCTTGAAACCAATTGGCTGATTCGCATCCTTGATCTGCTCCACTGGGAAGTCAATGTCAACCTCCTCGGTCACTGTTCGCAGCGGCGCACGGGTAATGTTCATCAGCACGTTTGTCCCATCCAGCAGCATATTATCGCTCGTCATAAATTCAACCTTGTCCTCGACATATAGCGTGATCCCCGCCGCTTTGGCAATTCGCTGCGGCGTCTGCTCCGCTGTGGTAATATGTGAACGCCGCGACCCATCAATGATCGTCACCGGCCGGGCCCGGAAAATCGTTACTGTAAATGTCGTCCCTGTTAGCTCGAGGTCAATATTTGGCTCAACTGCGTCACGCGTTTCATCGACCGTCACCCGCGCCAACTGTAACGCCTGGCGTACCGTACGCGCTCGAGTCATGATCGTCTGCTCACGACCACGGTCACGAATTGTTACAAGCCGCTCCGCTGACGATTGGGCATGATTATCTTGTGCTTGGGCAGGCTGGGCCACTAATAAACCAACTACACCAGTCACAAGAACCATGAGACAACTTAGCAAAACGACCGGCCGCCAGCCTTTCTCCATGTGCCATTTCCACCAGTTCATCATTCTGCTCTAATACCTAATTAACGGACGTATTATACCATATTTATCTAATAATTACTAGTACCACCCTCTGGCCTTGCTATGCGCTACCGCTTTCTCCCATGAACCATATCGCCCCATCACGTAACCATGCATCCAATTCAGCGAATCGACTGGGTTAAGCGGATTTCCTGGCACTTTACTACATGGCAACGCCTGTGCGAGACCGCAGGCGCCACTCCGGCTGCGAGCATTTGGATTCCAGCCGCTTTCTTTCTGCACCAGCCACTCGGCATAACCCCATTGGTCACGCGGGACGTTTGACGAAGATAGCCACTGATCTTTGTTGCCGCCACCAGTATATGGCATAGCGGCATTCTTTGTGCCGATAATTTCAATTTGTTTTTTAGGCTGTTTTGTTACCTGACTAGCAAGCTCCCGACGACTCACCTCCTTACCATTTTGCACCTCAATCTCATAAGTCACCATCCGCCGGCCCTTTTCGCCCGCTTCTTTCACCTCCTTGTGGCCCGTCTCGCGATTGGCATCCCGTACTGTCTCAATCGGAAAAGCGACATCTTCATCAGTTGTAATTGTCTGCTTACCGTTGCGCCAAACATCCAGCCGCATGCCACTAGTAATCGGCGCCTCGAGCGGCATTGATACGGTATCGTTACTGGCCAGCTGGACATGCTTTTCCTTGAGCAGTGCGCCAACGGTTTTCGCGTGGGTGCGCACTTCAGCCAGAGACCCGTAGAGATTGAGCTGGAGTGGCGTGGCCCGCTTGATGGTCAAGACTGCATTCGTGCCGCTAGCAACCACGTTTTCGGCGGCATGAATATCGACGATATCCTCGCTATAGAGTTTAATCCCCGCCGCTTTGGCAATCGCCGCCGGGGTTTGCTCCGCCGTAGTTAGGCGAATACGCGCCTGGCCATCGACTACCGTCACCGGTCGAGCCCGAAAAATATTAACGTTATATGAACTAGCGACCAGCTCTTCATCAAGTGCTGGCTCCACTACATCTCGCCGCTCGTCAACCTCAATCCGCGCCGCCTTCAGTGCCCCGCGCACCGTTTTTGCCCGAGTGATAATTGTTTTCTCGACTCCCTTATCATAGACGCTCATCAGACGCTGGCCGTCGCTCCGTGATGGACGCTCGGTACCCTGCGCCAGTGCAGCATCCGCTAGGTGGATCAATGTCACTCCAAGCACGAGCAAACCGATCAATAGAAAAATCTTCTTTGAGTGGTAGCGAATAGATAAACTCTTTTCCATAATCTCGCTCGTGGACAGCGCCACAAACTGCTATGTATTATATCAAATTTTCTCTAATCTGGCGAATTCTATATTAAGCTTCTTCGTATTACCATCATCAAATTGCACCGTCACCGCCATCCCGTCAACGTCCACCACTTCGCCCGCACCAAATTGTGGGCTTCGCACGCGGTCACCCATCTCTAGACCTATATCATCAGCATAAAACACGTCATCAGCTGGCGGCGCAGCAGGCGTATCCAGGCCACCGATCATCAGCCCCATCTCATCGAGAAATCGCGACGGTAGATTATAGCCGATCTGACCAAACTGCGTCCGTGAACTAGCACAGGTCACAAACAGCACCTCTCGGGCCCGCGTAATCCCCACGTAGCAGAGGCGACGCTCCTCCTCAACGTCATCCGCTTTGCCACTGTCAAATACCCGCGCGTGCGGCAAGATCCCCTCCTCCAAGCCAGTCATAAACACCACCGGAAACTCCAGGCCCTTCGCAGCGTGCAGCGTCATCAAGGTAACCTGCTGATCCGCTTGGCCATCGCTTGATGACATCAACGCCATGTCTTCGAGGAATGTCGATACATCAGCATAGGCGCGCGCCTCAGCTACTAAAACACCGAGGTTTTCCAGCCGCTCTTCGGCCTGCACACTGCCATCATTTACCGCCTCACTGTAGCCAGTCTGCTCAATAATTTGTTCGATAACCTCGGCCGGTGCGCCATTCAGTAATTGTTGTAATTTTTGCAGCAATTGACCGAATGCCCGCAGTGACTGCTTGGCGCGAGCAGTCAAACTTTCGGCCTCATCAACCGCCACCAGCCCTTCAATAATATTCCGACCCGATTGATCGGCCCAGTCGAGAAATTTCGCCACGCTCACCGCGCCGATGCCACGCTTTGGTAGATTGACGATTCGCGTGAAGCTAACGCGGTCACTGGGTTGATATAGCAACCTGAGATAAGCCAGTACATCCTTGACGACTGCTCGATCCAGAAACCGCAGACCACCCACAATTTTGTAGGGGATGTGCCGTTGACGCAGCGCGCGCTCTATGGCGTAGCTCTGGGCATTGGTGCGGTACAGTACCGCTATGTCGCTATAGGCTCGGCCCATCCCAGCCTGGCGGTAAATTTCATCGGCCACTGCTTGCGCCTCCTCAGCCTCGCTGTACAGTTGCCATAATTGCGGTGTCATCCCGCCAACTGCTTCTGTCCACAGGTTCTTGTCGGTGCGCTGGGTGTTATGTTGGATTAAGTTATTTGCCACCGTTAAAATCGCGCCCGTTGAACGATAATTTTGCTCTAGTTTAATCACTGCCGCGCCCGGAAAGTCACGCTCAAAATGAAGAATATTGGTATAATCCGCGCCGCGAAAACTATAAATTGATTGCGCATCATCACCGACCACACAGAGGTTGCGCTCTGGACCGACTAGCAGCTTGATCAGCGCGTACTGCACCGCGTTGGTATCCTGATACTCGTCGATGAGAATGTGGCGAAATTGCTGCTGCCATTTGTGGCGAATGTCAAGCGAATGGCGCAGTAGCTCCACCGTCTTGAGCAATAAATCATCAAAATCGAGCGCCCCAGCCCGGTGCATAGCGGCCTCGTATGCAGCAAGCAATTCGGCAATTTGCTGTTTAACGGGGCCGACCGCCTGCATCATATACTCATCGGGTGAAAGCATGTCATTTTTTGCCGCAGAAATAGCCGCAGCGATACGGCGCGGCTTGATATCGCGATCAGTCAGCCCGCGCGATTTCATCAACTGTTTGATGAGGCCCAGCCGATCATCTTCATCATAAATAATAAAATTACGACCGAGGCCAATTGACATCCCGTCTATCCTCAGTAGCCGCACACATATGCTATGAAATGTCCCCATCCACGGCATGAAGCGTCGATCCGAGGCGTCTTCACCCAGCATGTCAGCCAAGCGCTGGCGCATCTCTCGAGCAGCCTTGTTGGTGAAGGTTACCGCCAAGATGCGGCTGGGAAAAATTCCTCGCTCCCTGATCAGATAGGCGATGCGGTACGTCAAGGTTTTTGTCTTACCACTCCCCGCTCCCGCTAAAATAAGCAACGGCCCGCCATCATGCTGGACGGCTCGCCGCTGTTCGGGGTTGAGTTCAGATAGGATGTCCATTACTTATAGTATAACAGGAAAAAGTACGCCGCTGCACCGCCGCCAACGCCGATAAGGGCAAAAAGAATGATCAATAGAATCGTCCCGATGCCGGATTTTTTCTTATCAGGCTGGAGCGCTTCCCCGGTGGCTGGCTGGCTGGCTGCCGCATCAAACATCGGCTCTGGATCTGGTGCGATCTCGTCACCGGCGGTGTACTGCTGAGGAATGTCGCCCGGAGTGTGCGGTCGACGTGGCGTCTCATCATCAGCTATCTCAGCGCCACTCTCGTCCATCGACTCGATCGCCATGAGCTCACTGTCCAGCTCTGATGTATCAGCGGCGGGCTGCTTGGACGAAGCATCTACTGATGTGGCATCTGTGTCGAGCTGTTCACCGACCTCGCTGGCTTCAATTTCATCAATGGTTGCTTCAAGGCTCGTACGATCAGCAGTAATGTCAGTATCAGCCGCCTCATCCGTCACCAGATGATCATCATCGGCCGTCAACTCATCCATGGTCAGCCCTTCACTATCAGCTGCCTTAGCCGGAGCGTCCTCTGCCAGCAAGCCCTCCTCGATAAAGGCGCTGTCAGTACTAGCCTCGGCTTCACTGGCCATTGATTCATAATCAGGCACGTCCTTGGTATTGAGCGACACATTGTCTGACGTCAGACCTTCAGCTACGTGCGATGGATCGGGCTGCAGAACGAGGCGTGGTGGTCGACGCTTGATCTCGCGATCAGCTGCCGATGAATGAGCGGTGCTATCATCTGCCATCATATCACTTGACACGTCCTCAGTAGTTTCAGCCATGTTAACACCCTGCTGGCCGTCATTACCAGCCCGACTGGAGAGATACGAACCAGTCGGCTGAAGCTTTACGCCAGTGCGCGGCTGAGAAACGCTATGCCCGCGCATGACAGATGACGGATGTACAACGTCCATGAAACGGCCAGACGGTCGACGCGAAATAGCTGGTGAGGGAGCGACAGCCGGCTCGTCATCATGTTTTGTATCTGAAGAATCATCAGTTGGTTTTGCTGCTGACGTATCGGCCACTTTATCCTGCGGCGCGTCTGAGGCGGGTTGGCCATCCGCCTTTTTATCTGGTGTTTTGATATCTGGAAATACCACAGCCGGTTTAGTTTCTGAGGCAGCGTGTGGAAAGCCGTTGGCCTCCGCCGTCGACGGTGAAGTCGTCTCCTCGGTAGATGATTTTTGTAGTGAGGTCGGTGGCTCGCCCTGTGGCTCACTGTGTGGCTCATCATGACTAGACTCCGGGGTTATTGACTGGGTCGACGGTGCTGGTGTCGAGGCAGTCGATGACGAGACAGACGACGAGGTTGTCTTGAACGATGGTATCGGCTCAAGCGTCAGCTTCGAGACAGGCTTTGGCTCTGTAACAGAAATCGGGACAGCAGTCGGTACTGGTGTTGCTGCAGCCGCTGGCGGCGCACTTGGAGTGTCCGACGAGACTGATGATTGCGTTGTCTTGGCCGGGGCTGGTGGCTTGCTTGTATTGGTACTCGTTGACTCAAATGCGGGTACGGTTGATATGGTTGGGGTTGGGGTTGGGGTTGGAGGCACAGACACGGGCGTCGACGGCGGTGCTGGCGTCGCTGTTGGTGCAGCGGTCGGCGACGGAGGCGTTAGCGGCTTGATGGTCAATGGCGGAATCGGCGTTGATGGCGTGGTGGCAGGCGACGGTGGGGCTGACGGAGCAGGAGTCGCTGGGGTTACCGACGAAGACGGCGACGTGAGTGGTGACGATGGCGTCGACGTTAATTCCGGCTTCTCAATCGGCTGCGGCGCAGTAGCCACTGGCGCGCTCGGTGGCGTTGACAATGACACCGCAGGTTGCGGCGCAACTGGCTTGGGTTGAGGGCTTGGCGGCGTGACCGGAGGTGTCGCTACTGGCTCAGGCTGAGAAGCGGGGGCGCTAGATTGAACAGATTCAGGCGATGATACCTTCACCGTATCTTCAGCAGGGCTAGCCGCGGGTGTTGCCGACGTCGCCACGTCCGTATCAACATCAGTCGTCTGCTGAGCCGCTTCTTTCTCTGCCCGTTTCTGCATCAGTGATGTCACTGCCCGATCAAGTTCGTCAAAATCAATGTCTGACATAAGCCCCCCTTATTCTTTATGCGCCTTTTTTACTATCTCCGTAAATTGATATGCGTCCAGACTCGCTCCGCCGATCAACAGTCCATCAAGCCCCGCCACCGCGAGATAATCACCGGCGTTATCGACTGAAACACTGCCACCATACACCACGCGCACCGTCTCTGCTGCTGCCTTGCCAAACAAATGGGTGATTTGCTGGCGAATTATTTTTAGAGCTTCTGTGAGATCGTCAGGCTGCGCATACTCACCACTGCCGATCGCCCAGACTGGCTCGTAGGCAATCACCACATGATCTATCTCCTCGGCCGTGATATTCGCCAGGCCGTTTACAATCTGATCCTGGAGCACCTCGCGCGTTTCGCCCAGCGTCCGCTCGTGCGCCGTTTCACCAATACAAAGGATTGGTTGAAGCCGATTGCGCAGCGCTGCCTGTACCTTGAAACGAATATCCTTGTCGCTCTCCATAAAAACATACCGCCGCTCAGAGTGGCCGATGATGACATAATCGACCATGCCATGTAAATGCGACGCTGGCACCTCGCCGGTGTATGGACCGTGGTCGCGCCAGTAACAATTCTGGGCGGCGAGCTTGACGATCCGACGCTTAATTTGCAAGCTCAAACTCTGCAGTGTCAACATCGTCGGCGCCACCACCACCTCGACGTCACGACGCACTGGTAGCTGCTCCATGAGCTTATACAAATACAAACTCGCCTCGTGCATAGTGAGGTTCATCTTCCAGTTGCCGATAATGAGTGTTTTTCGCGTCATAATGCTTATGCCTAGTGTATCATTTTAGTCCGTGCGCGTCTAGTAAACTTTCCACACCCGGTAATTTTTTGCCGCTCATCAGCTCGAGGCTTGCTCCGCCACCAGTAGAAATATGCGAAAATTGCCTGCCGTCATGTCTATCCCACCCAAGGACAAATTCCGCCGTATCGCCACCGCCAATAATTGAGGTAACACCGTGATTTTGTACGATAGCTTCAGCAATCCGGGCCGACCCCCGAGCAAACAACCGATTAGTCGAATACCCCAACGGCCCATTCCAGATGACTGTTTTTGCCGAGGCAATCACTGAGGCAAATTGTGCCATCGTCTCAGTACCAATATCTAGCGCCATCTCATCATCGCTGATCTCATTAACCAATACTTCATGACGATCGCCTGATACTTCTGGAGACGACGCCACTGCTACATCACTCGGTAGCCGCAAGAACTGATCGACCCGCTCATTGCCAACTTTCTCAGCAGCGCGGCGGTAGATGGCCGCAAGCACTTGCTCTTGATCCGGCTCAACCGTACTGTGGCCCATCCTATGGCCACGATAGGCGAGGAAGGTATTGGCCATCGCCCCACCGATGAGAATCGTGTCGGCTTTATCAATCAGCCGCTCAATTAGCGCAATCTTATCAGCAATCTTCACACCGCCGATAATCGCCACCAGTGGTCGCGCTGGATGCGACATCACTGCAGTTAGCACGGTATATTCATGCACCAATAGATCACCGGCTAGCCCCGGCACGTATAGCGTAATCGCATGGGTACTGGCGTGAGCTCGATGTACCACCGCAAAACCATCCTGCACAAAATAATCCGGCCGCACCGCCCGAGCAATTGCCTTGGCAAACACCGTATCATCACGCGACTCCTCGTCATAAAACCGCAAATTTTCTAACATCAGTACGTCGCCAGCCGCCATATGTCGCACCGCCTGACGAAGCTGATCACCGACGCAACTATCAATAAACTGCACCGGCCGCCCGAGTAGTTCAGCCAGTCGACGCGCCACCGGACGCAGGCTGTATGCCGGATCGACCCCCTTTGGCCGCCCGAGGTGACTCATCAGAACAATCTTGCAACGTTGCTCTAGTAAATAGCGCAGGGTCGATAAACTAGCGCGAATTCGTAAGTCACTGGCAATCCCGCCGTTCACTGTCAGAGGCACATTATAATCAACCCGCACCAGGACGGTCAGCCCGCGGAGATTAACGTCACGAATTGTTTGCTTGAAAAATCTGCCCACCCTTTTCTCGTCCTAGTCCATTGTCCGGATCTGGATATTGTCAGTCTTGCCCGGCCGGCCCGGTTGATGGCCGCTGACCAATACCAGCGTCACTGGATCCTCGCCAAAGTAACCTTCGGCTTTCAATTCCTCTGCTAACTTATTCGCCGACCCCAGACCACTTGGGCGAACGTATGAGCGCGTAGCATAACTTAACGCTAATTTCTGGGCCGTTTTTTGGCTATCGGTGACGCTAATAATCGGCATATTCGGCCGAAAGGCACCGACATTCACCGCGGTTACACCGGTGCTGGTCTCAGCAATGATTGCTCCCGCCTTAAGTTCAGTAGCCAACCGCGCCGCCGTGTAGCTGAGCAGCGCATCATGCTTACGGCGCTTTTCGCCCGACTCAACCGCCATGACATCACTGTGCTCCTGGGTGTACATAATCGTTCGGCGCATCGCCTGCACTGTCTCGATCGGATATTTACCGTTGGCCGTTTCATCCGACAACATCACCGTGTCGGCACCCTGGATGACTGCATTGGCAACGTCGCTCACTTCGGCGCGAGATGGCTCAGGATTGTCAACCATACTGCCCATCATCTGTGTCGCGACGATACTGAGCTTAGAATATTTACGACAAAGAGCGATAATACGCCGTTGGATAACTGGCACGATCTCCGCCCCGGCTTCAACCGCCAAGTCACCACGCGCCACCATAATGCCGTCACTCGCCTTGACGATCTCCTCCAGATGCTCATCAGAGATCGCTGACTTGGTCTCGATTTTGGCAATGATATACGCATCCGAGCCCAGCGCCGTCAGTCGCGAGCGCAGATCGATAATATCGTCCTCCGTTTGTACAAAACTGAGTGCCACATAATCAAAATCTTGACCAGCCGCCCACTCAATATCGGCGATATCTTTTGGCGTCAAGATATCACCACCAAAATCGGTATCTGGCAGATTCAACCCTTTACGGCTCATCAAAAATCCGTCATTCTGCACCTCAACCTTGATGGCCGTTGGACCAGCAATTTCACGAACGATCGACTTGATCTTGCCATCAAACATATACAGCGGCTCGCCAACTTTCATTTTTTCAGCGAGGTTATACTGGACAGGCAGATTAAAGCTTCCGTCATGTTCTGTGATTGACGAATCAAGCGTCAGCATATCACCAGCCCGCACCGTCAGCATGTTGTCTTTGAGAACACCGAGGCGGATTTTTGGACCTTGAAGGTCTTGGAGAATGGCAACTGGTTTGCCCTGCTCATGACTGGCCGTGCGAATCCAGTCGATTTGCTCACGCCGCTCATCATAACTACCGTGGCTGAAATTCAGACGAAAGCCATTGACACCGGCCTGCATAAGTTGACTAATTTTATCCTGACTCATCGTTGCCGGACCGATAGTCGCTAGGATCTTGGTACGTTTAAAAATTGTGTTACTCATCCTTTTGATTATAACACCGGCTAGGCGCTGAGAAAAGATATAATCGCTATTCAAAATCCGCTGCCCGATATCGAGCGATCGCTTGACGGGCGGCTTGCTGTTGAGCTACCTGCTTGGACGGACCCACGCCGCGTCCCATCAGCGTTTCACCGACGAACACCCCAAGCGTGAAAACCTTATCATGATCTGGGCCTTCCTCGCCCAAAACTTTATACACCGGCGTCTGGCCATCAACGCGCTGAGAAATTTCCTGCAAATACGACTTCGGATCGCGCCAGCTGCCTGATTCCAAAATCCCGTCCAGCTTAACGATGATATGTTTATGAATAAAATCGCGCGCATCGTCAAAGCCACGCTCCAGGTAAATCGCGCCAATGACTGCCTCAAACGCGTTGGCCAAAATCTGCAAGTGTGCCCGATCCGAACCATTTTTCTCACCCTTTGACATGCGAATCAGCGGCCCGTAACCCAAGGTATCACCCGCATCGCCGATACTTTCCGTCCGCACCAGTGCCGCCCGCCACGCAGTCAAAACTCCTTCCGGCTCAGAAAAATGCGTAAACAAATATTCCGTTACCGCTAGCTCCAACACCGCATCACCGAGGAATTCCAACCGCTCGTTATGCTCGTGGACTGATTTTCTGTGTTCATTAACGTAGCTACGATGCGTCAAAGCCGTAATCAACAGATCCAAATTATTAAACTCAAACCCCAACTTCTCACGCGCAAACTCCTGATACGGCGCCGTATTCATCCCGCTCATCTATAGATTCTCCTGCCTGATTCGTTTCATAGCGAGCAGAATCAGCTTGCCAATATCCTCATACTCGATCTCATCCAGCGCCTCATGAAAGGTAAACCACGCCAGGCCATTCATCCAGTCTTCTTTTTGCAGTTTTTCGTCCGGATCAAGCGCCTTCATCAGGTACACTTGCTGCGAAATCAGCACTAACTTATCAAGCCGGCGATAGCGAAAATTAATTTTACCCAGCCAGCCACATACCTCGATATTCTTGAGGCCAGCCTCTTCGCCAACCTCACGCTTGGCGGCGGCCTGTGCCGTCTCGCCCGGCTCAACGTGGCCCTTGGGAATTGTCCAGCGATCCCGCGCGTCTTGGTAGAGTAGAAACTCAACATCACCTTTTTTATTGCGTCGAAACACCACACCACCGGCGGTTGGCTCGCGAACTATTTCTTGGATCGACGGTTTTTTGCGACCGCCAAAATATTTCTTAATATGATCAAAGCTGCTTGTCTTCATCGGCATCCTCTTGAAGGGAGCGATACGCTGTGCCGAGCACACCGTTCACAAATTTCCCTGAGTTATCCGAACCAAACGTTTTTGCCAGTTCCACTGCTTCATTGATGGCCACCTTTGGCGGCACCACTGCCCGAGAAAACAATAATTCATACAGCCCGAGCCGCAACACCGTCCGGTCAATTCGCGATATCTGCTCAATCGGCCATTCTGGCGCTAGTGGACGAAGCTTAGCATCAAGCGCTGTCTTGTGCGCAGTGACGCCATCGATCAGACTTCGCACAAACTCGACATCATCGACTGATGATTTGTACTTCTCGAGATTGCGCGTCAATATATCAGTCACGTCAACCTCGCTGTCGCCAACTTCCTGGCGAAACTCGATCTCGTATAGCGTCTGCAATGCGACGATTCGTCCCAAGTGACGGTTTGAAGCCATGACAAAAACGTTCCTGTTCGTGTTAGTTTATTTTGCGCTCTTATTACCAGTCTCACGCTTGGTCGTCTTGACTTTCACCGGTGACGTCCCGTTGACGCGGCGTGCTAATTTCAGTACCAAGTGGCTGCGACGCAGACCGGTCTTGCGCGGGCTGCTCTGCTTTTTTGGTTGTGCCATAGAAAAATCTCCTTTATTTCAGTTTATCGTAACACTTGGGCTTCATTATACCGGTTTTTGATAGATTTCTCAAGGGGATGCAGAGATGATGCAGGGCGATGGCGATACGCTGTCAGGGGGTATTATTGACTTTATATAATATTTATGGTAATATCGTAAACATCACTTACAATAGAAAGGATACATCCTACTAATTATGGATAAGAAAAACTTACCCCCTCAATCCGGGGAAACACTAAGTCGACTAGGTGAGCTGAAACTGGCCATCGGATCAGGAGCGATGCTAGCGGTAATGGGGGCGGGTCTCGGCATCGGCATTAACGGTATCGCCAACGCCGATAAAGAACCGGCGGAATCACCTCTAGTTGGCTCTTATATGATGCATTATGACCCCACGGAAGCTAATGCCACAAATGATTCAGATGTATGTGCAGCAGCACATTCCGTTGTAAGGGATGCCAATACTACTACCCAAATTGATATAGTGGGCTGTGCTACGGAATCCAAAAAGCTCGCTGGTCTTCCACAGGGAACACGCGTACGAGTCGAAGTACACCGGGATGGCTCGGTGACGACTAAGCCCCTCGGCAACTAACCTAGACAACAATATTCACCAACTTCCCCGGCACATAAATCACCTTTTTCGGTGTCCGGGCGTCGAGATAGGCGCGAACCTTCTCGTCATCCAGCGCTCGTTGCTCAATCGTCTCTTTATCAGCGTCAGCCGGCAGCTCCAGCCGTGATCGAAGCTTGCCATTGACCTGAACGATGATGGTCATCACATCGCTCACCAGATATTTTTCATCCCACTTTGGCCAGTGATTGACGTGAATGGTATCAGCGTGACCCAATTCATGCCACAATTCTTCGGTGATGTGCGGTGCAAATGGCGCCAAAATCTGTAGCAGACTCTCCAGAGCAAACTGCCACGCTTCTGACGCTTGCATACCGTGTGATTCTTTGAACTTGTATAGGCCATTGACCATTTCCATCATCGCCGCTACGGCCGTGTTGAACTTTTCATCCTCGATGTCACGAGTGACTTTTTTGATAGTAAGGTGAGTGAGGCGCAACAGCTCCGCGGCTACATCACCATCCTCCGCCAGAGTACACTCTTCGCTCAAATCTCCACTGGAGATTTCTCGCGAGCGTTCGGCTGAAGCGTCCGCTATTCGCGAACACTTCACAGCCTCTGTCAGAGGAGGTAATGTAACCGCCTCAACAAATTCCTGCACCACATTCCACACTCGGTTTAAGAACCGATATGTCCCCGGCACCCCGCGCGGATCCCACGGCGCATCCATATCGTACGGTGCGATAAACATCTCATACACACGCAGCGCATCAGCGCCATAACCACTGTCCATGATTTCCATCGGATCGATGACGTTGCCCTTGGACTTACTCATCTTTTGCCCATCTGGCGCCATGATGTAAGCGTTGTACATCATCCGCTTGAACGGCTCCGGTGTCGGCACTAAACCGAGTTTGTAGAAAAAGCGCATCCAAAAACGACTATACAGCAGATGTGCTACCGCGTGATCGGCGCCATTGTAATAATCAACCGGCATCCAGTGATTAATGCGCGTCGGATTCCACGCCTCGGCGTCATTGTGCGGGTCAAGATAGCGCAGGAAGTACCAGCTGGAACAGGCATAGCCGTCCAGCGTGTCAGTTTCGCGCCGCCCTTCATGCCAATTGTCGCCCGCTGGCTTTGGTTCGGTGATCGGTACCGTTTTACCTGTTTCAACATCAACCCACACGCGCACCCAATCATCAACTTGTGCCAGGACTGACGTATTACCGCCCGTCGGTTTGAAGTTCCCGACCTCTGGCAAAATCACTGGCAAGCACTCATCTGCCACCGCAATTGGATTGAAGCCATCAACATGAACCATCGGAATCGGCGCACCCCAGTACCGCTGGCGAGAAATCAACCAATCGCGCATTTTATAGGTAGTCTTACTCCGGCCCAAGCCCTGTTGCTCCAGCCAGGCTACCACCTGTTCGCGAGCCTCTTCGCTGCGCAGGCCGTCAAAATCGCCCGAGTTAATCAATTCGCCTTCGCCCGTGTAGCAGCCAGCATCCGCCGAGTTTTCTGGCTTTTCAATCACTTGCACTACTGGCAAATCAAATTTTTCGGCAAACTCCAAATCGCGCTCATCATGCGCCGGCACCGCCATAATCGCGCCAGTACCGTAACCGCCGAGTATGTAGTCCGCCACCCAAATTGGCAGCTTCTGACCGTTGACTGGATTGATGGCATAGCTGCCAGTAAAGACGCCGGTTTTATCTTTATTTTCCTGGCGTTCAACGTCGGATTTTTTCTGTGCTGCTTGAATGTATGCTTCAACCTTGGCACGCGTGTCGGCATTGACTAGCTGAGAAACCAATGGATGTTCTGGCGCCAGCGCCACATACGTCGCGCCAAACAGCGTGTCAGGACGCGTGGTGAAAACAGTTATGACGTCGTCGCGGCCTTCAACTACAAACTCAACCTCCGCGCCAACCGACCGGCCAATCCAATTTTTCTGCATGGTCTTGACCATGTCCGTCCAGTCTAGGTCGTCAGTCGCCTCTAGAATTTCATCAGCATAGGCGGTGATGCGGAAAAACCACTGTTTGAGGTTGCGCTTGGTGACGGGGTTACCGCAACGCCAACATTTGCCGCCCTCAACTTGCTCGTTAGCTAGCACCGTATTGTCGGTATCGCACCACCACTGCGGCTGCTCCTTCTGGTACGCCAAATCGTGTTTGTACAGCTGCGTAAAAATCCACTGGGTCCATTTGTAGTACTCGGGGTCGGCGGTGGAAATCTCCTTTGACCAATCGTAGCTAAAGCCGAGGCGCTTCAGCTGAGCGATGAAATGCGCCTTGGCTTCGTCGTGCGCCACTCGCGGCGTTTTACCGACCTTGATGGCGTAATTTTCTACGGGGAGGCCAAAGCTATCCCAGCCAATTGGATGATAAGTATTATAGCCCTGCTGACGCTTGAGGCGCGCTTTAATATCGGCAAACTGAAACGTCCGACCGTGACCGATGTGAATACCCGCGCCAGTAATACCAGGAAGCATGCTTAGACTATAGTACTTAGGGCGCGTCGTATCACCAAGGTCAGTGACATAGGTACCATCAGCCTCCCACTTATCTTGCCATTTTTTCTCAATTTCCGTCGGATTGTAGCGTTTCATACTCCTTAGTATATCATCTCTCGACGCTAACGTTCGTGTCTTCGTCATTCTCGTCTACAGACACACCACCCCTAGCAAACGGCGGCGGTATTGGCGATGAGCCGGCAAAATCCTGAAGCACCGACTTAAGATTATCGGCATTTGATGGTATGTCAATCTGTTCTGACTTGCTGTAATCAAATGTCATATCCATAGTGATATTCCGATCCTTGTCGTCATCTGAACTGTGTGTCTTAATCTCAATCGCTTTCAGTTGATGCGACCACGGATTGACCCAGATGCGTATAGTAGGCAATTTCTTTGATGACGTAGTTTTATTTGCTGTATTGAATACTTTGTCGCCATAGCACTCTTTAATTTTCTTGCCAAGTTTCGTATCCCCCAGAGAATCGACAAATGCGCGTAGTTTGTCTGACATTTTACCATCCGAAGCTAGATCAATTTCAAAGCCAGGCGCACCATCACGCGGCTCGACCTTAGCGTCCTTTTTGACCGTCACAAAGCTGTTTTTGCGATACGCATTGATCAGTTCGCTACGCACCTGCTGGTCAGCATTGATCAAATCAAAGATTTCTTGGGAACATGTATCTTTATCCGCATATGACGCGCCAAGCTCATCAAATGACACCTTAAGCCACTTGCCTTCAATCTTGTTAAGTTTCTCATCAAGCTGTTTGAGGATCTGGTCACGTATATGTATAACTGTTGGCTGCGCGTCCGGTAGTGCTCCCTGGCCCCGATCCTTAATGATCGTCTCTGCCATCTGGCGTACAATATCTTTTAAGTGTTCACCCTTAATATAAACCGCGCCCTTGCCGTCAGCCACCACCGTAAGCACGATATCCTGTTGGGTTTCTATGCCATTGATCGCTAATTTGACGGTGGCCTCGGTTTTTGATTTTGGTGAGTCAGCAACGGCTTTAATCTTAATGTCAGCCCGATTGCCGCTACCAAGATCCATGACGAGTTTACCTGAGGAAACCACCTTTTTAGTCTGGAACGAACTGACCATCGCATCAGTTACCATCCTCTGCGGATCTTGCCACCAGAAAAAGTATAACAGTACCGCAGCGATAGCTAGCAGCAATACGACCGAACCGGTAATAATACCGATGATGAGGCCGGTTTTCTTTTTTGGCGGCATAACCGAATTCATGATCGGCGGTTGCGACGTCGGCGGTGCTGGTTGCGCCGGCGTCGATACAGGCTGATCAGTCTGTGCAGGCGGAGTCGTTGTCGACTGTGATGAGCTTGATGTGACCGTCGACTGTGACACTGCCGGCGGTGTTGACGCAGCGGTTTTATCCGCTGGTATTTTCTTGCTATTCGTACCCTTGTCGTCCATATTCCTCCTCGTTATACTTTCATTGTATCACTATCCGCGAAAGTGCGAGAAAAATTCATTTTTTCGCTTAATCCAGTCAGGTGACTGGCGCACTAATTTTTTCTCATCCTCAGTGCTGTGTAGATTAATTTTAATCGCTTCCTCGAGCCAAACACCCCCGCTCGAACCTTTGAAGAGAGCCACGCCGCCCGCATGAAGTTTTTCGCGCACAAATCCGCCGGCCATCAGCGCATCACGACACTCCTTGACCTGACAGCCGCGACGACGTGCTACCGGCGCCAGGTATTGATTAGCCATCTCACCGACGGTCACTACCCAATCCAGCTCGTCTGGCGAACACTGAGCGCCGAGCTTGGCATGACCGGCCTGCGTATCCTTGCGTAGCCCATTCATATTACCAAACACCACGATACGCTGCGGCACCTCGAGACTGTATAGCGTTTGTAGTGCTGATAGCGCCGTCAGCGGCGACGAGCTATAGCTATCGTCAATCAAAATCGTCTGATCCGCACCACGAAGCACTTGCATCCGACCCGGCAGCGGGCCTAACTGGCTCAAACCCTTTTCAATCAATTCTTTCGTCATACCCATCCGCACCCCGGCGAGCATCGCCACGACGGCTGGCCGCAGATTATGTTCACCAAGCAGGGGCAGCGTCACTGCGATGCCATCAGGATATTCCGGGCCGATAATCTTGCCGACATAACCATGCTCCAGCGAGAAATCATGCTGCTCAAAATAATACTCAGCGACTTCGCTGGTGCCGTATGTCGTCATCTGGGGATTTGCCAAAAATGCGGCAAATCGACCGTCGATATCATCGCGGTTAATGGCCGCAAAGCGAGCATTATTCGCCAATATGAGCATCTCGCCGGCCACCTCTTCGACGGTATGTTCAACCCGCATGCGGCCAGAGGTTACTGACGTCACAACGGCCATATCCGGCAAAATAACCTGCTGAAACCATGCATTAAAACCAGGTTGCATTGGGCTGAACTCCTGAACGATAATCTGGGCTTCGGGATGTTCAGCGCGAGCACGCTTTTTGACAGCTCGCATCAGCTTACGGCGATGCCAAAATCCCCACTTCTCCTCCGGACGATTCTCGGGGTAGCGCACACCCATGATCTGCAGAAGGGTTTGTAAGTGCGACGTTGGCTCAGCAGCGTGCATGGCGACAGCAAATTGCTGCGATAGCACAGTGGCGATCGCCGTTTTGGCACTCGTTTTACCGGCGCTCCCGGTCACTGCGATCAACTTGACGTCAGCATGGTCGGCAAAAAATTGCCGGACATAGCGTATCATTTTTTTCTCAAACGACTTCTTGAACATCCCCTTTATCATACCATAAGCGCCGTCAAACGCGCCACTTGACGAACAAAAAAGAGCTGTTACGCGCCCACCCGGGGCAATTTCATGTGTTTGTTTTGGATGGCAGCATAGGAAACGCCCCTATGCGTACCAGCTCTAATGATATTATGCGCTTTTTTATTAAAAAGCACAAGGGGTTTGCCTGATATTTATCTACAATTCCTTAGCAAAAGCGTTAGTGCTACGTACGACTGCGCCCTTTTTCAAGTAGAATTGCTGCGCCGCTTCACGTTCTGGGCGTGATGTGAATTCTAATTTCAAAGCGCCCTGCTCGCGACCCCAGTCGATGATAGCGTCCCAGAGTTGAGAGCCGACGCCCCTGCCCTGGATAGTCGGATCAGCAACGAAATCGTCGAGGTAGATCTTGCGCCCAGCAGCTGGCCCCAGTAATAACGCCACCGTTGCCATGCCAACGACTTTGCCTGATAACCGTGCCAACAGCAACACATGACTCGGCGAGTCGATAATCTGCTGCAACAGCTTGGTGTCAGCTGGATGTGGCTTGCTGGTAAGCGCCGCGATAAGGTTGGTAATGTCTGCCACATCAGATTCAGTGATGTGGGATGCTCGTTCAATTGTCAATTCGTCCATGCTTCCATTATACTATACCCATGAATCAGCACATACGAGACCTAGCAAAAATTTTAGCTTCAAATCCGCCACGCGTGGTATTTCCTGAGGGCAATAATCACATCATCCAGCAGGCGGCGCGCGCACTAGAAGAAAGCGGCGCAGTGCAGCCAGTATTGCTTGATGGGGAAGAGGACGCCATCAGTCGCGGTGCAACGATGCTAACGAGCGGCGAGGCCGACGTTATGGTGGCTGGAATTGATCACCCAACGAAAGACGTGCTGCGGGCTGGGCTGAAAATTGTTGGACTGGCGCCCGATGTTCGATATGCATCCAGTTTTTTCGTGATAGACGTCCCACAGTTTCAGGGCGGCGAACAAGGTTTATTGCTCTTTGCCGACTGCGGTATGAATATTCAGCCAAACGCCGAGCAGCTGGCGGCGATTGCCATGTCCTCAGCGGATAGTGCGGCGTCGCTTGGCTGGCAGCCACGCGTGGCTATGCTGTCATATTCAACGAAAGGCAGCGCTGGCGGTGATAGTGTCGAGCTCGTCACCCAGGCACTACAACTCGTCAAGACAGGGCGACCCGATATACTCATTGATGGCGAACTACAATTAGACGCGGCAATCGTCCCTGCTATCGGCCAGAAAAAATCACCAAGCAGTCCGGTTGCTGGCAGGGCCAATGTCCTTATTTTCCCTGATCTTGATTCTGGTAATATCGCGTATAAGTTAGCCGAACATCTGGCCAGCGGCCATGCATACGGGCCAATCTTGCAAGGTTTTGCCCGGCCGATCAGCGACCTATCTCGCGGCTCTAGCGTTGATGATGTGATCGGCGCTACGCTTATTACTGCCGGTATGGCGCGAACTTCATAGAAACCAGCTACTGCGTGATATACCACTGCGCAAATTGATGCCATTGCTGCAGTGTATCAGTCTCAACCGCCAAGCCTTGATCGCGCCGATCAAACACCTCGGATATCGTCAGGCCGTTACTACCATCCATCGTAATAATCTTGTTGACCGATGCGCCACTCTTGCCACGCGGCGGAGCGACAAACTTCCCCGGTTGATCAAAGATAAATGTCTGTAGATTACGCCCGTCGTAATAGACGACAATATCATGGAGGACAATTTGCCAATCGTCTTTGTCGCGGAGCAGTGCCAAAAAATCCTCGGGCGCCAACCAGTGCGCAACATCCTTCATGTAACCACCGGGAAAGCCGCCGAGCGCGGGCACTTCCCAATTACTATCATTAACAACAACCGGCTCGCCAACCTTCTCGTACGCTGTCCGAACCTTAGCTTCGGTAATTTTCAATGGATCACGGTGCTGGATCTCATCAATATCGAGATTAATAATCTCCACCGCTATGTCGTATTGGCTCAGCGTAGCCGTTGCCTCCTCAATTTTACGCGGATTACCAGTGACGAGATTGATGTGTTTTGTCATGGGGTCTATTATAGCACCTCTTATTTTAGTATGGCTGTAGCACTGGTTTTACCATAGGGTATCCTTCGTCAACCAACCTCACTCAGCGCCTTTATAATATCCTCATCCCGTGAGACCGCATGAATATTTGACAGTTGTAGAAACCATTTTGGGGTATCATGAACAACGACCACTGGTTTACCAAGCGCTATCGCCATGCCAACTTCGTAGCGCGCACTCTCCTGGTCGGATTCCCATAGATATACCAAAACATCGGCAGAACGGACAGCCTGAACTTCATCTTCTGGACTGAAATTTGTCTCGTCGTCTTTGTAATTATAGTACCAATTACACGGAATACTATAGCCGGAATCCTCTAGGATTTTTGCCACGCGATTCGCCCTGTCGAGATTTTTGCCAGCTAGGTAGATCACTTTCATATATAAATAATAGCATATGTTTATTCAAGTGTGGTGAGAAATTGACGGACGGCATCGATTGGCTTGAATAAGCGGTACGTCTCAGCGTCCTCATCTGGCGTTAATTCGGCGCGCGTTTTGCCCTCGTAGCCATCCGGGCAAAATATTTTATCCCAGCCAAAACCGCCATCGCCTATGGGATACTCAGAGATAGCGCCATGAAGTTCAGCGCGAAACAACCTGACCCGCTGGCCGTCATAGTAGCCAAACACGCATGCCGCCACCGCCGATCGATCATCAAAGCCATCAAGCATCCGGCAGAGATTCTCTAAGCCGTTTGGCGACTCGACAAAAAACTTGATAAACGGACTCGGCAGTCCACCCAGCGCAGTAAACCCGAGCGCCACATCCTCAACCAAAACCGGACATTTGGCGATTGTATACGCCTGACGCACCTTATGTTCAACAACCTCCTCCAAGCTAGTCGATTGAATTTCCGTTAAATCAACCGCCCGATGCTTCAGTGGTAAACCCAGCATGCGCGATAAATAATCTGCTTTGTGTTGATTGCCGGTAATAAACGTAATCGTCTTCATCACGCTTACACCTGAGTTTCAGAGTTTACTTTCTGAAATCGCGGCACAGATTTCCCATCCAGTACTACTGTTTCCGTAAACATGTTGGCAGGGCGAGCAAATAACTCATATTCATTTTCATATAGAGGTCGGTAAATTACTAGGAAGTCTTCTGCCTCAGTTTCTAACGCTAGACCGATCACCTCGTATAATTTGCCTGATTTGCTGTGCCTGTACATACCCTTGCTGATTTTCGCGTAACGGCTCCGTTCTTTACTACCCGCCGTTTCTTCGCGATACTTCTCTGGCTGGGCACGCAGTATTTCCACCCATCTACTGTCATCCGTAAAATCATTGTATTCAATATAGTGCCGATTATCAAAGCCGCCATTATCCTGCTTTTTATGCGCCATCGCTTCCTGGACTTGCTCTATAGAAAAGCCAAAATCTCGACGCAGCGCGTCAACGACTTCTTGCAAATCAGCCAGTTCTTTGAGCGATTCATCACGCTGCGTATCATCCAGTGGAATTTCGTCCACCTCCTCGTGAACCTTGCGGAGCAGCTCGCGGCGAAATTCTTGCTTGTCTAATGTCCGGTACTCCGTATGCAAAAATTCTGGATCATCCAGGCACTTTTTCACCACTTTGTCACGCACTAATTTTTGCAAGTAAAATCGGATCATCTAGTTACCTCCGTTGGTTAATGTTTCAACACCATCCTCATACACTAAGTCGCCAATCTCAACTTCGTAAATATGTTTATCATTACGAAACGCAAAAAATCGGACGGTTTTATGTTGCTGCCAGGCTTGGATTACTTCCGCGCGTACACCATCAGCAATATCGCCAAATACCCACAGCTCATCAGCGCGCGCCACCAGCGTATTATTGGCGCGCCGCACCGTGTCACGCTCTACTACGTCGAGCAAAAAATAGTCAAAACTGGTAAACGGATTAATTGGCACAACGCCTTGCTCAAGCGCAAATTTCGTGACGAAAAATCTCATGTAAAAATACTTCTTCGACATCGCCGTAAACACAACTGTGTCGGCAGGTTTGATGGCGAGAGCGCGATGTAGTTGCTGAGTCATGGTTATTACCTCCTTATTGTATAATCTCTAACAATGCTTGTTCATCAATAATTTTCGTGCCGTATTGTTCGGCTTTTTTCAATTTGCTGGCGCCGACTTTACCGCCAGCTACCAAATATGTTGTATCTTTTGCAACAGTGGTTTGGAAGGTGCCGCCCAGATTACGGATTCTTTCAGCAGCGGCGTCACGCCCCATCGACTGCAGGGTGCCAGTGATGACGAAACTTTGGCCAGCCAGGTGGTCGGATTTTTGACTAAACTGCGGTGTCACACCTAAGTCAGTAAATTTCTCGAGCAGCGTCACATTATCTTCATCAGCAAACCACGCCACGATCGACTCGGCAACAATTTCGCCCACGCCGTCTACTTCACGCAGCTCATCAATAGTCGCCGCCAGTAACTTTTCGATACTCTCAAACCTATTGGCGAGGTCAATCGCCGTCTGCGCGCCAACATGACGAATACCGAGGCCGAACAAAAATCGCTCCAACGCTGGCTGTTTTTTAGCAGCAATGGCATCAATGAGCTTTTGTGCGGAAATCTCAGCAAAGCGCTCCAGCTGCAGCAAATTATCTTTCGTCAACCGGTAAATATCTGCCAAATCATTAACTAGCCCAGCCTCGACCAGTGCCTCGACATTTTTCTCGCCCAGCGTGTCGATATCTAGGGCACCTTTGGACGCAAAATGCGTCAGAGATCGCTTCAAAATCAGCGGACCGCTCAAGCCTTTAACGCGGTACACCGCCTCGCCTGCTGGCCGTACAAATGCTAGCTCTGGGTATTGGCGCGCCAGCTCTGCTGGATAATCAATTGGCTTAGCATCTGCTGGCCGCAATTCTTTCAGTACGGTTTGCACCTGCGGGATGATGTCGCCCGCCTTGAAAATCACCACCGTGTCACCACGCTGCACATCCAGCCGAGCAATTTCGTCAGCGTTATGCAGACTAGCGTGCTGCACCGTTGTCCCAGCCACCACCACCGGGTCAAACACCGCCACTGGTGTGGCCGCACCGGTTCGACCGATGGAGATAACGATATCGCGGACGATGGTCGTGGCTTCTTCGGCAGCAAATTTATAGGCCACTGCGGCTCGCGGTGTCTTGCCAACGATGCCCAGCTCGGCAAACTGTCGCCGGTCATTGAGCTTGATGACCGCTCCGTCGGTGTTAAACTGCAGTGACTGACGCACTTCATCGAGATGATTAACATAGCTCATCACCTCGTCCAGGCCATAGACAATTTGCGTCTGCCGACTAGTGGTGATACCCAGCTCGTTCATCATCTGATAGCCAAAGGCAATTGTCGGCGTATCCTCGAGGTTATCGCGAATGATGTCATAACCAACGAAGTGCAATGGACGCTCTGCCACCAGTTTTGGGTCAAGCTGACGAATCGTCCCGGCTGCTAAATTACGCGGATTGGCAAATTCTGGCTGACCGGCCGCTCGCCGACGCTGATTTAAGGCTGCAAAGTCCTCTTTGTGCATCACGATTTCACCACGAATCTCCGTCCGACCACGCAAAAAATGAGCAAATCGCTGGTTGGCGCGCAGTGTCAGCGGCACATTCTGAATCGTCCGCACATTCATGGTCACATCTTCACCAACCAATCCGTCGCCGCGCGTCACGGCCCGCGTCAGCACACCGTCTTCATAAATCAGCGCACAGGCCAGGCCATCCATCTTGATATCACACAAAAATTCTTCAGTGATGTCCCGGCGCACTTTTTTCATGCGCTGTATCCACGCCGCAACTTCTTCTCGGTCAAACACGTCCTGCAGTGAAATCATCCGCGTTTGATGCTGGACCTTGGTAAATTTACCGAGCGCTTTTCCTGCCACCCGCTGGGTTGGGCTGTCTGGTGTGATGAGTTCAGGAAACTGCTCTTCTAGCTGCGACAATTCATGTTTCAGGCTATCAGCCGCCGCCTCGCTCATGATCGATTCGTCGAGGACATGATAATGATAGCGATAATCATTGATCAGATCTCGCAGTTTGACAATTCGTTGCTCGGCCGCCTGCCGGTCAAGCTGGCGCGCTGTCATCGGCGACGACCTTTCGGTAGAATAGATAAATATAGCACGCCGAGGCAACAATCGAGAACGCCACCAACATCAACGCCACGAGCGGCACCAGCGGCAGCCAGTTCAACGCCGGTATCACCGTTTTGAGTGCACCATCAATCGTAATGACCGGAATAAGCACCGCCGCCCAAACCACGGCGAGCACCACCAGCAGCCACATCAATCGCAGCAAGATTCGCATCCGCCGCCCCAAGACAACGTCCGAAGCCAGTCGCGCTGCTTCTAGTGGATACATTCCCGGTAGCGTGACGATCACCATAGCAAACAACGTACTCGTTAGCCAATATATCGACAAGGTAACAATTAATATGGTGGCACCGGCCGCCAACATCAACACAACCGTTTGTTGTAACATACCTGACGTATCCGCCGCGCCATAGATGATAGCCGCTATCGCCGCTGGTAATAATTGAATGAGCGCAATAAACACCAGAACCGCCAGGGCGATGACTGGCGCACCCGCGTTATACAGCCCATCACGAACCTTTAGGCGCTTATCAGCGGTCACGCCACGAATCAGCCAGATTGTCGTCAGCCATATATATAGCCCAATTAACGCACCAACTAGCTGCTGGGATGATCCCACACCACCCGTCGAACCGCCAAGCTGATTGGTAACCACGCCGGCAAATAGCGCCAGTGTCGGCATCACAGCACCCAGGGCTCCTTCTTGGTTCGCTTCATTAATTGTATCTTTGAGTTGCTGGTACGTATCTTGTGACATTAACCCCGATAACAATACGCCCAATACCGCATATATTGCCGCCAATCCAACGAAGATCCGCCAGTGCTTTCGTATCAGTTGCCATGCTTGTTTGGTCAGCGCAAAGTAGCCTGGCAGTTTGAGCGAACGACGATAGTCACGCCGCTTGGTCACTCGAAAACTACGGTGCGGCCGACGGCGGAGAAAAGCTTGACGGCGCTGTATCAGCCGCTGCCAAGCTTTAATAAGCCTCTCTTTTAACGATACTGTTTTCTTTGTCGCGGCGCGACTATCCGCTCTTGAGGTTGCTCGTTTACGCCGCGTGGTGTGTTGTTTTTTAGTTGGCTTCGTCATGATTACATCTTCGTTGCATTACTTCGCAGACGTGCGATTCGATCTTCTAGTGGCGGGTGGGTGCTAAATAACTTTGAGAAAAAGCCAGGGCGCAGCGGATTATTCATAAACAAGTTCGCCGTTGAGGTACTCTGCTTGCGCATTGGCCGACCATAACTTTGTAACTTCTCCAGTGCCATCGCCAGCCCCTCCGAGTCGCGAGTCAATAGCGCGCCCGAGGCATCCGCGAGATACTCGCGCTGGCGGCTCACCGCCAGTTGCGTAATCGTTGCTAAAATCGGTGCCAATATTACTACTATGATACCCACGACGTAGACAACCGGACTGGTATCCCCGTCATCATCATCACCATAAATCATCATCCGGAGTGCGATATCAGCAAGCAACCCAATAGCACTCACCAACCCAAAGGCAATCATACTAACGCGAATATCGTAGTTGCGCACATGGCTCATCTCGTGCGCCATCACCGCCTCGAGCTCGCGCTTGTCCATAATTTCTAACAGCCCAGTAGTCGCACCGACGATAGCGTGCTTTGGATCGCGGCCCGTCGCAAACGCGTTCGGCGCTGGATCATCAATAATGTAGACTTTTGGCATCGGCATACCGGAGGTAATCGCCAGGTTTTCTACTACTCGCCACAGCTCCGGCGCATCCTTCTTTTCAATCTGCTGCGCACCGCTCATCGCCATGGCCAATTTACCAGCAATATAATATTGTAACCACGCATAAAGCAGTGCACAACCGACAATGATCAACGACAATGAATAGTTCCGTAGATACATACCGACCAGTACACCAATCACGCCGATAATCGCCACAAACACTGCCATGATCAGCACAGTGTTTCGCTTATTATGAGAAATTGCACTATACATATTAGATATTATACCAAAAACCGCCCGCCGAAAATAGGCGAGCGGCTTAGTTCAGGCAAAGATTATCCTGCCTTAGAATTTCACCTCGACTGGATTCTCAACACTTGCTCGATCAGCAACCTCAAAGAACTCCTTGGCCTGGAAGCCGAACATACCGGCAACCATGTTAGCTGGGAACCTTTGAATCCTTGTGTTCAGATCACGAACACCGCCATTATAAAAGCGACGCGATGCCTGGATCTTGTCTTCGGTATCGACCAGTTCCTGCTGCAGTTGCATGAAGTTTTGGTTAGCCTTCAAGTCTGGATAAGCCTCGGCTACCGCGAACAGGCTCTTCAGCGCACCTTCGAGCATGTTCTCTGCTTCGGCAGTATCCTTCACACCTTTAGCGTCCATAATGGCCGATCGCGCTTCAGTAACCTTTTCAAATACTTCTTTCTCGTGCGTGGCGTAGCCCTTGACTGAGTTAACCAGGTTTGGAATCAAGTCAGTCCGGCGTTTGAGCTGGACAGTGATATCACTCCATGCTTCCTCTACGCGGTTGCGCAGCGTTACTAGACCGTTGTATGTACCGATCAAAAACGCCACAATCAGAACGATAACGACACCGACGATAATTAAGGTTATTATTACTGCATCCATGTTCTATTCTCCTTATGGTTAGTACCTTATACACATAATTATACCATACACACGGGTCGTATAGCAGCAAAATCATACCAACTCATTGTTGACACGCAGCTCATCATAGTCGTATACTTATTCATATAAATCATATTTATATGAAAGAAAGGAATTATATGACAAAACCAAAGAGTAGACATGCTTGGACAGTCAAGGTTGGCGAACGCGGGCAAATTGTGATACCCAAAGAGGCGCGAGATATTTTTAATATCAAGCCTGGCGATACACTTATCATGCTCGGCGACAAGCAGCAAGGAATTGCTATTCCGACTAAGAATAAAGTCATTGATACAATCACCGCCGTACTCAATGATACGGAGATGAAATCATGAATGCAATCACTGCGACCAACTTAACAAAACGCTACGGTGACTTTGTCGCAGTCGACAGCCTTAATCTATCAATTGAAAAGGGTGAGTTATTTTCACTACTCGGTGTCAATGGTGCGGGTAAGACGACACTGATTAAAATGTTATCTTGCTTAAGCCAGCCAACACAAGGTGATGCTATTTTACTCGGCAATAGTATTACCGAAAAACCTCAGGCAGTCAAACAGATGATCAACGTTTCACCGCAAGAAACTGCTGTAGCTGGTAATTTATCAGTCCGCGAGAATCTCGAACTGATCGCTGGACTCTACGGACAATCTGCTCATAACGCCAGTGAGAGCGCCTCGCGTATGGCAAGCCAATTCAAGCTCGAAACTGTCGAACATAAAAAAGCTAAGCATTTGTCTGGCGGCATGCAGCGACGCCTGTCGATCGCCATGGCGCTCATCTCAAATCCAAAAATATTATTCATTGACGAACCAACGCTAGGTCTTGATATTTTTTCGCGCCATGAGCTATGGGAGGCGATCAAGTTGCTCAAAGGTACAGTGACGACACTACTAACAACCCACTATCTCGAGGAAATTGAAGCGTTGTCTGATCGTGTTGGCGTCATGGCACGCGGCAAGCTCGTGGCAATCGGTACAGTGGCAGAACTGCAAAAACAAACCAATACGCGCACTCTCGAGGATGCGTTCGTAGCACTTGTAGGAGATATTCGATGAGATCATTACTATTTGCTAAACGCTGTACAAAAGAAGCTGTACGCGATCCGATCAATCTATTCTTTGGATTGGTCTTTCCGCTCGTTTTACTTGGACTGCTCTCTATTATAAACGCCAGCATTCCCGCCAAAGCCAATAATACTATGTTTGCTATCAAAAATTTGGCACCAGGTATCGCAATGTTCGGTACGGCATTCCTAGCACTATTCTCAGGTATGCTCCTAGCAAAAGACCGAACGTCATCATTCCTGATGCGTCTGTTTACCTCGCCTATGACAGCCCGAGATTTTATCATTGGATACACAATTCCGATGATTATCATTGCTACCATGCAGGCAGTGATTACCCTCGTTATCGCCTGCTTTATCGGGCTCGACTTTTCAGTACACATTCTTGGGGCAATCGTTATTACAACGGTAACGTCGCTTCTGTTTGTTGGATGTGGGTTATTCTTCGGCAGTCTCATTAACGAACGAGCAGTTGGCGGCATATGCGGCGCCCTGCTCACCAATGTCGCTGGCTGGCTGTCGGGCGTATTTGTCCCGGTCGATCTCATCGGCGGTGGCTTTAAAATGGTTGCGGAAGCACTGCCATTTTACCACAGTGTTGCCGCCATTAAAGGCAGCATTGAGGGGAATTGGCAAGTCATCACACCACATCTACTGATTGTTTTGTGTTATACCACCGTTATCTTTACACTCGCTATCTATATCTTTCGGCGAAAGATGACCGGGCGAAACACCTGATTTACCTGGCACACTAGAACTCAACTATCCATCGCGAAAGCCGCCTCTTACCGGCGGCTTTTGTAACGATTATGGTGCGCGAGGCGGGAATCGAACCCGCACGACTTTTGGTCAAGGGATTTTAAGTCCCTCGCGTCTACCAATTCCGCCACTCGCGCATACCTCCATAGTATACTATATTTATAAAGTAAAATGTACATCCTACGCGCCAATATGGTGTAGATAGTTGGCCTAAGAACGAGATGACACTGGCATCTTGCTGCCCAGTATACCAAACGAAAAGTCTGCCAAAGAAATTCACCTACTACATAATAAAGACGACTGTACTTTTTTACTTTATTGACGCTTTTATTTTGAAAACTAAGCAAGAAAAACAGTAAACTTTTCTCGATTTACTATCTCAAAAATTGTTCTATTCAATGAAGCAATCTGTTATGTTTCATCATCTTTGTGCCTCCTGTATCCATCAATACCACAATAATATCATTGACAATCATTTATATAAATGTTGCTGTCAAATTCCACTGTGACGCGCTGTAGCTTACCCTCATTTTACATACTACATCTGAAATGCTGTTATCCAAAAACATATTCCGGCTATCAGTGAAAGCGGGGTCATAACATATTTTTCCTTCTTACTTTTTGAAATCATGTTCATAATCGTATTCAAAGTTAGGTAAGCAGCAAAGAAGAAACAAATATATTTAGTAACCTCAAAAGACAACCACAAAGGGATAAAACCTCCAGCTTGCAAAATAATTATCATGGCAAAAATTTGGATAGCCATCGAAATGACTGCCATAACTCTCAATTTCTTAGGTAAGATTTTATGTTGTCCACCCATGGTAAATTCTCCCAAGGGCAAACCGCAAGCAACAAGAACTGTCATAATTGCTATAATTCCAAATAATACTGCACCTGATATTGAAAACATAAATCAATATTCTCCCTTCGCAAAATACAAAAATTCAGTTGCAAATTCAACTTTATTTCACTCAATATTTTTATTTATAATTATAGCTCTCCAAGAGAGCTTTTATCGACAATCCTGGAGGCACGTACGAGAGTCGAACTCGTCTAAAAGGTTTTGCAGACCTCTGCGTAACCGCTCCGCCAACGCGCCGCTCTGTTACATTTGGTGCGAGCGAGAAGACTTGAACTTCCACGAGCATAATGCTCACTAGCCCCTCAAGCTAGCGCGTCTACCAATTCCGCCACGCCCGCATGACCACTTACCATTATACCTGATTACGGTGTTTTGTAAACGGATTCACGGCGAACTGTCCAGTAGATCACGTCGGCAAACCGATCGGTGGGATATACCAACCGCATTGACTTATCAAGCGCCGACACGGAACGCAAATGAATGTAATCCAGTTGTACTTGATATAGTGCGAGGGCCGGCACATCGGACTGCCAATGCCTGGTAAACGCTTGGTATTTGCTAACTCGTTGCTTGGCGCTTTGTTTGGTGCGACCAGCCGCGAGGGCATCATCGGCCACCGCGCTGTTATAGTTAGCAAAATTGAGGCCGCCTTGATTGGCCTGTGACGAATGCCAGTAGGCAAAGACATCGGCGTCACCGCCCAGCACCAACTCGTACAATAGCACATCAAAACCGCGCGGCCGCAGGACGGACTGCAAAACGTTCTGCGAGGCATCATTTGGATCAACCACCCGCAAGTCAACGGTGATATGCAGCGTTTCCTGCCAGACTTTTACGAGTTCACGCGCAATAGTTTCAAAATCAGAGCCCTTGAGCGTCACGAACGACAATTGCAAAACTTGCTCACCCTTTTTACGTTGATTACCGACTACCTTCCATCCTTCTTCATCCAGTAATTTTTTCGCTGCTTCTGTGTCATACGGCAGACGGCCAGCTAGTTGCCCGTCCACTTGGTCGTCAAAAATTGGGCCATGTAGCGGCTTCCTCGCAAAGGCAAACTTCTCGCGCAGCGCCTGGGTATTAATCGATTGGACCAGTGCTTGCCGAACTTTGCGCGAGCTCACTACTTCGCTTTGGGTATTAAACAGTGCGTAGACACCATCGTTAATCGCATACGACTGCGATGCGTACATGTGGCGAATCTGCTCCGACTGTGCCGTATAAGATAATTCCGGTGTTGCCATAATTTCGCTTGTCTTGAGGCCCTTGGTGATCTCGTCCCGCGTCGGGTATACATACAGCTGAAAGCGATCCAGCTTTGGCTCGCCATGATGATACTGCGAGTTAGCCACGAGGTGAAGCACTTTTTTCGACCCATCAGCATTGGCATTCTGTAGAATCCGCATAGCAAACGGCCCAGAGGTCACGGGCGACTTACCATAACCATGCTCGCGGAGCTCGGCCGGATTAACTTCACTGAGACTGTGTTGAGGCAAAATCGGAAAGGTGAGCGCATGCATAAATGGTGCGTACGGGGCCGGCAGGGTAAATTGCACTGTCCGCTCGTCAACCTGCTTGACGTTGATCGACTGCCAGCCGGTAATCGCTGCTTGTGTCCGTGCATCCTTGAGTAAATTAACCGTAAACACCACGTCGCGAGCATCCAGTGGCGCTCCATCTGACCACTTGAGATTACGGCGCAATTTGACCGTGTACTCAGTCTCGGCCTCATTGACTGTGACCGACTCAGCGAGGTCCCCTTTGATATGTCCGGTCGTATCATAATTATAAAGACTCGCAAACATCAGTCGGGCCGCTGACTTTTCGGCACTACTACGAGCAAAGATCGGATTAAGCGTCTCTAACGGCCCCAATACACCCTCTGAGTACGACCCACCCCTGGCCGGTGCGTTATGAGCATACAATTCACGAAATGACAGCCACTGCACCATACTGATGGTAATCAATAGAATAACCAGAAAGATCCACCCCAGGACATGCCGCTTGACTCCAGCCAAATGTTCGAGGCGCAAGGAGATAAACGTATGCGCGTGACGCAGGGTCGTCTTGGTTAGTTTCTGCGCCCGTCCATCGAGGTCTTTCGTTGTGAAGTCCAGCCGCAGAAATTTTTTCCAAGATGATTTTTTTGTGTCCAAGATATACCCCTAGCCCTTCAGACTCGGCAACACCAAACTCGCCAAGATCGACAGCACGAACACAACAGCAAACACAATAGTCACATCAAACAAGTTCTTGTCAAAACCTCGCCGCGTGGTGAACAGTTCGCCCGACGAGCCAAATCCTGCACCCAGGCTAGCACCACGCTGCTGCAACAATATGGCAATGATCATCAAAACGGCTGATCCTAATGTGACATACGGCAAAATAGTATCAAGTGACATGCTTTCTCCTTATTCTGGCGCCGGCTTGATAACGAAGGCGCTACTTACTATATAGTTTACCAGACTGAGTATGATTCCGGCAAGAATTGACGAGCCAAAACTCATGGATAATCCCGGCGCCAGTGCCAACGATATATACACCATGATGCCATTAACCACCAGCGTAAATAAACCGAGCGTCAGTAAGATCGCCGGTAGCGACAAGATGACAACGATCGGTTTTAAGATAGAGTTGACGATCGAAAAGATTAAACCGGCGATGACAAACGTTGCCGTCGTCTCAACCACTGGCTCACTCGTCCCGAGAAGCCGCACCGCCACCCAGATACCAACAGAATTAAGTACCCACCTAACAAAAAATATTGCAAATTGTCGTCTCATGACTACATTTCATTATATCATAACGCTAGCAAGCGCCGTCGACTACCTTGCGCTCAGTGCTCTTGATGTGCATCTGGAGCTGCTGGCGACTACTCGTCCCCTCAATGCAGATCGCGGCTGGCGTCGAACCAGACGGCGGGATTGTTCGTACAGTGATTACGATATCTGGCGAGCCACTCTTGAACGACTGCGGCAATGTCGTTGGGTATGACCCTTTGAAGTTTTTTTCCTGCTCTGCGGCTGATAATGCATTCTGAAGATCCGACGTTATAGCTTTACGCACCGTTTCTTTGCGCCACCCGTTATAACTGACGAGACCGATGCCCGCCAAGATACCAATAACCACAACGACAATTAGTATTTCTATGACGGTAAATCCATACTTGCGACTCATACTTATGATGATAGCATAAGCTTAATCTTTTTCGCTAGCTCTTTATCCACGATTTTTTCCAGGTCGGTGAGTAAGGCATTCCGTATACGGCTGATGCTGCCAAACTTTTTCAATAATTTGGCGCGGGTTTTTGGCCCAATGCCAGGAATTTCCTCCAGCTGGTTTTTCGTTTGCTGCTGGCGTTTGAGGGCCGTGTGGTAGCTCACCGCAAAGCGGTGCGACTCGTCGCGGATGCGCTGGAACAGTTTGACGATGTCGGTTGTCGCAAGGGTATTCTCGTCCGCCGTTGGACGTTCGTTGCGAGTTTGCTCCATGCTAGCTCGTAAGTTTTTTGAGTGCGAACTGGCGTTACGCTGACTTGGGTGTAAATTCACCACATAGACATCGCCATCTTCGTGAATAGTAATATCCGACCGCGGCTGTGACCGCATTTGCTCAATGAACGCTATATCAATCTGTGAACCAATCTTATGTACTAGCAGCTCTTCCTCGCGCTTGGCAATGCTGATAATCGGCACGGTGACGCCACGCTCATCACGCGCTTTGATGGCTGCCGCTAGCTGACCCTTACCGCCATCAATCAGCAGCAGATCAGGACGACCCCAGCTTTTTAAATGACGCTCACTCAACCGGCGAAAAACCGTCTCATGCATATTACCCGTATCATCATTTTTCTCACTAACTTTAAACTTGCGGTATTCCGCCCGGTCGCTCGCGCCATTGGTAAATACCACCATACTAGCGACGACTTGCTGCCCGCTCATGTGTGAAATATCATAACCCTCGATGCGTGCTGGGATATCTTTTAGGCCCAATAATTTCGCCAAATCAGCCAATGCCTTGTCCTTAGAAATATCCAAAAACTCTTTGTCGCCGAAACAAACTCGCCGCTGCAATTCCTGCATGGCGCGTAGTTTATTGCGAAGGTCGGCCGCCCGCTCAAAATCATGCAGCCCAGCTGCCGTTTTCATGTCGCGCTCCAGCTCGGCGGCGATGGCTTTACGATTACCCTTGATGTAACTGATGAGTTTGTGTAGATTAGCTTTGTAGGCAGCTGGCCCATCGCTTAGTCGCGGGCTGAGACCCAAATCTTCATCCAATTTCGACTGCCCTGGTCGCCGCTGCCTGGTTAAATACGGAAACACTCGCCGCAGATAGCGCAAGGCTTTTTTCAAGGCAAAGCCATTATAAAACGGGCCAACATATTCCGCGCCGTCATCCGCAGGATTGCGCGTAAAACTGACGGTCGGCCACTCACTTTTCATGTCGATGCGTACATACATCTGCGATTTATCATCACGCAGCAGCACGTTGTAGCGCGGCATGTAGCGTTTGACCATCTCGCTCTCCAAAAACAACGCGTCAACCTCGCTCTCGGTCTCAATCCAATCAGTATCAGCAATTTCCGCCACCAACGCCATGGTTTTATTGTCCCGCCCGCGCGAATCTTGAAAATACTGGCGCACGCGGTTACGTAACACCGCCGCCTTGCCCACATAAATAATCTCGCCGCTGGCTGACTTATGAAAATAGACGCCAGGAGTGCGCGGTAGGGTCTTGAGTTTTTGCTGCAACCGTTGATTCACAGCTACCATTATATCAAGTGATCACGTCTTGCCGACAAAACCACTGAGCACACCATCCAGCTCGCCCTGAGCAAGTCGTACCGCCCACTCTTGATGCTCAAAGAATGACAACAATCCAGCCTTTAGCCCAAACCAGCCTAACTTTTGTCTAGCTTCGGCAACTTTTCTCGATTGTTCTCTAAATGTATAATACTGGTCGCGACACTCTTGCGGAATATCTGAAATTTTGCGGTTTGGCATTATAGCATTTATTAGTTCCTCGACTTTTTCTGTGTCTTTTGGACGCCAGCCGGTAATTGAACGACATCCGTACGCTCCTAATTGAGCAATTGGATTAAGGATAGCGCATACTGTCTCGCCATCTCTCTTCACAAGCCACTGATCAAGACTAGCTGGGGGAATTTCCGTCTCAATACCGCCGAGGCGCCAGTATAAACGACCTTCATCATCAACATAACGATCGCCGACGAAATCAAATATACCACGACGATTTTTTTTCGTATGGATTAAGTCCAAATGCCGAAACTACCAACTTATCACCGATAGCATCGGTAATTTCCTGCCGACAACTCTTCACAACAGTCTTATCTGTGCTTTGCACTAATGTATCAAGGTCTCGCACCGTACCGTTTTTACGTAGACGCGGTAAATCCACACCATTGGGCAGACAAACAACACGATTATCCCAATCAATTTTGGCAGCGTTGGTAACTGCATGTAGACCCAGCCCGCCGACAACATTATACGGAACTTCGCGATCTTTCATTCTGTCATGAATGCTGCGTTCTGCAAGCAGCGAGTACATATTTCCTGAAACTTCACTCATACTATAGTCCTTGTCCGCCTATTGTAAATCATTTGTCTTAGTTATATCAAGTAAATACCCTTCCAAAAACTGACTCCACTCCGGCACATTCTTTTCGCGGAAATAGGCATGAAGGAAATCAACCATAACGTGCTGACGCTTCCTCGCTTCTATTCGCCCCGGCTCCGTCAGCATCAAGCCTTTCAATTTCAGCAACTTCTCAAAAAAGTGATTAATAAAGCCGTCGGTATCATGCGTGTTGCCGTTAATGTCGTATTCTTCCGCCGCTAGATCAACATTTGGCCAAACCGCGGGGTCAAAAATCCGCCCACCGTGATGGCAGGCGTACATCAATCCTCGCTCAATCCCAACCGCGCCAATAGCATCGCACATGTCAGCGTCAGACACTAGCTGCCCCGCCAGCCGCCGCGGCTGCTGGCCGTCCAGCCGTTTACTATAACCAATCGCCGCAATATTTTCTAATACCGCCTGACATAGGTCAGTATCCACTCCTGCATCCACCATACTATTGACCGCGTTCGTCAATTTCTCTGCCTGCGCTTTGCCAACTAATTTGTAATCGTCAATGTCATGCAACCAAGCCGTCAACAGCACTTCGTACAGATCTACCGGCTCATTACATTCGCTCGCAAAACGCTCCGCCAGAAAGGCCACCCGCTCAACGTGATCATCAGCATGACCCGATGGGTCGCCGCCTAATATACCACGCACTTTATTTTTTATTGTCTCAAGTTGAGCTATCTGCCGTTCGTCCATAGGGTTATTGTATCACCCATGCAGGCCTCAACCCACTAAACTATTTTCATTTTACCCAAGAGGCGCTATAGTAGTGATGTGAAAACAGCTGTGAAAAGAAAAGTACCTGAATTTATCAAACGATCATTAGGACGCATACCACGACTGCCAGTGCCAGCACCCGTTTGGCAATTGGATAAAATCGACGAGAGCTTAACGCCAAATATGCGTGCGCTACGTATGACCATGGTAATCGCCGAGGAGCTGCTCGCAATGGGAGTGACCGCACGAGACGTCGTGCACATGGCCCTGGGAATTACTAATACCTACTGCAGGCGACGAGTTCACATTGATGTCAGCTCAACACTCATCACCATGTCCCAAGACCGCGGTACCGAACGCGAACCACTCACCTTGGTGCGGACGATCACATTGAAGTATGTCAATTACCAAACGATCCAAGCATTGCAAAACCTTGCGCTATTAATTCGTGACACTCATTTGCCATTAGCCGAGGCAGAGCAACGTGTCGAAGAAATCCTCGCTAACCCACGCGAGTACTCACGCTGGGTCACCTGTTTGGCGGGCGGTGGTGTATCGATGGGTGTGGTGATTTTATTTAACGGCTCGATCTTGATGAGCGGACTAGCGTTTGTGATGGGATTTGCAGCAACAGCAACGATGAGAATTCTAGATAAATGGGGTCTCGCAACATTTTACCTGCAAATCATTACCGCACTCCTAATCACCCTGGCAGCAGGCGCCGCTCAATGGCTAAATGGCTGGCTGGGCTGGCAAGTTGATACGACAATGCTGGTGATCAGCGGTATCGTGTTGCTGGTAGCAGGGCTGATGATCGTCGGTGCTTTTCAGGATGCGATTGATGAGTATTATGTAACAGCAAACGCCCGACTACTGCGGGTAACTATGGCGACGATGGGTATCGTTGTCGGCGTAATGACCGGGCTATACATTATTCAGCGATTTGGGATTAGCTTTCCGACCACACCAGATCGACTAGGACTAGCTGCCGATATACGAGCGCAATACTTAGGAGCATTGATCATTGCCGCTGCTTTTGCAGCAGGCAATCATGCGCGCCTATTCGGGATGCTGATCGCTGGTGGTATCGGCGTCTTGGGGTGGTGGATATCGAGTGCACTCGTTGGGCCACTCGGAGTCGTTATCGCAAGTGGCGTTGCTGCAACAGTCGTTGGACTGATGTCGGTGCTATTATCCCGACTATGGCGTTTTCCTTCGGTGGCTACCATCGCTGCCGGTATCGTACCACTGGTGCCGGGCTTATCGCTCTACAATGGCCTAATGGGCATAATAGAAAATCCACCAACCGACCCTGACTTCTTATTGTCGCTAGCAGTATTAGCGCGAGCAATTATGATTGGTGTGGCCATCGCGATCGGTGCATCACTTGGTAATATGATCGGTCGCCAGATGCGGCGCGGCTTAATCCGCTGGTACAGCAAATTGGTACGACAACGAGAAGGTAGTAATTAAGAAAATTATTTCAAGATCACACACTCGTCGCCCAGCACCTGGCGCAGCTGGCTCATGAGCTGGTCACCGGCCTCAACACGAAACGGCATGCGCATGGCGGATTTATTAGCCT